>CALAZZ010000185.1 GCA_937926515.1 uncultured Bacteroidales bacterium | reverse complement strand
ATTTTTAAAGGGTCCAAATACATTGAAAAGAACTTTGAGGAGGACCTAAATCTCATTGTGGATCGCTACAATTCTAAAGGATATCGTGATGCTAGCGTTATTCGGGATTCCATCTATATTATTGATGATAATAACATTGGCATTGACATCGAAGTGTATGAAGGAAATAAATATTACTATCGCGATATCAAATGGGTTGGCAATACCATTTATACATCTGAGTACTTATCTGCTATTCTCGGTATTCAATCTGGTGATGTGTACAACAGGGAACTGCTGGAGACCAACCTAAACTACAACCCAAATGGGATGGATGTAACATCTCATTATATGGATTTTGGATACCTTTTCTTTAATGCTGATCCGGTGGAAGTACTGGTGGAAAACGACAGCATCGATCTTGAAATTCGCATTCGTGAAGGAAAACAAGCTCGTATAAGCAATGTGACGGTTAAGGGAAATACAAAAACCAATGACCATGTTGTAATCAGGGAGTTACGAACACGGCCGGGACAGTTGTTCAGCAGATCTGACATCATACGTACCACACGTGAATTGGCAAACCTGCGCTATTTCAACCCTGAATCAATCGTTCCCGACGTCCGGCCAAATCCAGCAGAGTCAACGGTAGATATTGAATATACGGTTGAAGAAACATCTGCTGATCAGATCGAACTCTCAGGAGGTTGGGGTTATGGTCGTATCCTTGGTACGTTGGGCTTATCGTTCAATAACTTTTCGATGCGCAATTTTTTTAAGAAGGAAGCTTGGAGGCCCATACCATCGGGCGATGGCCAAAAACTCGCGTTGCGCTTCCAAACCTATGGCAGGGGCTATATGAGTTACAGCGCATCCTTCACTGAACCTTGGTTGGGAGGTCGTAAACCAACTTCGCTTACCTTATCCTATTACCATTCTACCTTTACAAACGGACTTCCCAGATCTGATACAAACAGGGCTACATTTAAGATAAATGGTTTAACAGTTGGTTTAGGAAAACGGCTTATTTGGCCTGACGATTATTTTACACTTTATCAGGCAGTTAGCTTGCAGCGTTATGACCTCGATAACTATGCACAGATTTTCAGGGTAGGTACCGGTACAGGTTCATTCAATGTTTACAGTTACAATATTGTATTCGGACGCAGCTCAATCAGTCAACCTATTTTCCCAAGATCAGGTTCTGATTTTTCATTATCACTGGAAGTTACGCCACCTTATTCTTTATTCAGCGACAAAGACTACCGTCAACTAGGCGAAAATGAACGATTTAAGTGGGTAGAGTTTCATAAGTGGAAAATCAATTCTTCGTGGTACTTTGAAACTGTGGACAAGCTTGTATTGGCCACCAGGCTTCGCTTTGGATTTTTGGGTTACTATAATCAGGATATAGGTGTAACCCCATTTCAGCGATTTTACCTGGGAGGCGATGGCCTTTCAGGATATAACAATCTGGATGGGCGAGAAATTATTGGTATGAGGGGCTATGGTAATGAAACAATTACTCCACAGTATTATCTCGACAGGAACTTAGGTGGAAACGTATTCACAAAATATACCCTCGAATTGCGATATCCACTTTCACTCAACCCCAGTGCTACCATTTATGCGCTTACATTCCTTGAAGCTGGTAATTCCTGGCTGGGTTTTAGTTCTTTTAACCCATTTGATGTGAAACGATCAGCAGGGTTTGGTGTGCGTGTATTTTTACCGATGTTTGGTTTATTGGGATTGGATTGGGGATATGGTTTTGATGATATACCTGGTATTCCAGGCGCCAATGGAAGCCAGTTCCATTTTTCCATCAACCAGTCAATTGATTAGTTGATTTGTCTTGATAAGGAAATGCCAATTAACAAAGTTTAGGCAATTCATTGTATTAAAATAATAAATATCTCAATAACAGATGAATAGTCTGAATAAAAATAAAATACCTAATCATATTTCTACCTTAGACAAAATATTTGGCAGGTTTTTTGGTAGCATTAAGATGATATTTAAATAAACCATTAGGAGGCTTAATTATGAAAACATCAAAAGTTATTTTTAGTTTGTTGATATCCATAATGTTTGTGATTTCGTCTTTGACTTTAAATGGACAAACACAACGCTTTGCATATGTGGATACTGATTATATTCTGAATAATATTCCGGAGTATAATGATGCACAGGAAGAGTTGAATACCATTTCCCAGAGATGGGAGAACGAAATTGGCGCTGTATATGAGCAAGTCGAAGCCATGTACCGCGATTATCAGACTCAATCTGTCTTGCTCCCGGAGGACCTGAAGCGCAAAAAAGAAGATGAGATCCTGCAAAAAGAGAAAGAAGCTAAAAATTTGCAAATGAAGTATTTTGGTCCGGAAGGCGACCTTTTTAAGAAAAGACAGGAATTGATACAGCCCATACAGGAGAAAATTTTCAATGCCATACAAGACATTGCTGATACCCGCAACTTTGCATTTATCTTTGACAAGGCAAGTGGAGCCACCATCTTGTATGCCAGTCCACGAAATGACATCAGCGATGATGTGCTTGATGAAATAGGCACAGTGATGCAAACAGTGAGAAGGGCTGACCGCACAGGCCGTTAACAGTTTTTAAACATAATATTTGCAAATGTGTTTTTGGAGCTTAATCGAAAATATTCATACATTTGCCCCTCAAATTATAAGCATTATTTAATCTACAAATCAGAAGATGAAAACATTAAAAAGAGTTTTATTTTTAGCTGTGCTGCTCAGCTTTACTGCGGGCCTATACGCACAGAACCTTAAGATTGGTCACATAGACTCGAATGAAATTATGAACCTCATGCCCGAGCGCAATAAAGTAGAGGAAGACTTGGTTCAGTTTGAGCAACAGCTTGAGAATGAGCTCAGGACAATGGCTAATGAATACCAGAATAAAGTGGCTGAATACCAAAATAATTTGGCTACCATGTCGAACCTGATCCGTCAGGCCCGTGAAAAAGAAATCACTGACCTACAAATGCGGATTCAGGATTTTCAACAAAGTGCTGACCAGGAATACAATGAGAAACGTATTGAATTGCTAACCCCCCTTATAGATAAGATCAGAAATGCCATTGAGGAGGTGGGTACCGAAAATGGGTATGCATATATTCTGGATGCTGCTACCGGTGTGTTGCTTCATGTTGGTGCAGATGCCCATGACCTAACTCCCCAGGTAAAGGAAAAATTAGGTATCCGTTAGAAGCATCATTGCTGAACAATAATCAAACCAGTTTGCTTATGCAGGCCGGTTTTTTTTGGTTTTATTTGTTAGATTTTGTATTCGGTAAATATCCTTCCTTCTGTCTTTCAAGTTTCTAACGGTTCCAAAACTATGAAGTTCCATTAATAGATCGAGATCCACATCCACAATAAGTGTCATTTCAGTATTTGGTGTGGCTTCTGCTTTGATGCCATTGGTTGGAAAGGAGAAATCAGAGGGTGTGAAAACAGCTGACTGTGCATACTGAATATCCATATTGTTTACTTTGGGCAAATTGCCAACACAGCCTGCAATGGCTACATAACATTCATTCTCAATTGCACGTGCCATGGCACAATTCCTAACCCTTATATAACCATTTTGAGTATCCGTGAGAAATGGCACAAAAAGTATCTGCATTTGCTGGTCAGCTAATATCCTTGATAATTCAGGAAACTCAATATCATAACATATGAGTACGCCCACTTTGCCGCTGTCGGTATCAAATACTTGTACCTTATCACCTCCGATCATACCCCATGATTGAGATTCTCGTGGGGTAATGTGTATTTTTTCATAAGTTTCAAATGTACCATCACGACGGCATAAGTACCCGATATTTCGCAGGCCTTTTTCGTCCAAGTGGGGCATGCTGCCTGTAACGATATTGATGTTATAGCTTATTGCATATTCGATAAATTTTTGACGTAATGGTTCAGTGAATTGGGCAAGTTTGCGAATGGCATCTGCCTCTGTCAGATCATTGTACTCAGCCATGAGTGGTGCATTAAACAGTTCGGGAAAAAGAACAAAATTGCTTTGGTAATCACTAACGGCATCGATAAAGAATTCGATTTGTTCAAACAGGGAATAGATATCTGAAAATGGGCGCATTTGCCATTGGACCAATCCCAGTTTTACCACAGGTTTGATGTCAGTAAAATGCTTTTGCTCACGTTGGTAATAGATATTGTGCCATTGTATAAGCGTGGCATATTCTGCAGAAGATTTATCGCCCGGCATGTATCCGCGAAGAATTTTTTTTACGTGGAAATCATTGGCAAGCTGAAAAGTCAGTGTAGAATCATATATTTGACGTAGTTTGACTTTGTTGATATATTCTTTTGGGCTGAGTTGGTCAGCATACTTTGAGTAGTTTGGAATTCGTCCACCAGCAATGATAGCTCTCAGGTTCAGGTGTTCGCACAAATCTTTGCGTGCATCATACATACGCCTGGCCAAACGCATATTTCGATATTCGGGATGTACAAAAACATCAATACCGTATAATACATCCCCGTTTGGATCATGTGTGGAAAATGTAAAATTGCCTGTGATCTGCTGGTAATTGTGGTCATCGCCAAATTTGCTGTAATCAAGGATGATTGATAAGGCACTTCCAGCCACTTTTCCGTTTACAAATACACCAATTTGTCCTTCAGGAAAAATTGATAGTAGTTTTTTTATATGATGTTCTTTCCAATAAGAATTTTCCCAGTCTGCGTATGCCTCAATCATTGACTTTTTCAGATCGAGGTAATCATCTATCTGCAAATTGCGTATTTCGACAATAAGATTTTCTTTCATAGTGAAAGTGTTTGGTGCTGAATGAAAATGAATTCATCAATTTGATGAAAAGGGTTAAGGGAAGCAAAGCTTCTCATACAAAGGTATCGAAATAATCATGATATCGGCCATAAAGGCCAGATCAGGGATATAAGAAAAAAAGAAATGACCATTAAAAAGATATTGCGGCAGTTGGGTACTTACTAATACCAGATAACCGTGAAACTTGATACCGCAGCATCCATATTGATTGTAAACTTTTGTGCTGCATCGTCAAATCCGGGTGTTCTGTAATGACCACGGCTTAGCTGTTCAAAACCGTTTAAATTCCTACTGGAGAGCACTGCATTGCTTTTAAGTGTGGCGCCCGCTCCTTCCGGCAGTCTTAGTTTTATGGACGATGCTGCGGTATTGATACTAATGTCGGTTTCATCCATCAGCTCGCTCATCTTAAAATCAATGGAAGCTGCACCTCCGTCCAATTCTAATTTTTTTACTTTAATTTCTGAAAAATCAAAATTGAAATTACCGGCTCCAAGGCCAAAAGTAACTGCCCATATAGGTTTGGGATTCAGCATTATTTCCACATCATTCTTATTGTTTTTTCCGAGGACAATGTTGGTGTTTTGACTGATAAAGATTGAGGCTTCTTCATTCAATGATTCCACCCTGAACTCATATTTCATAAGGCTGCTGCTTTTGCTGAATTCGAACAGCTCATTTGTATGGCCTGACAGCTTGAAGTTGCCTGCACCGGCATCAAGTTTTAATTTCGCCAATTGGATAGAATCATCAAAAGGCTCGCTAAAATGCTGTGAGATATTATTTTTATGATCAATGCGACGCTCTTTTTTGAACTCAAACCTTTTCCAGTCAGTATGCGATTCAGGAGCACGTTGTTGATAAATAACCACACTGAGTGCAGCCACAGTAAATGCGAGAATAAGTTTTATAAAGCCTTTTGTAGGCAATATTGAAACACCCCAAAGAATTAGCAAAACAGGCCATAGCCGACGTACCATAACCCATTCAAATATAAACAATCCAAGACGGTCAAGCAATACGAGGGATCCTATTAATATGAGGACGACACCCCAAAAAATATTTTGATGTTTCATGATACTGGTTATTTAGTTTTAAAGGCAGGGCGTAGGATGGCAACCCCAACTATGATGAGAATTAATGGCCAAAAGTCGGCAAAATTAAACCGGGGAATCAACGAATTCATCAAAAATATTACTCCTAAACCGATTAAAATAATGCCGCCGATCACTTGTGCATTGTGCGAAGGAGATTTAACAGTTTCAGGGTAAACATTTGATCCTTCATGTTCATCCTTTGCTGTTTCAGATTCACCGTCTGTATTGATTTTGCTGCTACTTTCGCTAAAGTTGGTATAATAGGGCTCTTCGGGCAATATGATCCAGAGGATGATATATGCCAGAATTCCGCCACCACCAAAGATGGCCAAGAGTACAAAGATCAATCTTGCCAATACAGGGTCCAGATTGAGATACGATGCCAGTCCACTACATACTCCGCCTATAATCCGGTTGGTACTGCTTCGTTTAATTCCTGAATAATTTTCCATGATAATGAAAGATTTAGCGTTGACAAATATAATGAATTAGCAGTGGTTGAACATCTAAATTATTCTATTGTTAATCTATTAACAACTATCTTATTTTAAAGTCATTATAAATAATGACAGAATGCACTGCTAAGGGTTGCAGATTTGAAAGAATTTGTATCTTTACCCAGTGTATCTATATATACACCTATTTACTAACTTAATTATTTTATACTGTTTATGACAAAAATCAAGGTGGCCAATCCTGTTGTTGAGCTTGATGGCGATGAGATGACGCGTGTAATCTGGAAATTTATCAAAGATAAGCTGATCTTTCCATATTTGGATCTGGAGATTAAATATTTTGACCTGGGTATGGAAAGCAGGGACAGGACAATTGACAGGATTACTGTTGATGCGGCACATGCTATCCAAAAATACAATGTTGGAATTAAATGTGCCACGATCACGCCCGATGAGAAAAGGGTTGAAGAATTCGGGTTGATGCAGATGTACAAATCACCAAACGGAACCATAAGGAATATTCTTGGGGGTACCGTTTTTCGTGAGCCTATTATCATTAAGAATGTTCCCAGGTTGGTTCCGGGATGGAAGTACCCGATCGTAATAGGTCGTCATGCGTTTGGTGATCAGTATCGTGCCACTGATTTTGTTACAAAGGGAAAAGGAAAACTCACAATAACTTTCACGCCTGAAGACGGAGGTGAGGTGCAACATTTTGAAGTTTATAATTTTCGGGATGATGGAGTTGCCCTGGCTATGTATAACACGGATGAATCAATTCGTGGATTTGCTCATTCATGTTTCAACATGGCGTTGCAGAAAGGATGGCCATTATATCTATCTACAAAGAATACCATATTGAAGAGATATGATGGCCGTTTTAAAGATATATTCGAAGAAGTTTATCGGAATGATTTTCAAGATAAGTTCAAAGCAAAACAAATCTCCTACGAACACCGTCTGATTGATGATATGGTCGCAGCAGCCTTGAAATGGGAAGGCAGATTCGTTTGGGCCTGTAAAAATTATGATGGCGATGTGCAGTCAGACACACTCGCACAAGGATTTGGTTCATTGGGCCTTATGACTTCGGTGCTTGTTACTCCGGACGGTAAAACCGTTGAAGCTGAGGCAGCACATGGAACGGTGACACGTCATTATAGGGAACATCAGAAAGGAAATCCCACCTCAACCAACCCTATAGCCTCTATCTTTGCCTGGACCAGAGGTTTGGCACACCGAGGGCGTCTGGATAACAACCAGGCCTTGATTGATTTTTCCCAAACGCTTGAGGAGGTTTGCATAGCCACAGTGGAATCCGGTAAAATGACCAAGGACTTGGCATTACTTATTCACGGTAATGAGACCAAGCCTGAACACTATTTAAACACAGAAGAATTTCTGGCCGCTATAGATGAATCATTACGAAATAAATTAACCTAAAAGAGAAAAAATATGTCAGACCAGCTAAAACAAATATTAAGAGAAAAAATTGAAGAGTGGAGACCCAGAACAAAAGCCTTGATGGAAGAGCATGGTGAAAAGGTTATTGATAAAGTCACCGTAAATCAGGTTATTGGAGGTATGCGAGGTATAAAATGCCTCATCACGGACATTTCTTATCTTGACCCTAAAGAAGGCATACGATACAGAGGTTATACTTTACCTGAAGTATTTAAGATGTTGCCTAAACCTAAGAATGCAGAAATACCTTATGTTGAAGGCCTGCTTTTCTTATTGCTTTCAGGCGAAATACCTTCCGAGAAACAGGCACTTGATCTTGTTGATGAGTTTTCGAAACGTAGGATACTTCCGCGCTATGTGTACGAAGTAATTGATGCATGGCCATGTTGCAGCCACCCAATGGCTATGTTTTCCTCAGCAATACTTGCCATGGCTAGGGAATCATTTTTCGCAAAAAAATACAAGGCAGGTATCAATAAGTTGGAACTTTGGGAACCGATGTTTGAAGATACATTAAATATGCTAGCCAAATTGCCCGAAATTGCAAGCTATATATATGCTAAATTATATCGTGATGGAAAGCGAATAGTAGGAAACCCTGACCTTGACCTTGGTGCCAACTTTGCACATATGATGGGCAAGCAGAAGCCTTATGATGATGTTTCACGAATGCATTTCATTATTCATGCCGATCATGAAAGTGGTAATGTGAGTGCTCACACAGCACACCTTGTAGGGAGTTCCTTGTCAGATGTATACCTTTCAACCTCTGCCATGATCAATGGCTTGGCTGGCCCATTGCACGGTTTGGCTAATCAGGAAGTATTGCGATGGTTGCAGGATGTGATGGATAAAATGGGAGGTGAAGTTCCAACGGAAGAGGAAATGAAACAATTTGTATGGGATACCCTGCACAGTGGACAAGTTATACCCGGATTTGGTCATGCTGTATTGCGGAAAACAGACCCCCGCTATACAGTTCAACGTGAGTTCAGCCTGAAACATATAGCAGATGATCCTATTTTTAAATATGTTGATATCCTGTACAAAGTAGTTCCACCCATATTGAAAGAACAAGGTAAAGCTAAAAATCCATGGCCAAATGTTGATGCGCAAAGTGGTGTGATTCAATGGCATTATGGTGTTACGGAATATGATTTTTATACCGTGCTATTTGGAATTGGTAGGGCTATCGGCATAAGTGCAAACCTGGTTTGGGATAGGGCATTGCTGTATCCCCTTGAGCGACCGAAATCGATAACCACGGAAATGCTTGAAGAGATGGTCGGGATCAAAGAAAAAGTTAAATCAACAAAAAAGTAGTTTAGACTTAGATACAGTGTAGTGTTTTCATATAGATGATAATGGGCATGGTATTGGTTGCTATGCCCATTTTTTTTCTAAATTTAGATCTTATTGCATATCATATAAATAGCAGAAAACTTTTACTATGATTACACATCATCAGATAGAAATGCCTGCATATAAACGAGGTTTTCATTTGGTTACCGGAGAGATTGAGAAACAGATAGGCACATTACCTAGCAGTGGTGTACTTCACTTGTTTATCCAGCATACATCTGCTGCCCTCACCATTAACGAGAATGCAGACCCTTCCGTAAGACGTGATCTGGAATCTTTTACCAACAAGCTCATACCTGAGTGTGATCCATGTTACACACATATTTTTGAAGGTGATGATGATATGCCCGCACACATAAAAGCTTCGTTTTATGGCAGTTCAGTAAGTATTCCCATTGTGAATGGCAAATTGGCATTGGGCACTTGGCAGGGGGTCTATTTATGTGAATTCCGAAACCATGGGGGGCGAAGGCGATTGCTGGCTACAGTGATAAGCTGATTACCAGGCGGTGATCGGGTTTAATGATCAGGCTCTTCACGCTGATTGTTTCGTATGATATCATTAAAAACACTATCCATTCGCTGCATGGAGTTTTTAAGTACATCAATGTATTCCTGCACATCTTGCTTGTCTGGTATATTTTGTACGAGCAAATCAGTCATCATCATTGCGCTTGTAAGCGGATTTTTTAACCCATGAATGAGCACGCTCATAAGTTGACGTTTTTGTTCATTGAGTTGTCGTAGTTCGATGTTCTGTGTTTCGACGATAAGGCTTTTTTCTTTTATAGAGTCATTTTGTTTTTCAATTTCTTCCTTTTGCTTGCTAATTTTTAGATAGCTCTTTGCCAATTTTTCTTTTAAATCGTTCATCTCGCGCATACGCCTGATCTGGGCATGCAGCATACCAAGCATAAGCTCAGGATACTTGGTCATAAATGGAACAAGTGCTTTCCTGCTTAATTGGAGGAGAACACAGGGCTTTTCGGTTGTTACTGAGGCAGATCTTTTTTCCTGATCGATCAAGGCAAATTCACCAAAAATATCTCCATCAGTCAGACGGACAATAAGGTGGTTGCCATCATGTACCCTAACTTCGCCTTCAACAAGAATAAACATTTGATCCCCAAGATCCCCTTTTTTAAACAAAGGTTCCTGTGCCCTGGTCTTTACTTCAACAAGATTTTCAGCCAATTCGTCTAAGGCTTCACTACTTAAGCTGGTAAAAACAGGTATTTTTTTCAGCAGCTCTATTCTGTTTTCTTTCAAAATTAATTTTTCAGACATATTGTGCTAACATAAATGGATCGTAAAACTAACACATAACGCATGAGAAACCAAAAATATTTGCCATAGCCTGGTAGAATAGGGTCTTATTTATTTCAATCACATTTTGTGGTATGCAGCATTAGGAACTGATCGAAGTGCTCTTCGATAAACTTAGATATTGCTTAAGATGATGGTAGATTTATGTTTCAAGTTATGTATCTTTGATAGATTATTATGAGCTTTTATCGCGCACAACTATTTTTTAAATGAGATCGGATCATGAATTTTGATAGTAAGGCAAAAAGATTTGGAGCATTTGCTGGTGTGTTTACTCCTTCAGTATTAACCATTCTGGGTGTTATTATGTATATGCGTTTGGGATGGGTTGTTGGTCATGCCGGCTTATTCAATACACTTATTATCATTTTGCTGGCACACATCATTTCTTTCAGCACAGGTTTAAGTGTTTCCAGCATTGCAACAGATAAGAAGATAAGAGCAGGCGGGATCTATTACATATTGAGCAGAAGCCTGGGATTGCCTATTGGAGGTGCTATTGGAATTGCCCTTGTTGTTGGTACAGCACTTAGTATTTCGTTATACCTGATTGGTTTTGCTGAGAGTTTTATATCTATTCCCTATTTGCAGGAATTCTTTGGTTTGGAGCCTTCTATTAACAGTTATAGGCTCATCGGAACAACTGCCATTTTGGTACTTGTGATAATTGCGTATATCAGCACATCTTTAGCAATTAAAACTCAGTTTTATATTCTGGCTGCCATTATTCTTTCGCTGGTTTCAATTGTTGTAGGTGTGGTATCACAAATAGAGCATCAGGCTGCTGAAACTTTATTGTTTGCGCCGACAGAAGGACTGCCTATGGAAATACTTTTTGCGGTGTTTTTTCCAGCAGTTACCGGTTTTACTGCTGGTATTGCCATGTCAGGTGATCTGAAGGAACCAGGCAAGGCAATTCCAAGGGGCACATTGGCAGCCATTAGTGTTGGGTTTATCATATATATTGGTCTTGCAATAGTCTTTGCCTTTTATGTGAATCCTGATTTGTTAATCAACGACACTAATTTTCTTTTAAAAGTCTCATGGATTGCACCCCTGGTGATTGCAGGTATTTGGGGAGCTACACTATCTTCCGCTTTGGGTGGCATTTTGGGCGGTCCTCGAATCACACAAGCTATGGCAACGGATAAGATAGGTCCACGCTTTCTTGCAAAAGGGTTTGGCATCAATAATGAACCTCGCACAGCCTTATTGTTTGTGTTTATCATAGCACAGGCTGGCATTTTGATAGGAGACCTGAATGTGATTGCTCGTGTTGTTACAATGTTTTACCTGGCTTCCTATGGGTTCATCAATCTGGCCTTTTATCTTGAAAGTCTTTCCAGTGTGGATTTCAGGCCATCATTTAAAGTCAATAAGTATGTGGGCCTGGTAGGATTTTTAGCTGCATTTGGGGTGATGTTTAAGCTTGACTTTATGGCTATGATTGTTGCATTGATCGTGATGGCAGCCCTTTACTTATTTCTAAAAAAAAGGCAGTTGCGATTGGAATACGGTGATGTTTGGCAAAGCGTATGGCTAACGCTGACCCGTATCGCATTGCGTAAGCTGGAAACCTCAAAAACAGATGAGCGTAACTGGCTTCCGAATATCATCCTATTTAGCGGTGGCACCACCCAAAGACCGCATCTGATCGAACTCGGTAAATCATTGGTTGGCAAACAAGGTGTTTTATCTAATTTTGACTTGATTGAGCAACCCGATTCTGATGAGTTGTTCCCAAAAAGCCCTCAAGCCAAAACAGATGAAATGCAGGAGGCTGGTATTTTTCATAGAAGACAAGCTGTCAAGAATATATATACTGGGATCGAAATGATTGCCCGTACCTATGGTTTTTCAGGTATCGAACCCAATACCATTATGATGGGGTGGGTTAAACACACAAAAGACCCGGATGGTTTCGCAAGGCTGATACAAACATTCAAAAGTCTGGACTTGAATAATATTATTATCAGATATGATTCTAATTCAGGTTTTGGTACATATAAAACAATCGATTGTTGGATAGCTAACGCTAGCCATCATAGTGGATTTGCGCTCACGATAACAAGGCTATTACAACTATCAGAGAAATGGCGGAGTGCACAGTTGCGAATACTTGTGGTGAATGAACAAAATGAGTACAAAGACGAGATCAGAAGAACGGTTGAAGACAGTCTTGAGCAAATGAGATTGCAAGCCAAGGTGAAAGTTATTAATAATCAGTTGGAAAAGAAGCCTTATTATACAATTGTTGAGGAGGAATCCGATGAAACAGACCTTGTAATTTTTGAATTGCCAGAGATAAATGATCAATCATCCAAGTCATTTATAGAATCAAATAACAAATTGCTGGAAAAAATTGGAACCACCATAATGGTGTGCGCTTCTACTGATTTTGGTAAACTTGAACTGATTCAGAATAAGAAAATCGTTGGTGTTTCCAAAACAGTTTCATCAACTGATTCGAAGATCGACCATACAGTTATCAATATAGATCATATTAATAACGAATTGGTTGCAGAACAGATTAAACGCTTATGGGGCAATATCCAATCTGAATTTCAACAAGTATTTGAAGACACAATTGCACCTTTATACCAGTACCGGATTGAAAAAGCCAGGTCAATTAGACAATTAATTGATAAAACACTGCATACACTTGAGTCGAAGCTACCACAAACAAAATCACCTCAAAAGCTTTTGTTTGTTCATCAGTTAAAAACAGGAATAATTAACAAAATTATTGGGATGACTGAAGAGCTGCTGAGTTCGATGGGGAGGGACCGTACTGATTATCTTCAGGCTTCAATTGTTCAATTGTTGACTTTGAAGGATAAGGCCTTGGTCAATTTGGAGGATAAGATTAGTACTGAAGTGAGTATGGTTGAATTGATCAAGGATAAGAATAGTGAGTTTGGCATGAAATTCTTTCGATTAAGAAAGCGAGCACTACACCTGTTTTCTTCGAGGAGATCATTTGTGTATCAGATCAAGTTCAAGCAACTTGCTCAATCTACCCTTTCAGATGGATTAAATCAAGTTGCACTTGAGAGCGTTCAGAGTTTTGAACGATGGCAGACCAAGCTTAATTTCGAATACCGTAAGTTGATCTACTCGGTCAATGATGCATTTGCTTACCTTGAGAACCATGTACACGAAGATCATTTAACTGACTTGATAAGGACATTCTACCAAACCATTGAAGAGCAATTACTGGAAGTTGAAAAGCTTACAGCTAATCAGCCTAAATATCATAAGTCGATCTTATTACAGAACCTGAATAAAATATTGAATGAACTGGGGAGGGAAGCCAGCAGCCTGCACCCAAATCATTTTATCAACCGGAAGAAACGAAAATCCGAGAAAAGAAGAAACCAATACTTGTTGAATACTCCAATGCGATGGTCAACACGAGAGGAAATTCTGTTGAATACCTTAAAAACAGAAGCTTCATTGATGTTGCTAGAATCACGGTTGGTGAGGCTTGTAGAGGATAGTGTAAGCGAAATTAAAACGGTTCTCATTTCACCCATTCTAGTGCAGATAAATAAGCTGAATTTGTTTTTAACTGAAATAGCCGAGGGGAAATCAGAGAAAGAGTTCCGGCAAAAGGTGCTGCCAAAAGATCTTTTTATTTTTCAGGAACGAATACTTGAGAATGAATTAAATCGAATTTTGGAGAAAACCTTGATCAATTCTAAGAACATTCAGAAAGATATTCCTGAGAAGATATTGATATTTAATGAGTCTACCTTGAACCAAATAATTAAAGGCCAGTTGGAATATGAGGAGACGATGGTGCTGAACGTATCTAAACTGATTGATGGTCACATTCAGCGGCAATTAATGGATATCTATTTTGATGAAGCCACTGCCTTGTATAGGGCGGTATTGAAACAAGCCTCAATCATTACCGATTCAGCAAGGTTATTATCAGTTAACCTTGAATCACAGTCATCAGGGAATGAACCTGATGAGTATGATTCAGAGCAGGGCAAACAAGAACTGGTCCGGGAGCAGCAAATAGTTATTCAAAGGCAGCATGAAGAGATAGAAAATACTGCATTACAATTTTCTAAAAACATAAGTTTAAGGATCAAACAGTTACAAGTATTATTTACAATTTATGGACTTGCCAGATCAGCCCTGAAGTATGATGCTTCAGTTTCGGGGAAGTTAAAGCATGGTCATTTTAATATGCTAAAAAATCTTCATAAGGACACAATGGATTTTTTAGCAAGGCAGCAAGCACGATTTTGGCATAGCCATAGTGATGCATTGATGATAAGTGATCGACTGGCCGCTTCAGATAATAGCATCCAATCCCCACTATCCAAACTAATCCAATTGAAGGAACAGCTTTCGCCAAGCCCGGAAATTTTGACTAAATTACCTTTTTACTATCGGCAATTGTTTACAGGGCAGTTTGTTGCACAATCAGCCCTTTGGGTTGGACGTGATGAACAGCTTAATCAAGCCAGGCAGGCAATCAACCGTCATAAATCGGGCATGAAAGGTTTTATAACTATAACAGCCGGTCCTGCAGCAGGCAAGTCATTTTTTGTGCATCATATGGCCAGCCGTCTCTTGTTTAATCGTAAAGTATTTTTCGTTAATTCGCCGCGTGGGGGAAGTGTTGATGAGCAAGTTTTCAATCAAGCCCTTTGTCAGGCCACATCATATTCCGGGACAACAAAGCAAATACTGGCGGCATTACCCGAAAATTCGGTTGTGATTATTGACGGGTTGGAGCTTTGGTGGGAAAGGTCTTTGCTCGGATTACGTTTCATTGAGAACCTTTATGATGTTTTTACTGAATTTTGCTCGAAGATACTTTTTGTGTTCACTTGCAGAACACTAACATACAACATAATCTGCCAGCAAATTAGCTTGAATGATTTTACCATACAGCAGATTGATCTACCTCCGATGAATTCAAGAGATCTTCAAAAATCAATTTTACTCAGACATCGCACCACCGGTTATGACTTACAAATTGATCGCAGGTCATCGGCTAGACTTACCATTACTCGTGAGGCCAGATTGTTTTCCAGTTTATTTAAGCAATCAGATGGCGTTATAGGAAGTGCACTTTTACTTTGGGTTGCCTCTATTGAGGCGGTAAAAGATAAAATTGTTGTGGTTGCATCACCAAAAACACCTGATTTATATGCTTTGGAAAGCCTTGATAACGATTTGAAACAGATGCTGCTGCAGCTTCTATTGCATAAGCAAGTCAGTCTGGAGAAATTACGAAGGATTACACTATTGAATGATGCAGAACTTCAACAGCAGATTGGCATATTAAAAAGAGCCGGAATTCTGATAGATACAACCGGCTCAGTAATGGAAATTCAACCTTATTTTCAGCATCAGGTAAACATGGTTTTGAAGCGCGAAATAATTAGGAGAACAGAAAATTAATTACAGTAAATGACAACGGAACACTCACATTGGCAAAGCTTGCTTATAGCATTTTCAATTTATGGCACATTATTGTTTGTCATTTTCAGATTGTTGCAGACTGTCCTGCCGATCCTGGTAAAAAATAAGCGATGGAAGTCTGTTAGTAAACACTTTTTGCCCCTGGCAGAAATGGCGGCCTGGTTGATTTTTCTATCTTGGTTTAGCTTCCTGTTCGCTGCTGACGGCCACTTGTTTGGTTATATTGTAGCAGGTTTGTTGGCCTTACTTGTTTTTTGGCTTGCCCGATATTACTTGCGTGATGTTGTGGCAGGGATAGTTTTTAATGCACAACGAAAATTTGACGAAGGCGACATTATTCAAATCACTGATCTGGAAGGCAAGATTCTTCATTTTGGTTTAACGGACATACAAGTTTTATCAGATGATGGAAGAAAAAGTTACGTGCCTTACAGTCGGCTTTTAAACATGGGTGTTTATTCTAAGATAGAAGCGGAGCAGCATAACAAATCAGTTAATATAGCATTGGTAAACAGCTCATTTAATGATTTCTTAAAACTTGAAAAAGCCATCAAGAATTATTGTGTATCCCTACCTTGGGTAAATTTCTCAAAACATGTAAATACCATCCTAAAGGCAAAGAAAAATGGAGAGCTTCATGTCGAAGTCAATCTTTTATTGTTTGATATCAAGTACCTTGGAGAGGTTGAAGAGGCACTTAAATCAGAGTTCCACAATCCTGCAGCCAAGGGTTAACTTTCTTAAGTTTGGGTAATTTATTAGGGACAATAATACTTGGTTACATGCTGGCTCTAAATTGCTGGCAATAGGCTTTTAGTTCAGGAAAGAAATGTGTGAAATCCTGTTCAAATTCCTTATAATGTAACCTTAGAAAATCCACAGCGTTTTCCATGCCGGAATTAAATCTGGCTCTGCGGGACATTCCTAAAAAGATCCGATGCAACTCATTAAGTTTGGCATATCCTACGAGCCAGTTTTGTGCAATCATAAATGGGAGGGCTCGTTTTGTACGGGAAGGCAATAAGTTGTATCGTTTTGTAAGCAATTTATAGATGTTGGCAGCGAAGTCTTTAAGTTCCATGCTACTGTATGTTGTCCAGTTTTTTGCAAGAAAATGGTCGTAATAGATGTCAACAATGACCACACTGTATTTATTAAAAACTGGTTGTAAACGTTTTACACTTTGTTTTACAATAGGGTGGTTATCCGTAAATGCATCAATAGCACGGTGCAATGTGATTCCTTTACGAATATCCAATGCATAGCCATCCACTGCAGAGCCCTTTATTCCATCAGCGACAAAATTGCCAAACAGAATATCCGGATTGTTCCCTGATAAATATGCGTGAGCTAAAAAATTCATTTCTTCTTTGTAATTTACAAACTTATGACATTTTACCAGTACATTGATCGCAACTTGCGTAATGTGATTTCCAGTTATAGCAAAAGCAATATGGGTTACTTACCATTATTTAGAATCAATATGTTTTATAATTCTGATCATGTCAAAATATCTAATTTGTTAATTTTGTAACAGAAGATTTAAGAACGAACACATTTATATACTATCATGCAAAGATTAATGTTATTAGGTGATGAAGCGATAGCACAAGCCGGTATAGATGCAGGTATGTCAGGTATATATGCCTACCCCGGCACCCCTTCAACTGAAATTATGGAGTATGTTCAGGCTTCGAAAGAAGCAAAAGAGACTAATATTCGTGCGCTGTGGTCTGCCAATGAAAAAACGGCCATGGAATCAGCACTTGGAATGTCGTATGCAGGTAAAAGGGCAATGGTATGCATGAAGCATGTTGGGCTTAATGTGGCTGCTGACGGTTTTGTTAATTCAGCCATCACCGGTGCCAATGGAGGGCTTATCGTTGTTGCAGCTGATGATCCGTCCATGCATTCATCCCAAAATGAGCAGGACTCCCGTTTTTTTGGGAAGTTTTCGTTTATTCCAATACTCGAACCCTCCAATCAACAAGAAGCCTATGATATGGTTCATTATGGATTCGAGTTATCAGAGAAATTTCATATTCCTGTATTATTGCGAATTACAACACGCTTAGCACATTCACGCACCGGAGTTGATCTAAAAACCAAGCTTCCCCAAAATGAAATCAAGCTACCGGATAATCTGCGCCAGTTTGTGTTGCTGCCAAATATTGCACGCAAACAATACAGGGAATTGCTTGATAAGCAGCCAAACCTGGAGAAAGAGTCTGCCAATTCAGGTTTTAACAGCTTATCTGAGGGACCGGTTAAGAGCCTTGGAATTATAGCTTGTGGGCTGGCAAATAATTACCTGATGGAGAATTTTCAGGATGAGGAAATCCCATATTCAGTTTTGAAACTAACCCAGTATCCAGTGCCCGTTGATATGATCAGTCAATTGTATGATGCAAGCGATGCCATATTGATTTTAGAGGACGGATATCCCATAATCGAAGAACTGCTTAGGGGCATTCTAAACAGCGGTAAGGTGATTCATGGCCGTCTTGACGGCACTGTGCCACGCGATGGTGAACTTAACCCAAATATTGTAGGCAAGGCTCTCGGAAAGCAATTCCGAATAGGCTCGGAGGCTCCTGCCTTTATAAAAGGGCGTCCGCCTAAGCTTTGTGACGGATGTTCGCATACAGATGCATTCGTCGCTTTGAATGAAGCGCTGGAGCCCTATGGCAAAGGGCGTGTTTTTTCTGATATCGGATGTTATACCCTGAGTGCCCTGGAGCCCCTGGAAGCGATTAATAGCTGTGTTGATATGGGAGCATCAATCACAATGGCTATAGGTGCAGCTGATGCCGGACTTGTACCCGCCATTGCTGCCATTGGTGACTCCACTTTTACTCATTCGGGTATAACGGGTTTGTTGGATGCAGTGAATAACAACGCTCCAATAACAGTGCTCATACTTGATAACTCTACAACCGGAATGACTGGTGGCCAAACCTCATCTGCCTTCGGGAAGGTTGAAGATATTTGTCGAGGTGTTGGTGTTTCTGAAGAACATATCAAAGTATTGAAACCCTTGCGCAAGTTCCATGAAGAGAATGTGAAAACAATCAAGAAGGAGCTCGAATACCAGGGCGTTTCAGTGATTATTCCTCGTAGAGAATGTATCCAGACGCTGGGTCGCAGAATGCGGCAAAAAGCTAAGGTGAAAGCAGCACAATTGTAAAATCTGAAAAATAAGTGAGATGAAAAAAGACATTATATTGGCCGGAGTTGGCGGTCAGGGAATATTAAGCATAGCTGCATGTATTGGCATGGCTGCCCTTAGTGAGGATCGGCATATCAAGCAAGCTGAAGTACACGGCATGAGCCAGCGAGGTGGAGCCGTACAATCCCATTTACGTCTTTCCTCAAAACCGATTGCTTCAGATCTGATCCCTGAAGGGAAAGCTGATCTTATTATTGCTGTTGAACCAATGGAATCTCTGCGCTATCTCCCTATGCTGCAAGACAATGGTTGGATTATCACCAGCATCAATCCCTTTGTTAATATTCGTGACTATCCTCCAATTGAAACCATATTGCAGGAAATTTGGAAACAACCTCAACATATTACAATTGATGCCGATCAGATCGCAAAGGAATGTGGATCGGTTAAAGCTGCCAATATGGTTATATTGGGTGCTTCATCCCCTTTCCTTGATTTAAAGGTTGAAAACCTCGAAAAGGCCATCAGGTCGATTTTTGGAAGCAAAGGCGAAGATGTGGTGAAATTAAACTTAGCAGCATATCATGCAGGGCTAGCGTATGCTCATAAGAATGGGTGATTAGGTTTCTTGTGGTTTAAATTGACAAAACCTAACTCCCGGGTATGGCGAATTCTATTATTTTTGCCTCAACTCATACTGGTAAGTTAACCATTTAACAGTTGTTTTAATTTGGTTTCAAACATTAATAGCCTCTATGCCCTGTCATTATAAAAGAAAATCTATCTTTTTTTTCTGTTTAATAACTACTCTTGTTTTAGGTATCAGTGGATGTGCCACTCGCGATCAAGGTCAAGTTGATGAGCATATTTCCGGGGAAAGTCCGGAGCCTGCCTTTTTGTTTGATGTCAACGTTGATTCTCTTGAGGTGTTTCATGGACAGGTCAGACGTAATCAGTTTCTTGCCGATATTCTTCTCGGCTTTGGTGTTGATTATGCCACTATCGATCATATCGCCCGATATCGAAAAGAAGTGTTTGATGTGCGTCGAATACGTGCCGGTAATGATTATGCCGTTCTGGCAGTAAAGGATTCATTAAATACACCGCTTTATTTTGCCTATGAGATCAATAACACGGAATATGTCGTGTTTGGATTAAATGATTCACTCAAATCGTGGCGGGGTCAAAAACAAATAGAACGTCGCATGGAATCAGCCCATGGTGTAATTCGTTCATCATTATGGAATGCCATGGTCGGAGGAGGTTTTGATCCTAATCTGGCCAATTATCTCTCCGAGGTTTATGCCTGGACTATTGATTTTTTTGGCATTCAAAAAGGAGACCAGTTTGAGGTGATCTACGAGCGTTTGTATGTTGACGGCAAACCCATCGGTATTGGCAAGGTGCTTTCTTCGCGGTTTCAGCACTATGGTAAGGATCATTTTGCCTTTTATTTCGAACAGGATAGTGTGGGTGATTATTTTGATGAGAACGGCCAAAGCTTGATGCGTACTTTTTTAAAGGCACCTTTAAAATACAGCAGGATCAGCAGTGGATTTTCACATAGCAGGTATCACCCCATTCTTAAGTACCATAGGCCGCATCATGGGGTTGATTATGCAGCTCCTGAGGGAACACCTGTATATGCCATCGGTGAAGGTGTTATTACACGTAAGGGGTTTCAGGCAGGTGGTGCAGGCAACTATTTATATATCAAACATAACAGCACCTACACAACTGCCTATATGCACCTAAGGAATTTTGCGAAGGGGATTAATCAAGGCACGCGCGTGATTCAGGGTCAGGTAATCGGTTATGTTGGTAAAACTGGGCTTGCTACAGGACCACATCTTGATTTCAGGTTTTTCAGAAACGGACATCCGGTGAATCCACTCACGGTTGAGTCTCCACCTGCTAAACCGGTAGATACAGCCTATTTGGAACAATACCATAGTGTTGTGGCTGAAATGCGCCATGAACTCGAAAAAGTGCTGCTTTCAAAAAGTCTTGCTGACCTTGAGGATGAGGTGACAAATGAAATGCCTGCCGGAGGTGCCTCTTTGTGAATTAAGACACTGCATAATTGATAATCAGGAATATTTGGTATTAGCAAGAATTAAACGGTTGCAATTCATACAATTAGACAGTCGGGTTAAAATTCTCGGATCTTTGGATCAGGTTTTCCATCTTTTGGAGATAAGAATAAAGCACTTAGATGAGGCGTAAATACCAATATTTTATGAAGCATTTGGAAGCTGTTCATTAATTTTTATGAATTTTACCAATACATTTATTTAAAAGAATCGATATGAAGCGTGACCAGGCCGGGTACATTGAGGGTATTGTTTCGATCGTAACCAATGGGTTGCTATTTGGACTCAAGTTGTGGGCGGGGATTATTTCTGGATCACTCGCTCTTGTGGCAGATGCCTGGCACACCTTGTCCGATTCGATCAGCTCAGTTATTGTAATAATCGGAGTAAAGCTTTCTTCCAGGAAGCCTTCGGAGAAGCACCCTTTCGGATATGGGAAGTGGGAGCAGATCGCCGCACTGTTTATTGGATTTATGCTCGGTCTGATTGCCTTTGACTTCCTCAGGCAATCAATCATACATTTCAATGCCAGGGAAGCGGCAAATTTTGGCACCATTGCACTTGTGGTTACCATCATTTCTGTGTTGGCCAAAGAAGGGCTGGCTCAATATGCACTATACCTGTATCGCAAAACCGAGAATATGGCCATAAAGGCCGATGCCTGGCATCACAGAACCGATGCACTTTCTTCAGTGGTGGTGCTGGTTGGTATTTTGCTTAAGGATTATTTTTGGTGGATAGACAGTGTGCTTGGCTTTATCATTTCGCTGATGCTTTTTTATGCCGTTTATGAAATTGTAAAAGAATCAATTGAAAAACTGCTTGGTGAGAAACCATCAGATAAACTGGTATCGGATATTAAGGAAATTGTCCGTGATGTGGGAGGCTCACATCTAAAGCCACATCATTTTCACATCCATAATTATGTAAAACATAAGGAGCTTACCTTCCATATAAGAATGAACAGTGACTTAAGTATTAAACAGGGTCATGACATGGCCACAACGATTGAGAAACAGATCAGGGAGCAGTTGTATATAGAGACCACCATTCATGTAGAGCCAGCTGAATTCAAGCACGATTAAATGTGAAAGACATCCGGGGCGATCCGGCCCTAAGCAATCAATACCATAATGGATCAGTTCAAGAAACAATCTTAATGCCGAGGAAGAACGACCGCGGTTTCATAGGCCCATAAATGTATCCGGCATCGCGGTATGCACCGACATCGAAATCGGATTGATAGCTGTTGAAGATGTTTTGCACTCCTGCCTCAACTTGCAGCTTTGTTTGCTGCCTGATTTTAAACTCAAAGCTGCATTTCAGGTTGATGTCTAGAAAAGCAGGGGTTGTTTTTAAGGCATCTGCTGCAATGTATCCCTTAAAATGGGGAACTTTCATAGTACCTGTATAAGTTCCGGTGAGGTAAGTATTGAAACGCTTTGTTGGGGATGCCGTCATACTGAAATAGCCATACACATTCGGTGATTTGGGCAGGGATTTGAGCAAAGCAGCTTCAGGGTCATCGCTCCATTCTTCTGGTTTGGCATACTGGCTTTTTTGAAGGGTTAAACCCAGTTGCATTTGCAGCTTGCGGCTCAAAACAGTTTTGTTTTCAATATTGAAGCCCTGCACCACAGCACCGGAGCCATTGCGTCTTTCAACCCTCATATTGCCCTGTGCATCAGTCTCCAAAGTTTCGAGTACAAACACATCATCAAGCCTGGTATAAAACCCCTCAACCATCAGATTATTTTCTTTATTTCCAACATTGTAATAACTATCTAATGAGGTTGAGAAACTTTTTGAATATTCCGGGCGCAGATCAGGGTCAAGCTGTATCAGCATAACGCCTCCATTTACAGCAATTATATGCAAATCCTCGTCAAAGGACTGTGGTGCCCTGAAACCGGTCGAGTAGCTGCCACGCCATTGCAATTGAGCAGTTAAATCATAAAGAAGTGTAGCCCGAGGACTGTAAATCAGCTTATTTATCAGATTATGCTTGTCGGCGCGGGCACCAAGTATCAGGCTGGCACGGTTAAAGCGCCAATCACCCTGTACAAAAAAGCCGCCAATATTGATAAGCTGTCTCAACTCACGGTTATAGCCAGGCATATTGTCTTTCAAGTTGTTATGCTGGTATTCAGCACCTGCAGTGAGGTTGGCAGGAGCAAACAAAAGCTTGTTGAAACGGTAGTTAAACTGGGCACCACTCACATACGAGAGGTCGAAGGTACGTCCATAGGCATTTAAATCCTGCTGGGCTCCATAATAACTTTTGCGGTCTATATGTTGGAGTGCAGTATAGAAGGAGAGTTTACTTTTCAAGCTTTTGCTGTAGAGATCGAATATAAGTTCACCACCATGGATTTGATGATCGGTTTGCTCAGTGATGTCAGTTTCATGGGGCTTGAGGTCAAACTTATTCCCGCCTCTTCTGAATTCACCCAGGTAGTGATAAGTGGCCGTAAGTTTTGAAAAGCTTGAGGGCTTATAGTATGACCGTAAGCCCACAGCCTTGCCATCAATTAGCCCGAGCTCAGAAAAGCCATCGCCGTTGGCATCGTATGGTTCACGATTGCGGTGCACAGCAAATAGGCTGAGGCCGGCTTTGCGGTCGGGACTCACAAAAGTACCTTGGGCACTTAAATTATGGTCTAATGCTGTTTCGCCAATGACTGTAAGATTATACCCTGCCTCAATGCTATTGTTAACCGGCTCTTTGGTAATGATGTTCACTGTGCCGGCTATGGCATTTGACCCATACAAGGCTGAGCCACCTCCACGTACCACTTCCACCTTTTCTATCATAGCTACCGGTATTTGCTCAATACCATATACTCCACTCAAAGCGCTGAAAATGGGACGACTATCAATCAATATCTGGGAGTAAGGTCCTTCCAGTCCATTGATGCGTACTTGCTGAAAACCACAATTTTGACAATTATTCTCTACCCTGATTCCAGGTTGGAAGTTCAAGCCATCAGCAATACACATCGCATTGGATGCTTGTAATAATCCTGCATTGAGCACATTAACGATTATAGGGCTTTGTTGTCTGCTTACTTCATAGCGGTTAGCTGTCACAACCACCTCATTCAAACCTATGCGGTCTTCAACCATCTCAATTGTGATTGATGTATTGCTTTCCGGACCTATCGGCATTTCAAGCGTTTTATAACCTACTGCTTGTACCTGCAGTACCATATTGCCGGTTGGCAACTGGTTGATTGTAAAACAACCATCTGCATCAGCAACCGTACCTACAGTAGTCCCTTTATAATTGATAGTAGCAAATGGCACTGCCTCATCTCCCATACGTATTTGTCCCTTAATTGCGATAGGTGGTACATTGGCAAACAGGTAAATCTGAATTAATGAAGTTAGAAAGGTGAGGATTAAAGTTTTCATCTAATAATTTGCAATTTGGTTTTAAGTAATCCGATGCAAATAGACACAATTGTTATTTTATTAACAATACCTAAAAGTGGGTAAACATTGCTTTTAGGCATAAAACCTTATTACTTACCAAACATTTGAAAATAAAAAGTACTTTTACGCTATAGCCAAAAGGTTATTTTATGAAAGTTTTTATAAAAAATATGGTTTGCGATCGCTGTATCATGATAGTTAAGAATGAGTTTTTAAAACTTGGCTTAAAACTTTCTAATATTAAACTTGGTGAAGTTGAATTAGACCAAACTGAGCTTACGCCGGCTATGCTAAATTCCATCGATGAAAGGTTGAACAGCTTTGGTTTTGAGCGAATTGATGATCGCAAAAGCCGTATGATCGAGGCAATTAAAACATTGATAATAAACCATATTCATTATCAGGAGGCTCATATGAGGAGCAATTGGTCGCACCTTATTTCTGATGAATTGCATCTTGAATACAACTACCTAAGTAATCTTTTCTCTTCCGTAGAGGGAATTACCATTGAACAGTTTATCATAAAACAGAAGATAGAAAAAATAAAAGAGTTACTGATTTATGATGAGCTGACGCTCGGTGAGATTGCATGGAAACTTGGATATAGTAGCGTATCACATTTGAGTAATCAATTTAAACGAGTTACAGGTATGGCTCCCGGTAAATTTAAAAAGCTGAGGACTTTAGACCGAAATTCACTTGATAAACTGTAAATGATATAATTCTTTAAAGGAATTGTATAAACTCCCTGCTGTTTTCTTGATTTATTTTTGACCTCAGGTTGCAAAAGCTGCAATCTGACTTATAAACTTAAAATATTAACCTTATGAAAGCAAAATTAATTCTATTAACAATTATCATGGGTGCACTAACTGCAATGTCACAAACAAAGCAAACAACCGAATTTATGGTATATGGCAATTGCGGAATGTGTGAAAACCGAATCGAAAAAGCTGTAAATATTGAAGGTGTTGACAAAGCAGATTGGAACAGCGAAACCAAAATGATGAGCATAACTTTTGAACCGTCATTAGTGGAATTGGATCAGATTCATAAAAAAATTGCCACTGCCGGGCATGACACTGATGAAGCTTTTGCAAAGGATGAAGTTTATGATAAACTTCCTGGATGTTGTAAGTATAAGAGGTCTGACAAAGCTGCAAGCCAGGTCCAATAAGATAGGCATGACCATGAAAAGGAAGATCATTACAGCTCAAAATCATTACAGCCAGCCTGCTGTAGAATAATTTACAACTATGCTTAATAAGCTCATTCGTTTTTTCCTTGAAAACAAACTGGTAACAGTTTTAATGCTATCGCTTCTTGTCAGCTGGGGAATTGTTACCTCTCCGTTTGGATGGCAAATCGGGGCGCTGCCATCAGATCCTGTACCGGTAGATGCCATTCCCGACATTGGCGAAAACCAGCAAATCGTTTTTACCGAGTGGCCGGGCCGTTCACCACAGGATATCGAAGACCAGATTTCCTATCCCCTCACCACTTCTTTGCTCGGAATACCCGGTGTAAAATCCATCCGGAGCTCTTCCATTTTCGGGTTTTCCAGCATCTTTATCATTTTTGAAGAGGATATTGAATTTTACTGGTCGCGATCCCGGATACTGGAGAAACTGGCTTCGTTGCCATCCGGCCTTTTGCCCGAAGGCGTTCAGCCTGCACTTGGCCCCGATGCCACCGCGCTCGGACAGGTGTACTGGTATACCATTGAAGGCCGCGACAAAGAGGGCAATCCTACAGGTGGCTGGGATTTGCACGAAATCCGTACCGTTCAGGACTTCTATGTAAAATACGGGTTGAATGCAACTGAAGGTGTTTCAGAAGTTGCTTCAATCGGTGGTTTTGTGCAGGAATACCAGATTGATGTTAATCCTGATGCCTTGAAAGCTTACGATATTCCGTTGCACAGTGTAATGCAGGCTGTCCGGAAATCGAATCGAGATGTTGGCGCAAAAACCATTGAAATCAATCAGGCGGAATACCTGGTACGCGGATTGGGCTACATCAAAAGTGTGGAAGACATTGAAAAAGCCGTTGTAGCAGTTCAGGAAAATGTGCCTATCCGTATACAGGATATAGGCGTGGTAAGTTTGGGGCCTTCCACCCGGCGCGGCGCCCTGGATAAAGATGGTGCCGAGGTAGTAGGAGGCGTTGTGGTTGCCCGTTATGGGGCCAATCCATTACAGGTTATCAACAACGTGAAAGATAAAATCAGGGAAATTTCGCCCGGACTGCCCAACAAGACTTTGGCCAATGGGGTGGTGAGTCAGTTAACTATTGTACCATTTTACGACCGGTCGGGTCTCATTTACGAAACACTCGGAACGCTGGAAGAGGCCATTTCACTGCAAATTTTGATTGTCATTCTGGTTGTCATCGTTATGGTGTACAACCTACGGGCTTCTTTCCTGATTTCCAGCTTATTGCCCATTTCTGTGCTGATGGTTTTTATCGCCATGCGCTATTTTGGTGTTGATGCCAACATTGTGGCTTTATCGGGTATTGCCATTGCCATTGGGACGATGGTCGATTTGGGGGTGATTCTTTCAGAGAACATCATCAAGCATGTTGATGAAGCCCCGCCCGAACAGAAATTAATAACCACCATTTACAACGGCGCTTCAGAGGTTAGTTCTGCAATTCTTACCGCGGTTTCAACTACTATCGTAAGTTTTATACCGGTATTTACCATGCAGGCTGCCGAAGGAAAACTGTTTGGTCCGTTGGCTTTTACCAAAACCTTTGCGCTGATAGCAGCGTTGATTGTTTCCCTGTTCATTTTGCCAATGCTGGCCCACTGGTTTTTTGGTGCTAAAATCAAAAATCAAAAAATTAGAAAATGGGTAAATATCATACTGATTCCCATTGGAATTGCCGCTCTTTTATTCGGGCAAACCTGGGGTGGATTGATGCTGCTGGCTTTTGGATTAGTTGGAGTTTTAAAAGAATTCAGTGGAGAGCAGTTAGAAGTCATCAATGAGAAATCAGAAGGAGGCAAAGGTGATATTTCTACCAGTACATCAATTCAACAAAAAATAAAATCATTCGCTCAATGGATTCTTAATCATGCCGAAATCATCATTGTGGTTATTGGTGTAATCTGGTTGCTGGCCAGATTCTGGCTTCCGCTGGGGCCTGCCAAAAGTCTGGTAATGAACGTTACTTTTGTGGCCTTGCTGGTGATTCTTATTTTAGGGTTTTTCACCATCCTGGAGTATTTCTACAAACCCATACTCAAATGGTGTTTGAACCATAAAGTCACCTTCCTTTTGATTCCTTCCTTTTTGATTCTTTTTGGGGCAACTACCTGGATGGGATTCAACAATATTTTTGGTTTTGTGGCCAAAGGGTTCGATACAGTTGGCTGGAATGTCCGCACCACCAAAGTATGGTCCGGACTAACCCATACCTTCCCCGCTATCGGGAAAGAATTTATGCCTTCACTCAACGAAGGAAGCTTTTTGCTGATGCCCACTTCCATGCCCCATTCAGGTTTTGAATACAACCGGAAAGTTTTAGGTCAACTGGACATGCTTATTTCCAACATCCCTGAGGTGGAAATTACCGTGGGAAAATTAGGAAGGGTAGAGTCGGCGCTCGACCCGGCACCAATCTCCATGTATGAAAACGTGATAAATTACTATCCGGAGTACATGCTCAATGACAAAGGGCACCGGGCGCGGTTCAAAGTGGACAGGGACGACAGGTTTATTCTTGTTTCGGGAGATACACTTTCCAACGAAAAAGCATTGGAACGGGGCATTTTGCGTGAAGATTTAATTCCCGATAACCGTGGAAACTATTACCGCAACTGGCGGCCTGAAATCAAATCGCCCGACGATATATGGAATGAAATTGTGAGAGTGGCTAAAATCCCGGGAGTTACCTCTGCGCCAAAACTGCAGCCCATTGAAACACGGCTGGTGATGTTGCAAACCGGGATGCGTGCCCCCATGGGGATTAAAGTGTATGGCCCCGACCTGCCCACCATTGAGGCATTTGGAATGCAATTGGAAGAAATATTACAAGAAGTACCTTCAGTAAAGGCCGAAGCGGTGTTTGCCGACCGGATTGTGGGCAAACCTTACCTGCATCTCAACATCAACCGCGAAAAAATTTCGCGTTATGGTTTAACTATTGAAGATGTGCAGCAATCCATCGAAACGGCCATTGGAGGAATGAAAATTACTTCAACTGTAGAAGGCCGCGAACGCTTTCCGGTAAGAGTGCGCTATCCACGCGAACTTCGGGATGACCCGGAATCGTTGGGAAAAATTTTAATCCCAACACCAACAGGCGCGCAAATACCCATCTCGCAGGTTGTTGACTTTGAATATGTAAGAGGTCCCCAGGCAATAAAAAGTGAGGAGACTTTTTTGGTAGGATATGTTTTATTTGATAAAAGAGTGGGATACTCAGAAGTAGGAGTGGTCAACGATGCGCAGAATACAATTCAGGCCATGATTGATTCAGGGGAATTAAGCGTTCCCGCAGGAATCAGTTACAAGTTTTCGGGCAGTTACGAGAACCAGGTACGGGCTGAAAAGCGCCTTTCCATCATTGTCCCTCTGGTGTTAGCCATTGTATTTCTGATTCTCTACTTTCAGTTTAAATCAGTCACCACTTCCCTGATGGTCTTTTCTGGCATTGCCATGGCCTTTAGCGGCGGTTTTATGATGATATGGCTTTACGGGCAGGGCTGGTTTGTCGATTTCTCCATATTTGGTACCAACATGCGGGAGCTTTTCCAGATGCACACCATCAACCTGAGTGTAGCTGTGTGGGTTGGTTTTATTGCGCTTTTTGGAATCGCAACCGATGACGGTGTGTTGATGGCCACCTACCTCGACCAGAGTTTTGCCCGTAACAAAACAGATAATCTGAAAGGAATCCGCGCGGCAGTTGTTGAAGCAGGACAGCGGAGAATCAAGCCTGCAGTTATGACTTCGGCAACTACGATAATCGCATTGCTACCCATTTTGACCTCAACCGGCCGCGGCGCCGACATCATGATTCCGATGGCCATTCCGGCTTTTGGAGGGATGATTTTTGCCGCCGTTACCTATTTTATTGTGCCGGTGCTGTACAGCCTGAGGGAAGAGAGAAAATTAAAAAAGATACAATCATGAAGTTCATAATAAATACTATAATCCTGATGATTCTGGGAATTACAGCAGGTCAAGCCCAAACCCTGGATGATTATTTCAGAATGGCAGCTGAAAACAATCCTGGTTTGCAAGCCAGATATACAGAGTTTGAAGCCTCGTTGCAAAAAGTAGCGCAGGTAAGCACCTTGCCCGACCCCACTTTTTCTTTCGGTTATTTCATTTCGCCGGTTGAAACGCGGGTGGGGCCGCAACGGGCAAGGTTTTCGCTTACCCAGATGTTTCCCTGGTTTGGTACGCTTAAGGCGCAGGGCGATGCCGCTGCTTTGTTGGCTGAGGCCAAATACCAGTCGTTTCTGGATGCACGCAACCAATTGTTTTATAAGGTGGCAGCGGCTTACTATCCACTTTACGAACTCAAACAATGGAAAAAGATTGAACGGGAAAACATCAACATTCTGGAATCGTATAAAAACATTGCCAATTCGAAGTTTAAAAACGGCACCGCTCCCATGGTGGATGTTCTGCGGGTAGATATTATGCTGAAAGATGCCGCAACAAATCTCAGCATCCTGAATAAGAAAGAAAAACCATTACGTACCACGTTTAATAAACTTCTCAACAGAGACGAAAACCAAGGGATTGCAATAAATGATTCTCTGCCTGCTGAAGCAATACCGGCAAACTTCCGAAAGGATTCCCTGCTGGCCAACAACCCAATGCTGGATGCGCTCGACCTGAAAATTAAGGCAAGCGAAGCAAGTGAACTGGCCGCACAAAAGCAGGGCCTCCCGAAGGTGGGTGTTGGACTGGATTATGTAGTGGTTGGAGAACGAACTGATATGGCTCTGAGCGATAATGGCAAAGATGTGTTAATGCCCATGGTTTCGGTGAGCATCCCGCTATTCAGGAAAAAATACGATGCGGCTGAAAAAGAAGCACAACTAATGCAAGAAAGTTATACGCTACAAAAAACTGAAACGGAGAACTTGCTCATTTCAAGCTTTGAAATGGCCTGGTTTCAAATTCAGCAGCAAAAGCAACTTTTAACGCTTTACGAACAACAAATTCAAACATCGCAACAGTCATTAAATTTACTTTTTTCTTCATACAGCAATTCGGGAAAGGAATTTGAAGAAGTGCTGCGTATGCAGCAACAACTGCTGAAATACGAAAAAATGAAGGCCACGGCAGAGGTTCAATACCAAATTGCCCTTGCCAAATTGAATTATTTAACTGCAAAAACATATTAAAATGAAAACAAATAAAAGAACAATACTAATAGCCGCAATCACTCTGGTTGTTGGCCTGCTGGCAGGATGGTTGATTTTCGGGAGTTCATCCGAAGAAAATCATGAAGGGCATGACCATACCGCTGTTGAAGTAGCTGGCGAAACGACCTGGACCTGCTCCATGCATCCCCAAATTCGTCAAAACGAACCCGGCGATTGCCCCATTTGCGGTATGGATTTAATTCCCCTGGAAGATGAAACCGACAGTGATATTGACCCGATGGCTATCAGCATGTCGCCAACAGCTATGCAACTGGCCAGTATAAGTACTGCTCTGGTTGGTTCTGCGGACCCGGTTAAATCTGTCCGCTTAAACGGTAAGGTACAGTCTGACGAACGGTTGGTATTTTCACAGGCATCTCACATTCCCGGCAGGATAGAAAAGTTACTGGTGAATTTTACCGGTGAATTTGTAAAAAAAGGACAGGTGATTGCATCCGTGTATTCGCCTGATTTGGTCACTGCCCAGGAAGAGTTGTTTGAAGCGCAAAAAATCAAGGACTCGCAGCCGCAACTTTTCAACGCGGCCAAAGAAAAATTGAAAAACTGGAAACTAACAAAAAGCCAGATTCAACAAATTTTACAGTCGGGCCAACCTGAAGAAGAATTTGATATTCAGTCAGATGTTTCCGGCTATGTAACCAACCGCAAAGTAAATGTTGGAGACTACATTTCGCGCGGACAATCGATTTACGAAATAGCTGATTTGTCGCGGGTGTGGGTGTTGTTCGATGTATATGAACAGGATATGCCGTGGATAAAAAAAGGCAATAAAGTCACTTTTACCATTCAGTCGCTTCCGGGCGAAACATTTGAAGGGACCATATCTTTCCTCGACCCGGTGATAGACCCGAAAACCCGGGTGGCCAAAGCACGGGTGGAAATGGCAAACAGCGGGTTAAAACTGAAGCCGGAGATGTTTGCATCGGGTACAGTGGAGGCGAAACTGCCTGCCAAAGCCGGCAACCTTTCAGTACCCAAAACGGCGGTGATGTGGACTGGCAAGCGTTCGCTGGTGTACGTGAAATCGGAAACCGAAACCGGAGTGAACTTTATGATGCGCGAAGTGAACCTCGGCCCTTCACTGGGTGACAGTTACCTCATTGAAAGCGGGCTGGACGAAGGCGAAGAAATCGCCGTGAGCGGAACATTCAGCATCGATGCGGCGGCACAACTGGCCGGGAAATCCAGCATGATGACCCCGCCCGAAAGCAAAACCATGGAAACGCCGCAGGCATTCCGCGAGCAAATCACCGCCGTGGCCAATACTTATTTCGAAGTGAAAAATGCGTTGGTGAATGATGATGCTGAAACGGCTCAAAAAACTGCCGCAAAAGTTTCCGGAGCAATCGAAAAAGTGGATATGGGACTACTGGAAGGAGATGCCCACAACCATTGGATGGCGTTGCAAAAGCAACTTACAGAAGCCTCCGGAATGATTTCAGAAACCGCTGACATGGAAAAGCAGCGGGAGCATTTCAACACACTTTCCGAAGCCATGCTGGAAACTACCGAATCGTTCGGCCTCGAAATCGACAAAACTTACAGGCAGTTTTGCCCCATGGCTTTCGACGACCAAGGCGCATTCTGGCTAAGCGAATCCGACGAGATACTGAATCCCTATTTTGGAGATATGATGTTACGTTGCGGCGAGGTAAAACAAACCTACCGCAAAGGACAACGGGTTTTGAAAATTGCCGGCAATCAAAGCACACAGGCAGCGGGACACAATCATTGAATATTTAGTTATTAACCATTTTAATTCAAAAAAGATGAAGACAAAAGTTTTAAGTTTAGTTGCAATGTTCGTTCTGGGAACATTCACGGCATTTGCCGGAGAAAAAACAGAAAAATTCAAAGTGAAAGGGAATTGCGGCATGTGCGAAAAAACCATTGAAAAAGCTGCAAAATCGGTAGATGGTGTATCAACTGCCGACTGGAATAAAGAGTCGAAAATGATGGAAGTAAAATTCGACGATTCAAAAACTGATGTGCACAAAGTTCACATGGCCATTGCAAAGGCTGGCTATGATACTGATATGCACAAAGCTACTGACGAAGCATACAATAAGCTTCATGGCTGCTGCAAATACGACCGTACTTCTGAAAAAGAGAATTCAAACGAAAGTGAACACAGCGGACACATGCATTAAAACAATTTGAAATTAACCGGAAGGAACTGTCAGCCAAAAGACAGTCTCCAGTTGGTTATGTTTATTTTGAATTTTGGTTAGTATGGGAGGCAAAAAAAAGTTGAAATAAATTGCGTCAAGCGCCTCGTTTTCTGCGATTTAAACGAACAGAATAAAAGTATTAATCATGTTTATCAAATTATTAATCATATCGGTCATTTTAGTTGCCATTGTAATGCTGGCACTGGGTGTAAAACTTTTATTCGATAAGAATGCGAAGTTCTCCGCTCATTCTTGCGCGTTGGAAGATGGAAGATTAAATGAAGACGGCGCATGTTCCGCTTGTGATTTGAAAGACCTGGCCGATTGTCCGGAAAATACGGACAGCAAATAGAAATTAGAAATTTTAAAGGGAAAAGTTATGAAGTTAATTAAGGCATTTATACGGCACCGCAAAACAGAAGAAGTTTACACTGCCCTGAATGCAGAAGGATATTGCTGTATGACTTTTGTTGAATGTGAAGGTACGGGCCGGTATTCCGATCATGAAAAAGAGCACATCAGCGCAAAATATCCTTTTGCCGATGCTTACCGGGTGATTAAATTGGAAATTTTGGTTGCAGATGAACACGTGGAACCGATCGTGAATATTATCCGCAAAAACGGACGAACCGGGTATCGTGGCGACGGGTTAATCATCATTTCCCCAGTTGATGAAGTGTATAAGGTAAGAACCGATGAAACAGGGATACTTGCTGTTTAGTCTGTTTTAAATTTAAAGTGAGAATCCATGGAGATTTACATTAAAAACATGGTATGCAACCGTTGTATCCTGGTGGTTTCGCAAATTTTTGATGAAGCGGGAGTTGCGGTTGAAAATGTTCAGTTGGGAAAGGTTAAAACCAACGAAAAAGTTGAACCCGATAAACTGGATCAATTAAACAACAACTTGAAGCGTGTCGGTTTCGAAATCATCAACGATTCGAAAAGGAGATTAATTGAGAAAATTAAAAGCATTACCATCGATTATGTTTACCATCACACGGAGAAAACTAAAATGAACTTTTCGGAATACCTGACCGACAGGCTTAACCTGGATTATTCATACCTGAGTACACTTTTTTCGTCGGTAGAAGGTACTACCATCGAAAAAAATCTTATCAACCTGAAAATTGAACGGGTGAAAGAGTTGCTGGTGTATGACGAAAAGACCTTAAGCGAAATTGCCTGGGAAATGGGCTACAACAGTGTAGCTTATTTGTCCGGACAGTTTAAAAAAATAACCGGTTTTACCCCATCGCATTTCAAAAAATTACGGGAGCAGAAACGAAAATCAATTGATAATGTCTGAAAACTGAAAATTATATAAACTATTCAATAGATTGTGTAACAGTTTAATAACATGACTATTGTATTTTTGAAGTAGTTAAAAATTTAAATCCATGGCGAACAAACAGGAACATACACAGTATTACTGCCCCATGAAGTGCGAGGGCGATAAAACATACGATCGGCCCGGGGACTGCCCGGTATGCAACATGCACCTTGTTCCGATAGAAGAACAGGATAATGGTAGTCACGGGCAATCTCATTCGAAAGAGAATCATCTCCATGATCATCAGCATGCGCAAGACAATCAACATCATGAAGCTAAAGCCGGCGGGGAAAGTCATGGAAAATATTACTGCCCCATGCGTTGCGAGGGCGACAAAACATACGATCAGCCCGGTGACTGCCCGGTTTGTGGGATGCACCTGAAAAAAGAAGAGGCAAAACCAGTTCCTGGCAGTAAAAAAAGCGTTTACACCTGCCCGATGCACCCCGAAATTAAACAGGACCGCCCGGGCAGTTGTCCGAAATGCGGGATGGACCTTGTGCCGGAAAAAGCAGAAGTAACCAGTGAGGAAGAAAAAGCCTATAAAAAAATGGCAAAAAAATTCTGGATTGCGGTGATTTTAAGCGTTCCGATTTTTATAATTGCCATGTCGCATTTTTTTCCATTCCTGAAATTGGATGAAATAGCTTCAAAAAAAGTATGGGGCTGGATTGAGTTTACTCTGGCCACACCGGTTGTTTTTTATTCCAGTTGGGAATTTTTCAAACGAGGATGGAGTTCCATTGTTCGGTGGATGCCAAACATGTGGACGCTCATTTCCATCGGGGTCGGAGCCGCTTACCTTTTTAGTGTATTTGCCTTGCTGATACCGGGCGTATTCCCTGATCAGTTTAAAGATGCGAACGGAAACGTACACCTCTATTTTGAAGCTGCCGCAGTCATTTTAACACTGGTGTTACTGGGCCAGGTGCTCGAGCTCAGGGCGCACAGCAAAACCAATTCGGCCATTAAAGCCCTGCTGAATTTGGTGCCGCCGGTTGCCCGGATTATCCGAAACGGAGAGGAAAAAGAAATACCGCTGGAGGAAGTTCAGACAGGCGATTTGCTCAGGGTAAGGCCCGGCGAAAAAGTACCGGTTGACGGTACCGTAACAGAAGGAACGGCGACTATCAACGAAAGTATGATAACCGGCGAGCCTATCCCCGCTGATAAATCTGCAGGCGATAAAGTGACCGGGGGAACCATAAACGGGAAAACCTCTTTTGTTATGAAAGCGGAAAAAGTGGGTTCAGATACGCTGTTGGCGCAAATAATAGAAATGGTCAACCAGGCCAGCCGCTCTCGTGCACCCATACAAAAACTGGCCGATGTGGTGGCCAAATACTTTGTGCAAATTGTTATCGGAATTGCATTGATTACCTTTGCTGTTTGGGCTGCCTGGGGACCCGAACCGGCCTATGTTTACGCTTTTGTAAATGCCGTGGCAGTGCTTATCATAGCATGTCCCTGCGCGTTGGGACTGGCAACACCGATGTCGATAATGGTGGGCTCAGGAAGGATGGCACAGGCCGGCGTGTTGGTGAAAGATGCCCGCGCCATAGAGGAAATGAATAAAGTGGACACTCTAATTGTTGATAAGACGGGTACTATCACTGAGGGGAAACCAAGTTTGAGTGCGGTTCATTCTTTTGGGGAATTAAGTAAGCTTGAAGTGATGCAGATGGCGGCATCTGTGAATGCAAACAGCGAACATCCCCTGGCAGAAGCGATGCTTAACGGAGCAAAAGAAGAGAACCTTCAACTACTTAAAATGGACAACTTCAAAGCCATTACAGGCAAAGGTGTTCAGGCCACATACAAGGGTAAAAAAATTGGCTTGGGGAACAAACGGTTATTGGAAGATTTTAATCTTTCACCTGATGAAGAAGTCATGAAAATAGTGACAGAATGGCAATCAAAAGCAATGACGGTAATCTACCTGATGCTGAATGACCGGGTGGAGGGCGTTTTAAGTGTATCTGATAAGATCAAGGATACTTCAGCTCAAGCTATCAGTGACCTTCAGCATGCAGGAATCAGCGTACATATGCTCACCGGAGACAATGAGCTTACAGCAAAAGCTGTTGCAGGCAAACTAAATCTCAATGGATATCAAGCCGAATGCATGCCTGATGAGAAATTCAGAATTGTTAAGGAGCTTCAGGAACAAGGTCACATCATCGCCATGGCTGGTGACGGCATTAACGATGCTCCTGCACTGGAACAAGCTAATGTTGGAATTGCTATGGGAACAGGAACTGATATTGCCATGCAGAGTGCCGAAATCACGCTTATAAAGGGTGATTTAGCCGGAATTGTCAGGGCACGTGAACTTAGTCAGAAGGTGATGCGGAATATTAAACAAAACTTGTTTTTTGCCTTTGTGTACAACGCTTTAGGAGTGCCAATAGCAGCAGGCCTCCTATTTCCATTTTTCGGATTGCTGCTAAGCCCGATGATAGCTGCAGTAGCTATGAGTTTCAGTTCGGTTTCGGTGATCGGCAATGCCCTGCGATTAAAAAAATGAATATTTAGTAAGTAACCTGCATGTCAATCACTAAATATTAAAACGACCCGTGCAATATCCTATAGCACAGGCAATTGGTCTTTCGTTTAAAGAGTGAGTTGGTTGATTCAGGTCAGTGTATTAGGATTCTTTTACAGGTATTTTCGTATTCAAGCTATAATCCATTGATGCATAACATTTTGGTATAGTACCCAGATAACCCATGTTCTTTTAGGATTGGTAATGAAATTAGAAAGCTTTCCAAAAATTGAAGGCCCATTAGGCACAAACAAGATACAAACATTCAGGTGTTAAAAAAAAATGCATATAATTAAAACTTTTTGCCGTTATATTCGTTATAATTACCTGATGCTCACTTAAAAAAACCATTGTGCTATGTTACGCTTCATCATTTCTGTTTTACGGGGTCGGTCGGACCTGAAAAGCAGACCTGAATATATCAGGAGACGACAACAAAATCAATTAGATAGGATAGTTAAGTATAAGTTTAACCTGCCTGGAATTAGTAACTTTCACTTGCTGCCATGGCGCAATCTGTCTAATTCGATGAATGTATTTTCGCCACATTCCCGCACAACAAATCAAACATCTCGCCTAAGGCAATCGCGATAGGAACGACATTTTATGCTGTCCACGTATTGTTTATGATTCAAAATCTAGCCTGTTTCCGGCCTCATTTTTTTAAAGGATATTGATCGGTCGCCTTATCGGACAATATAGATTCATCGTTTAAACTTTAATTTGTCAACTTGTCCTGTTTGGCCTCTGGCATATTTTTTGACGAGACCAAATTAATCATGGAGTACAAGGATTACTATAAAATATTGGGTGTTAACAAGTCAGCGAGGCCGGATGAAATTAAGAAGGCTTACCGCAAGCTTGCTTTGCAGTATCATCCTGATAAAAATCCAAACAACAAAGCAGCGGAAGAGAGATTCAAAGCTGTATCAGAGGCTTACGAAGTTTTGGGCAATGCCGAAAAAAGACGTAAGTATGATGAGCTGGGATCCAACTGGAATCAATATAAGCAGACTGGCTTCGAAGGATTCAACTTTAGAAACAAAAGGCATCAGGGCGACTTCAATGACTTTTTTGGTGGTGGCTCAGGGTTTTCTGATTTCTTTGATGCATTTTTTGGAGGTGGTTTCTCTACAGGCCATGGTGCAACTGATTTTAGTGTGCGAAGTCATAAAGGTCGCGATATTGAGGCCTCAATTCAACTCAGTCTTCAACAAGCCTATGCTGGCTCAGAACAGTTAATTGAAGTTGGTGGGAAAAGGATCAGAATATCCCTAAAACCAGGCTTGCAAGATGGCCAGAAACTGCGACTAAAAGGTAAGGGATATCCGGGTGAGGGAGGTGGTCAGGCGGGCGACTTGCTTCTTCATGTTAAAATATTACCCGATAAGGTATTTACCCGAAAAGGAAATGACCTTTACCGTGATCTTTCAGTTGATTTTTATACTGCTGCTTTGGGTGGTAAAACTACCGTTTTAACGCTAAAAGGTAAGGTAAACGTGCCTGTAAAAAAAGGTACCCAATCAGGAAATATCCTAAGATTAAAAGGACAGGGTATGCCTGTGTTCGGCAAACAATCATATGGTGACCTCTTTTTGAAAGTCAATATCACACTACCTCATGACCTGAGCACTCAGGAAATTGAACTCCTGGAAAAAGCACGGAGAATAAGGCATTAAAAGATGTGTTACATCGTGAATTTAGCCGAGCTTGAATGAACTTCAGTTTGTTTTGCTAATTTTACTTTTCAAAAAGAGATATGGATCCCGTCTTTTTTAACAATTCCGATGAATTCCGGGAATGGCTAATAGCAAATCACAGTCGAGAAAGTGAGTTATGGGTAGGATTTTACAAAGTCAAATCCGGCAAACCAAGTATGAGCTGGTCTCAGTCAGTTGACCAGGCCTTGTGCTTTGGATGGATAGATGGGATTCGAAAATCAATCGATCATGAGCGTTATTGTATACGGTTTACACCTCGAAGATCAACCAGCAACTGGAGCACGATTAACATTAAGAAAGTGGACGAGCTGACCAGAAAAGGATTGATGCAGCCAACTGGTCTTGAAGTATTCAAGAATAGGAAAGCGGATAATAGTCAACAATACAGCTATGAAAACAAGCCCGAAAAATTATCACCTGACCTTGAGAACCGATTCAGATCAAACAGAAATGCATGGTCCTATTTTACCAGCCAGGCTATGTCATACCAGAGAACCGTATTCTTCTGGATAATGAGTGCAAAGCGCGAAGAAACGAAGCATAATCGCTTAAAGAAATTGATCGATATCAGTAATGCAGGGAAGCGATTGTTTTAAGGCTCTTTTTATTTTGGCATTGGAAAATGACTAAATTTGATTCCATACAGAAATAGAAATAATTGATATGCGAAATCATTTTATTCTTTTCATCCTAGGCATTAGTCTGGTGAGTTTTTCATGTAACCCCCATGAAAGCCACATTGATCATGCATTGCATTTTGATCAAGAGGTGGCTTCTTATCTCTATCAATTTGCATTTAATTGCATTGACCAGCAATATCCAAACAAGCCGGGTGTGGTTCTGGGTGATGAAACCTATATCAAGTCGCCAAAAGAGATGCACCCGGCGTTCTATGGATGTTTCGACTGGCATTCGGCTGTGCATGGACATTGGACTCTGGTGACTTTGCTGAAGAAGTTTCCTCAAATGGAGCAACGACAATCCATTTTGGCAAAATTAAACGCCAACATCACGCAAGAAAACATTCAGAAAGAGATCATTTTTTTTTCAGATGAACATAATAAAACATTTCAACGCACTTATGGATGGGCCTGGTTACTCAAGCTAGCACAGGCACTTAAGGATTGGGAGGAACCTGCTGGTATTGAGTTGTATAAAAGTTTGCAACCACTCGAGCAGCATATTGCAATGCAATTTATCGAATTTCTTGATAAACTCAATTATCCCATCAGGGTGGGAGAGCACTCCAATATTTCCTTTGGGATGTCATTAGCTTATGACTATGCTTCCCAATACCATCCCGAATTGGCTAGTCGGATTGAGAAAAAAGCCCGCGACTATTTCATGAATGACAAAGCGTGTCCCTTGACTTGGGAGCCTGGCGGATTCGACTTTATTTCGCCATGCTTGCAGGAGGCATCGCTAATGCTTAAGGTGCTGCCAAATGATGAATTCAAGGTATGGTTTGAGGAATTTCTGCCCGGATTTTCCGAACAGCCGGATGATTTTTTACAGCCTGCCGAAGTGACAGATCCATCAGATGGTAAACTGGCTCATCTTGATGGGCTCAATTTTAACAGGGCCTGGTGCTTGTTTGAGATCGGACAAGCTTTACATAATAATTAAGATAATTCAACTTGGAGTTGAACATTTCGAGTATAGCTATGCAAAATTAGATGCTGGAGAATATGCAAAATCTCATTGGCTCGCAACATTTGCCACTTATGCGCTTATCAAGAGCGAATTCTAGGAAAATGTATATGTAATTTCGAGGCTTGGTTTGGTGGAAATCCATATATAAAGAATTGGCACAGCAATTGATTTTGTATTGATTCGATTTTATTTCCAATAACTGATCCAAAGCTGTCAAAAACTGATTTAGCTGGATATGGCATTTGTATTTTATGTTTCTTTGTAAGTTTTTTAAAAGGATATATTTTTCAATGCTTTCACCTGAAAGCCTACTACCAAAAGATTTCTTCTATGCGGGTTACATTTTTTCTCAAACGCTTTACAATTTTATTGTTATTTGGCCTGTTTTTTCCAATCGCAACACTCTTTGCACAGGAGGCGGTTGTTCGAGGTTTTGTCTATGAAGCTACCACAGGCGAACCTGTTATGTTTTCCAATGTTTATATTGAAAATTCCACATATGGTGCTTCTACTGATATCAACGGTTATTTTAGCATAACACGTATTCATCCAGGCAACTACACATTACTTGTTACATATCTTGGTTATGATACCTTACGGGTCGACCTTACACTTAAGGCCGGGGATGTCCTAAACAAGCGGTTGACCCTAACAGAGTCGAGCGTTAGCCTTGAGACTGTAAATGTTACAGCTGATCGCATGGAGGCAATCAGCGAAACCCGCACTTCTGTCGTGAACCTTACCCCCCGGACAATCAATCGCTTGCCATCTGTAGGTGGCCAGGCAGACCTTGCACAATACCTTCAGGTGCTTCCCGGCGTGATCTTCACAGGCGATCAGGGTGGTCAATTGTACATTCGTGGAGGCTCACCAATTCAAAATAAGGTTATGCTCGATGGTATGATCATTTATAATCCTTTTCATTCCATCGGGTTGTTTTCTGTTTTTGATACGGATATTATCCGCAATGCAGAAGTATTTACAGGTGGTTTCAGTGCTGACTATGGAGGCCGAATTTCATCTGTGATGGACATCACCACACGCGATGGGAACAAAAATCGTATTGCTGGTAAGCTCAGCAGCAGCACATTCGGCTCAAAAATTATGGTAGAGGGACCATTGGTGAAAGCCAGATCCGAAAATGGAGCAAGCTCTTCATTTGTACTTTCTGTCAAAAACTCATACCTTGAGCAGACGAGTCAATCAATTTATAAATACGTGGACGAGAGTGGCCTGCCTTTTAACTTTCTGGATTTATATGGAAAACTTTCCATCAATGCTGAAAATGGCAGTAAGGTCAATTTCTTTGGTTTTCGTTTTGACGATCAGGTCAACAATTACAAGGCACTATCAGATTTTAGCTGGCATTCCTACGGTGCCGGATCCAACTTTCTGATCATCCCTGGAAAATCACCTGTTCTCATCGAAGGTCACCTGGCTTATTCATCTTATGAAGCAAGGCTTTCTGAGGCAAATTCCCCTGACCGCTCAAGCAGCATCAATGGGTTTAATATGGGATTTAACTTCAGCTACTTTATCGGTCGTGACCTGTTAAAATACGGTATTGAAATGCTTGGTTTCAAAACGGAATTTAATTTCACCAATGGTGTAGGTCGTACCATTAATCAAGTTGAAAATACGACCGAACTTGCTGGCTTTGTTAGATACAAAGCTACATTGGGAAAATTTCTGTTTGAGCCCAGCTTGCGCATACAGTATTACGCCTCATTGTCGGAAATTTCGCCCGAACCACGTGTAGCACTCAAGTATTTGGTTAATGACTGGTTCAGGTTGAAAACCGCTGCAGGCATGTATTCACAGAATTTAATATCTGCCGACAGCGACAGGGATGTGGTAAACCTGTTCTATGGCTTCCTCTCAGGCCCGGATAATCTACCCACCAGGTTTGATGGCAGTGAGGTTACGCATAAACTTCAAAAAGCCAATCATTTGATTTTGGGCGCCGAGTTTGATATCAATAGAAGGTTGAACCTGAATGTGGAAGGTTACCTCAAGCAGTTCAAACAGCTTACCAACCTAAATCGAAATAAGCTTTATAACAATAATGCCGGTTTCGAGATTCCTGACATCCTGAAAAAGGACTTTATTATTGAAGTGGGCGATGCTTATGGAGCTGATGTGGCACTTAAATATGAATACCATAATCTATACATATGGACGGTGTACTCGCTGGGTTTTGTAAACAAACAATTCGAAGTGGTTGAAGGCGGATTAAACACCTATAGGCCGCATTATGACCGCAGACATAATACTAATGTAATTGTGGCCTACAGCGCAGGCCGGTTTAGGCAATGGGAATTCAGCGGTCGGTGGAACTTTGGTTCGGGATTTCCATTTACCCAGGTGCAAGGATATTATGAGTACCTTAACTTTGCTGATGGAATCAATTTTGATTATGTCACAGCCAATGGTGAACTGGGAATCATTTATGCCGACCTGAATGAAGGGGAGCTTCCCACTTATCACCGACTGGATGTGGATGTGAAACGTAAATTCTTTTTCAGCGAGCGTATCACCCTGGAGTTGAATGTTGGGGTGACCAATGTTTACGACCGGAAGAATGTATTTTATGTTGACCGTATTTCAAATGAGGTGGTACGTCAGTTACCCTTGATGCCTTCGTTCGGACTTTCTTTAACATTTTAAGCTAATGGATACATCACATGAATTGCAGATGATGAGCAATATTGCGCATTATAAACTTACCAAATATAATTGATTCATATGTAGTTGATTTACACAAACCTTAACAAACCAAATGATGAAAACAAAACCCTTAACTAGCAAGTTGTCGATTCTTGCATTAGCTGCTCTATTCATAGGCAGCTGTCAAAACAAAACTCAAGAACATATGGAACCACCAGTAGCAATAAAAATCCCGGTTGAGCTAACCCAACATGAGCATACAAGAGTTGATAACTACTATTGGCTAAATGATAGGGATAACCCGGAGGTGATTGCTTACCTGGAAGCCGAGAATGCATATACCGAATCGGTGATGAAACATACAGAGGAACTTCAGGAAAAGCTGTATGACGAGATGCTCGGACGCATCAAGCAAACGGATATTTCTGTCCCATATAAATACAACGGCTATTATTACTATACACGATATGAGGAGAGAAAAGAATACCCGGTTTATTGCCGTAGATTTGACAATATGGATGCACCTGAGGAGGTGATGCTTGATGGCAATGTAATGGCTGAAGGCCATGCGTTTTTTCAAATTGGATCCTGGCAGGTAAGCCATGATAACAACCTGATCGCTTATGCGATAGATACGGTGAGTCGTAGGATTTATACGATCTATATCAAGAACTTAAATACGGGTGAAGTATATGAACATCATATTCCCAACACATCAGGAAACCTGGCCTGGGCCAACGATAATCAAACCCTTTTTTATACCGTTAAGGATGAAACTTTAAGGCCGGATAAAGTATTTAAACATAAAATAAACGAAGCATCAGCTCAGGACCAGATGGTCTTCCACGAAGCGGATCCCACTTTCTACACCTTCGTTTATAAAACCAAATCCATGGATTATATTGTGATAGGCGTAAACGCTACCGAATCCTCCGAGTATAGATTTGTAAAGGCAGATCACCCTGATTCGGATTTCTCTGTGATACAAGCACGTAAACCCAAGATGTTATACAGTGTTGACCATTATGGAGATCACTTTTACATCAGAACAAACATGGATGCAAAAAACTTTAGGCTGATGAAGACACCGGTCAGCCGTACCGGATTGAAAAACTGGTCCGAGATCATTCCCCACAGGGAGGATGTGTTGCTGGAGGATTTCGAAGTATTCAAGAATTATCTTTCACTTACCGAACGTAAGAATGGGTTGAACCACATCCGGGTTATGAGCTGGGATAAGAAGTCTGATTATTATCTTGACTTTGGTGAGCAGGCCTATCTGGCCTATATGACCACCAACCTCGATTTTGAATCTGATAATTTGCGTTATGGTTATACATCACTAACCACTCCAAATTCGATATTTGAATTTGATATGGTTAAGCGTGAAGCCAATCTCTTAAAACAGCAGGAGGTTCTAGGTGGTTATAATCCTGAAGATTACCAGACTGAGCGTTTTTATGCACCTTCACATGATGGGATTAGTGTACCTGTGACCATAGTCTATCGAAAAGGCCTTAATCGTGATGGAAATAACCCACTCGTTCTATATGGTTATGGTTCTTATGGTGCCAGCATGGATACCTATTTCTCTTCAAACAGGATCAGCTTGCTTGATCGCGGTTTTATATGGGCAATTGCCAATGTGCGGGGTGGTGAGGAACTTGGACGGCAGTGGTATGAAGATGGGAAATTACTAAATAAAAAGAATACCTTTTATGATTTTATTGCTTGTGCCGAATTTTTGATTGAGCAGCGTTATACCTCTTCTGATAAGTTATTTGCTATGGGTGGCAGCGCAGGCGGTTTACTTGTAGGGGCTGTTGTTAATATGAGGCCTGAGCTTTGGCGTGGCGTAATTGCCCAGGTGCCTTTCGTAGATGTTGTAACCACGATGCTTGACGAAAGCATTCCCTTGACCACCGGAGAATACGATGAATGGGGCAACCCCAATGATAAACAGTATTATGATTATATGCTATCCTATTCACCGTATGATAATGTGATGGCAGCCAATTATCCGGCGATGCTTGTGACGACTGGCCTGCATGATAGTCAGGTCCAATATTGGGAGCCTGCAAAATGGGTTGCAAAACTGCGCGAGATGAAGACTGATAACAATTTGTTACTGCTTAAAACAAATATGGATTTTGGTCATGGAGGTGCATCGGGCCGCTTTGAGAGACTCAAGGAAATTGCCCTTGAGTATGCATTTATGTTGAATGAGCTTAATTACGAAGATCCTCTATAGCAGGGACAAGCAGACGCATTATTATTCATAGATCAATTCACTTAATGGCCTTTTGGGAACATGATGTACATCGTTTTCATCACGCCAGTATTCCATATTGCCTTTAGTGTCCTGATCATCAATCTGGATCTCTTCTGCAGGTATACCCAAAGCTATGATAAGAACGATATCAAACTGATTCGGCAAATCAAAATACTTACTTAGTTCATATCGGTTGACTGTTCGGATGATACACCCACCGAGACCTTTTTCGGTTGCACCCAATAAAATGGACTGAGCTGCAATTCCTGCATCAAAATCAGCTTTGTCATTAAGTTCCTTATCAAGTAGCATGATGATGTAGGCAGGTGGGCGTTCACTAGGGGAAGGTCCATCCCAATTTCGGATGTACCATGCCCATTTTAGATGCTCAAATACAAAATCCGATTTTTTAGTGTCGTTGACAAGAATATATTTTAATGGTTGTCTATTTTTTGAACTAGGCGCAAACCGTGCCAAATCAATAAGCTCTAGCAATGTATCGCGTTCTACCGCTTGGTCTGCCTTAAACTTTCTATAACTGCGGTTTTTCAGAATTAAGTCTTTAAGCATCTTACTGTTATTTACCCACAAATATACTCGATTTTCTTCGACCGTTCGAGCCCATCTTTATGGGAAAAGATGACGAATCATTTGCCAGGATCAGGTCCATTTCACTCTATCTCTCCCTAAATTCAATCAACTAATAGTACAGGTGTGATGTGTTAATGGATTGTTAATATGTTGAATAGCTGCAATTCATACTTGACAAGTCGTTTTGCAGTTCGTAGTTTTGTAGATGCTGATTATTAAACCAAAACCATTAAACCACCAACCATGCATTTCCTCAATCAGCAATTCGGGCCCAAGGGTCATGCTTTTTCTTTTTTCTTTAAGGTCATTTCACTTGCATTGGTGAAGACGCTTTGTTTGAACGCTGTTTTGGCTCAGGAGGAACATGCAAAAAATAGCGGCATCACTTTCAATGGAACAAGTACAATATCGGGATATTATTCGAATCGCACGCCTTTTGGGCAAGATATTCCACCTGAGTATTTAAATTGGCATTTACGCGGAAATTTGAATCTGGCAGGTATCCCTTTGCAAATCTCTTCACTGTTAACGACACAGCAGAGGCCAGAAAGGCAATCTATGAATCATTTTTCTATCCGAATTGATACACGCAGTCTTATACGACAACCAGAACTGTCACAACGCTTGCCTTTTCTCAAGTATGTTGAAACCTTTGAAGTTGGGCGTACACGACCGGATTATTCCCAATTAATGTTAAGCGGTATACCCTTAAATGGGATAAACATCGCACTGCGTGGCTTCGGTTTTCACCTTGCTTTTGCATATGGTAATAGTCAACGTGCGGTGAACAGGGGATCTTACCTAAGCCAACAATATAAGCAGGAGATGATTTTCGGCAGGATTGGGTTTGGCAGGAAGGATGAGAACTACTTGAATATTTCAATGCTGCGTGCAAAAGATGATCCCAACAGTATTGAAGCCAATCCAACTTTTTACGTTAGAGAGCCCTACACATTTGAACATAACCTGGATACTTTCTTTATTCCTCTTGATTCAGTTCCGGTGGTACGAAAGCCCAGAGAAACATTGATGAGTGGAGTTGAGTTGGGATTGAGTCTTTTTAACCATAAACTTAAGCTTCACGGTGAAGTTGTGGGCTCGGTGAATACTTCCAATACCGAAAGTGAAACCATCCCGGTAAATGAGATTCCTGATTGGATTATGAAACTTCATGAACCAAGGCTCACCACTTCTTTGTCATATGCTTTTGGGTTTAGGTCGGCTCTGGATTTAAAAACTACTCGGGTGCAAGCATCCATGCGACGCACTGCACCGGGTTTCCAGTCGCCTGGAACACCCTTTATGCGTCAGGATAATTTTAATTATGAAATCAGGGCTAACCAATTGCTGTTTAGCAGAAAATTATCTGTACAGCCTTATTTCAGATGGTTCAGAGATAACCTTTCAGGACAGAAAGCCCAAACTACTTATACCCAAGTATGGGGCATTAATAGCATGTGGCGCCCGGCCGGATTACCTTATCTGGGAGTCAATTATTCGCCTCACAAACAGGAAACACGACATGAGGATTTTACACAGACAAACCTGGCAACAGTATTGACCATTTCAAGCGGTCGCAACTATCGCATCAACGATTTAGCAGCTTTCACAGGCTTGAGTTGGTCGAATCAACAAATCAAATCAAAGTTTGAAACCGGTGAACGTGTTTACACCGGAAACAATTTCAGCTTGCAGCAGTCATTGAGGCTGAAGGTCCCCATCACTTTCAACGCCACTGCCGGATATTATATATTTGAAACTGATGAATCCACCAGCAATTCTTATCAGCTGGCATTGCGGGCCAATTATCAATATGAGCGTAAATGGAATGCCGGCATGGGAGTGCGGTACCTTGATCAGAATAGTGATCGTAAACGTACCGGGATCACTGCAAATTTAAGATATAGTTTTGGAAAATATGGCGAGGTCAATCTGTCAGCCGAGCCTGCCATATACCGCGATCTTTTGGATCCCGAGCGTGAATATGATGAATTCGTGGTGCGCGTATCTTTCACAAACAAATGGTAATTTAATAAAACCTATTCATGATAGCTTACAATAAAATATCACAATTCAGAAGGATCTCTCGTCTAGGACCATTGGTGCTTCTGGTATGGATTCAGATGGCAATGTTTAATGTATGCATTAGCCAGGTCCACCTGAATCTACAAACTCCACCTCCCGGCAATTTTAATCCCGAGGATTTTACAAATTTGGTAAATTTTGATAACCTATCTTCCGATACATTTATTGTTCACTTGCTTGGTACAGTTGAGGAGGAGCAATCGGGACTCATTTTCACGGGAACTACAGGAACCTTTGAAGTGCCTCCAGGCTTTTCCAGCCCTCACTATACTAATTATGAACCAGTTGACATCGAATTTATTGATGC
>CALAZZ010000184.1 GCA_937926515.1 uncultured Bacteroidales bacterium | reverse complement strand
AATGACGCAATGTGGCATATGGAAAGGTGATGACATTTAATCAATTTTCCACTTTCAAAGTATCTCAGGGAATCTACAACGGCATATTATTATTTTCCGCTTGATAGGATCAGATTGATGACTCCAATTGCATCCAGGATATCGATAATACCATCTTCATTGATATCAGCCTCCTGAAAACAGAAAGGCGAAGGATCAAGTTCCAGTATCCGATTGATTATTGTTATCACATCCAGCACATTTACAGTGCCATCACAGTTGGCATCGCCTGGTATAATTTCGGGTAACTCTTCATCGTCATCCAATATGGTTCCGACACCCTGTTCCTTTTCAATCAGTACCCCTTGCTGATTTGTTTGCAGGTTAAACAGGTTAATGTAAAAGGTTTCAGTTGGCTCCGGGATATCATCATCCACAATGGTGACAGGGATGTTTTGCGAACGTGGATTTGAGCCACCAAAAGTAAGTGTACCATTCTTATGCAAATAATCCTCAGGCGCAGTAGCGGTATGATCTTCTGTAGCATAATCTACGGTAAAGATATTCTGGACCACTTTGCTTAGGCTCACTGTAAACACAGCTACGCCATCAGATTCGTTCACTGTTACATCATTTATTGAAAGGGTGGCTGCATCGTCATCTATAATGGTGCCTACACCCTGTACTTTGTCCAGAAAGATGTTCTGTCCATTTGCCTGCAAATTAACCAGGTTAACGAAAAAAGTTTCGGTTGGCTCCACAATGGTGTCATTAACTATCGGAATCGAAATATTGCGGTTCAAGGGATTATTGCCTCCAAAAGTAAGTATACTGTTCACTGTAATGTAATCGCCCGGTGCAATTGCAGTGTTGTTTTGGGTGGCGGCACCAACAATAAACAGATTTTGCACAGGCTTGCTCAGGTTGATGGTAAACACTGCCGGGCCTTCCGATTCCAGCACAGTCACATCATTAATGGAAAGATAGGCTGTGTCGTTATCGATGATGGTCCCTATTCCCTGGAATTTGTCAAGCGTTACATTTTGCCCTGCCGGTAAGAGATCGATCAGGTTCATATAAAATGTTTCGACCTGCTCAACCAATTCATCATCATTAATAATCACCGAAATATGTTGGATAGCTGAATGGGCACCACCAAAGCTTAATGTACCATTCGTGGCAATATAGTCTCCGGGAGCTATGGCTGTGTTGTTGGCAGTGGCATAACCAACACTAAAATTATTCTGAACCTCATTGCTTAATGCAACCTCAAACACAGCCTCCCCATCTGATTCATTTACAGTTACATCATTAATTGATAAGGTGGCTGCATCATTATCCAGGATTGAACCCACCCCCTGGCCATCAGCTATAATGAGGTTTGCACCCCCATAATCCAGATTTGAGAGGTTTACAAAGAATGTTTCAGTAGGCTCAACCAGGTTGTCATCAATCGTATTAATATTGATGGTATGGCTTTCGCCGTCAGTTCCGTTAAAACTGAGGGTTCCTGCAGCAACGGTATAATCTGCAGGCGCAATAGCGGTATTGTTTGCTGTGGCGAAGTCCACCGTAAAGCCTCCCGGAGCATCGCCATGCAGGGTAACTGTAAACACTGCAGTTTCACCTTCGATCACCATATCATCACCAATGGTGATAAATACTTCTTCCGGCGACAATATATTGATCGTTTGCACACACTGATCCGCATTACCGCAGAGGTCTGTGGCGGTCCAGGTGATCAGTGTAATACCAATAGGGTAAGGATCATTCAGTTCCAAACCATCACTCCTGCTTCCTGCAACCAGCACTTCCCCGCAGTTGTCCTCTGCAGTGGCCGGTATTATTTCGATCGTTGCAAAAGAGGAGCCGGGATCAGTAAGTTGAGATATGTCCTGCGGGCAACTGATGACCGGAGGCTGGGTATCTTCTATGGCATATACGAAGCTCCATTCAAAGCTTAACCCGGCACAGTCCTGGTAGAGGTAGGTAAATGTACGTGTTCCGCTACATACCAACGGACTTGGTTCGTCGGTGATCAAGGGTTCGGGAGCCGCCAACTGGTTGAAGCATGCATCCACCACTACCGGTAAGCTTGCCGGTGCAACAGCTTCTGACGCACACTCCACCACAGCTGATGTTGGCACAGGGCCGGCTGTTTCACCGGGAGCGTTACTGCGCACGATGTTGTAGGAATAGGTCCACTGAAATTCTAAACCGGCACAATCATTATAATAATAAGTGTAGGTATAACTGCCCTCGCATCCGTCATAGCTTCCACCCGTTTCCATGGATACAGGGCTGAGGGTGTTACCACAAGCATCATGTACTAAAGGTAGTATTGCCGGTGCTGTTGCTTCTTCAACACAGTTGATAACACCGCCTGAATTTGGTACAGGTCCACCAAACTCTGATGGAGCCGTAATGCGCTCGATGGTATAGGTATAACTCCATTCATAGGTGAGACCGGCACAATCAGTATATAAATAACTGTACACCCTGGTTCCGTTGCATTCGATGGGGTCATGATCATCTGAAATGGTGGGGTCAGGCGCAGGCAAGACATTACCACAGACATCTGTAACAACAGGCAATACCGCCGGAGGTAAGGCGTCTGAAACACACTCAACATCACCAGCGAAAGGCACCGGCCCACCAGATTCCTGAGGTGGAGAAAAACGGTTAATGGTATAGGTAAAGGCCCACTCCACGACATTACCCACGCAGTCGCTAAAGGCATAGGTAAAGGTGCGAATGCCTGCACAGCTTATAGGGTCAGGCATGTCTGTTACCAGAGGTTCGGGTGCTTCCAATATCGCTCCACACGCATCAATCACCTCCGGAAGCAGCTGTGGCGGGATGGCATCGGCCGCACATTCGACTGTTGCCTCTGTGGGGGGCAATGTTCCTACTATCAGTGGCATGGTGGAGCGCACAATATCATAGGTATAGGTCCAGGTAAATTCCAGGCCCGCACAGTCAGAAAAGACATAGGTATAGGTATACGTCCCCTCGCAACCATCATAGGTACCACCTGTTTCAGGTTCACCGGCTATAAGGGGGGTGCCACAAACATCCACCACCTGTGGCAGCTGGGCAGGAGGTACAGCTTCTGAAATACATTCTATTTCACCCCCTGATGTGGGGACAGGGTCACCGGTTACAGCAGGAGGTGTATTCCTGGTGATCGTATAGCTATATATCCATTCAAGTTCCAGTCCTGCGCAGTCGGTATAGGTGTAGGTGTAGTTGTAAGTGCCCTCACATCCCGCATAGGTGCCTGTCATTTCCGGACCGGAAGGTTCCAGGGTATTGCCGCATGCATCCTGTACCACCGGGAAAACGGTAGGTGGTACAGCTTCAGTAACACATTCGACAACACCTCCTGATGCAGGAACAGGCCCGCCTACCTCAACTGGAGGGTCAGATCGTTCGATATTGACTGTGAATATCCATATGAACTCCTGACCTGCACAATCTTCATAAGTGTAGGCATAGATTCTCGACCCTTCGCAATTAATCGGATCCGGCACATCTATCACTGATGGAGCAGGTGCTGCCAGTATGTTGCCGCAAACATCAGCCACTGTAGGCAAGGTAGAAGGAGGGCCAGCCTCCGATACGCATTGAAGGGTGGTGGACGTAGGCACTGTGGGGCCAATTTCCGCAGGCGGCCTTGAATAGGCTATGGTGTAAGTAAAACTCCAATCATAAGTCAAGCCGGCACAGTCCTCATAAGTGTAGCTGTATGTCCTTATCCCTTCGCAAGTGAATGGATCAGGGTCATCGGTGATGATGGGTTCGGGTGCGCTTAACACATTGCCGCACACATCCGTAACAACAGGCAGGTTCCTGGGTTCGGTGGCATCTGACAAGCATTCAACTGTTTCGGACACCGGAACAGGACCACCGGACTGAGTGGGTTCCGTTGATCTGGCAATGCTGTACGTAAACGTCCATTCATACGTCAGGCCTTTACAATCCATATAGTTGTA
>CALAZZ010000183.1 GCA_937926515.1 uncultured Bacteroidales bacterium | reverse complement strand
CCAACCTTCTATAAATGAATTACTTCATCATATGCCGCTGCGGCAGCTTCCATAATGGCTTCTGACATCGTGGGATGCGGATGCACGGTTTTGATGATCTCGTGTCCTGTTGTTTCCAATTTACGTGCTGCAACAGCTTCGGCAATCATTTCTGTAACATTATCTCCAATCATATGACACCCAAGCCACTCCCCATATTTCGCATCAAATATTACTTTTACAAAGCCTTCCTTGTTGCCTGCAGCACTGGCTTTTCCAGAAGCTGAAAATGGAAATTTACCTACTTTGATGTCGTATCCGGCTTCCTTGGCTTGTTTTTCAGTCATTCCTACTGATGCAACTTCAGGATTGGTGTAGGTACATGACGGAATATTTCCATAATCAATGGGATCAGGATTCATTCCGGCAATGGCCTCAACACATGTAATTCCTTCATGTGATGCAGTATGTGCCAATGCCGGTCCATGCACAATATCACCTATGGCATATACCCCTTCAATATTGGTTCGGTAATAATCATCAACCACTACTTTGCCTTTGTCAGTTTTTACCCCTGTATCTTCCAATCCAATACCTTCAAGATTTGTTGCGATGCCCACAGCTGAGAGCACCATTTCAGCTTCAATTGTTTCTTCGCCCTTTTTTGTTTTAATGGTAACCTTGCACATTTTTCCACCGCTATCAACTTTTTCGACCGAGGCATTTGTCATCACCTTCATTTTGGATTTTTTGAAAGAGCGTTCCAATTGTTTGGATACTTCTTCATCTTCGATCGGTAAAATGGTGGGCATGTATTCTACCAGTGTCACATCTACTCCCATGGAATTATAGAAAAAGGCGAACTCTGATCCGATGGCCCCTGATCCAACTACTACCATCGATTTAGGTAATTTCTCAAGAGTCATTGCTTTTCGATACCCAATGATCTTTTTACCATCGATTTTTAAATTCGGTAATTCACGGGACCTGGCGCCGGTAGCCAGGATAATATGGTTGGCATCATAAGTTTTGGTTTTGTTATCTTTATCAGTCACCTCAACTTGTTTTCCACTCTTGAGCTTGCCAAACCCCTGTAGGAGGTCAATTTTATTCTTTTTAAACAAAAACTGAACTCCTTTACTCATGCCATCAGCCACATCACGACTGCGTTTTACGATGGCCTCAAAGTCAGGTTTGGGTTCGCTACCGATCTTGATACCATAGTCCTCAGCATGTTTCATATAATTAAAAACCTGGGCACTTTTGAGCAGTGCTTTGGTGGGGATACAACCCCAATTCAGGCAAACGCCACCTATTTCTTCTTTTTCAACAACTGCAGTTTTCATGCCTAGTTGTGCTGCCCTGATGGCTGCCACATAGCCTCCCGGGCCGCTACCGATAACAATAAGGTCGTATTTCATATATACTCAGATTTTTAAGATTATTTTTTACCAGATGCCAAAAATACAAAATTATCTCCTAAGCATCCTCCTTGACTAACATATATTAAAATTCAGTAGGTCAGACAATTATATTTCATCAAGTGGGATAATATTTTTATCGTGCCAACTGGCATATGTGGTATAGGAACGGGCAATCCGGATTACTTCGCCTTCGAGCAGGTTCTTGTCAATGGATTTTATTTTTTTTGCTGGTACACCTGCATAAACGCTACCTGCCTCCACAACTGTGTCTTTTGCAATAAGTGCCCCGGCAGCAACAATGCTGTTGCTTTCGATTATTGCGCCATCCATGATGATGGACCCCATGCCAATCAGTACATTATCTTGTATGGTACATCCATGAACGATGGCACCATGGGCAATGGATACATTATTTCCAATGGTTACCGGCGCTTTTTTATATGTGCAATGAATAATGGCTCCGTCCTGGATATTCACGTTATTTCCAATTTTGATATAATGTACATCTCCTCTTACCACCGCGTTAAACCAAACACTGCAATTATCGCCCAATTCTACCTCACCCACAATGGTTGCATTCTCTGCGAAATAACAGTTCTTTCCAAATTTTGGATTTAGTCCTTTTACACTTCTGATTATTGCCATTTTATCATGATTTTGCCGGATAGTCAATCGAATAATGTAGCCCAATACTTTCTTTTCGCTGTGAAGCATGCTTGATAACCAGGTAGGCCACGTTAATCATGTTACGTAGTTCACACAGCTCTACAGTGAGTATGGATTTTTCATACAATTCTTCAGTTTCCCTGAAAATGATCATCAACCTGTCCAGTGCCCTTTTTAAACGCAAGTCAGAACGCACGATACCTACATAATTACTCATAATGCTTTGTAGTTCCTTCCGGGATTGTGTAATCAGGACCAACTCTTCGTTATGTATTGTTCCTTCAGCATTCCAATCCGGCACTTCATTTCTTATTTGGGTATGATCTATTAATTGAATGGCATGCTTACTCGCCTGATGCGAGAATACAATCGATTCAAGCAATGAGTTTGAAGCCAGTCTGTTAGCACCGTGAAGTCCGGTACATGCAGCTTCGCCACTTGCATATAAATTCAATATACTGGTTCTGCCGTGCTCATCCGTCTTTATACCTCCGCATATATAATGGGCTGCAGGTACAACGGGAATCATGTCCTTTTTCATATTTATGCCTATGCTAAGACATTTGGCATAGATGCCGGGAAAATGCCGCATAATTTCATTTTCAGGAATTTGTCTGGCATCCAAATACACATGATCACTACCTGAGGTTTTCATTGTACTATCGATAGCCCTGGCTACGATATCACGTGGTGCCAGTGATCCCCTTTCATCAAATTTGTGCATGAAAGCTATGCCATTGATATCCTTTAATATGGCGCCAGCACCACGTAATGCTTCCGTGATCAGGAAAGATGGCTTTTCGTGGGGGTTGTATAATGAAGTGGGGTGGAACTGTACGAATTCCATATGGTCAATGAAACCCTTGGCTCTATAAACCATCGCAATGCCATCCCCGGTTGCAATGGTTGGGTTGGTTGTGGTTTGATATATATTGCCGGTACCACCTGTCGCGATCAGTGTTGTTTTAGCTAAAATGGTATGGATCTCGCCTTTTTTTGGATCAAGCACATAGGCGCCAAAACATTGTATACCACTGGTAAGCCTTCGAATGATTTGACCAAGGTGGTGTTGCGTGATGATATCAACTGTAAAATGGTTTTCGAGCAGCGTGATATTGGGATGATTTATAACCCTCTCAATAAGTGCACGCTGTATTTCCGAACCGGTATGATCCTGATGGTGAAGCACGCGATATTCAGAATGACCACCTTCACGGGCCAGGGCATAACGTCCACTTGTTTCTTTGTCGAAATGTGTTCCCCAGTCAATGAGCTCCTTTACCCTGTCGGTTGATTCTGTAATCGTGAGTCTTACGATCTTTTCATCGTTCAGGTAACTGCCTGCTAAAAGGGTATCCCGAATATGTTTTTCATAAGTATCAGGATTATACATGACCGCAGCGATGCCACCCTGGGCATACCAGGTGGTGGTGTCGTTAGCGCTCGTCTTGGTAACGATGATGACCTTGCCATGGTCGGCTACTTTTAATGCATAGCTCAAGCCAGCAATTCCAGATCCAATTACCAGGAAATCAGCCTCATACCTCATCTTCGCAATATTTTATGAAATTAAAAAAAACACTTTTATTGGTATAGTTTGGCTTTACAGCTTCCTGATCAAAGGTCCAGCAATACTTCTGCCGGATCTTTTGAACCGAAAAGCATTTTAGTCGGATTTTCGAGCATTTCTTTCACTTTTACCAAAAAACTGACTGATTCACGACCGTCAATTATTCGGTGGTCATAGCTCAATGCGATATACATTACCGGCTGAATTTCAACTTTGCCGTTTATGGCAACCGGCCTTTCGACAATGTTATGCATACCCAGTATGGCGGATTGGGGCGGATTGATAATTGGTGTGGAAAGCATGGATCCAAAAATGCCGCCATTAGTAATGGTAAAAGTACCTCCTGTCATTTCATCGAGGCTAAGCTTGTTGTCCCTTGCTTTGGTTGCCAATTCCTTTACCTTCATTTCGATTTCAGCAAGCGAAAGTGATTCTGCATTGCGTATAACAGGCACTACCAGACCTTTAGGTCCTGAAACGGCAATACTAATATCGGCATAATCATACTGTATGATTTCATCACCATCAATCTGTGAATTTACCTGGGGGAAATGGTACAGGGCTTCGGTCACAGCCTTCGTAAAAAACGACATGAACCCAAGGCCTATATCATGTTTTTCTTTGAAATTATCCTTGTACCTGTTTCGTATGTCAATAATGGAACGCATATTGACCTCATTGAATGTTGTAAGCATGGCTGTTTCATTCTTCACAGAAACAAGCCTCTCTGCCAACTTTTTTCGTAAGGTGCTCATTTTTCGCCGTTCTTCTTTGCGCTGACCACCCCACGAACTGATTGATGCAGCTTGATTTGGTACGACATCCTTTTTATCAAGATAATAAGCTACATCTTTCTTGCCCACTCTGTGATGCTTAAAAAATTCCATTAGCTCAGCTTCGCTGACATTTTCTTTTTCTGCGAGCTTGCGCGCAAGTGGCGACAGGTTTAATAGATTTTGGTTATCATCAGGCTTTTCCGATTCAGGTTTATCCTTTTTCTGAGGTTCATCCTGTTTGGTTTCAGTGGGTTTTTGCTCATGCGTGGGAGCTTCCTTTTCTGAAAGATTTTTTCCTTTTTCAGCAGTTGAATCCTTTGATGTTTTTCTTGACTCACCCGGTTCGATAGTAGCAATAATGGTTCCAACCTCAATAGTATCCCCTTCGGATGCTCTCAGACTGATGGTACCTGACTCCTGGGCTGCGATATTCAGTGTGGCCTTGTCCGAATCAATTTCGGCAATATCCTGATCTTTCTCTACAAAAGTGCCATCTTCAACAAGCCAGTTGGCCAGTTGTACTTCTGTTATGGACTCACCCGGACTGGGTACTTTTATTTCAATGGCCATATTTCGTGAGTTTTATGTTTATTTTTCGAGCTAATAAATAAGTAGTATTCCGGCAGATACGAATTAATTTTCTTTACAGGCTTGTTATTTCAACTGCTTCTCTGAAGAATGAAATTTACTGTCCAATTTATCAATATTCATATCTTTAAGTTCTTTCTCGAAAGAGCGCCACTTATTGCCAATGCATATCATCCCACATGTTTTGCCAACTAGCTGGCATTGACACTGTTCAAATGTTTTGTCGATAATCTTTCGTTGCCTGATCTCATGGAACTTTGGTGAACCTGTTGCTGGACTTCCGCTTGCAGGCCTGGCAATTAATTTGAGCGGAACATCCTTGAACTCATGATGCATAAATTTCCATGCTCCCATATTGATAGGTTCCTCTTGCACCCAAAGCCAATTTGTCGCATCACTGTATCGCTCGATAATTTGCAACATTTGTTTCCGGGGCAATGGATATATTTGTTCAACTCGCACTATGGCAATGCTCTCGTCTTTCAACTTTTCCCTTTCTTCATCCAAATCATAATACAGCTTTCCGGTACAAAATACGACTTTGGTTATCTTTTTAGGATCAGCTGAATGGTCATCAATTACTTCTCTGAAACCACCATCGGTGAATTCTTCCAGTCGCGAAATACATTTTGAATGACGTAAAAGGCTCTTTGGAGTGAATATAACCAGTGGTTTGCGGAATGGGCGTTTAAGCTGTCTGCGTAGAATGTGAAAAAAATTAGCAGGAGTGGTGCAATTAGCAAGTTGCATATTGTTTTCTGCACACAAACTTAAAAAACGTTCCATTCGGGCACTGGAATGTTCAGGACCTTGTCCCTCATATCCATGGGGCAGCAATACAACCAGGTCATTCATCACATTCCATTTGTCTTCGGCACTGCTCAGGAACTGGTCAAAAATGATCTGCGCTCCGTTAAAAAAGTCACCAAATTGAGCCTCCCAAATCGTTAATGTATTAGGTGATGCAAGCGAATACCCGTATTCAAAACCGAGCACACCGTATTCTGAAAGTAATGAATTGTAAACCTCAAAGCGAGCTTGATTATTGTTAATATTATTTAAGGGTACAAATTGCTGTTGTGAGTCTTCAACGCGCAATACCGCATGCCGGTGCGAAAAGGTTCCCCTTTCCACATCCTGCCCGCTCAATCGCACCCTGAAACCTTCATTCAGGAGGCTACCATAAGCCAGAAGCTCACCAAG
>CALAZZ010000182.1 GCA_937926515.1 uncultured Bacteroidales bacterium | reverse complement strand
ACATATCATGAAAAAGCATGGCTCTATATGGTGGCTGATCATTGATCACCTCACAGGAATAGTGGCATATTAATAGGATTGAATTGTATAGACCACAGAAGGTAATTCTATTTGGATTTGCTATTGATCACCCAATACAAGCCTTTTTGATTGGGCTTCATTTCAGAAATCATAAGCTGGATGATGATATGTTCCAGGAAAGAGATGATGCCCCAACAAAGCATGAAGTAATAGAAAAAGGTATGAAAACCAAAGATAAAAAGCACGAAGAAAAAGGAACCCTGAATATAGCCCCCTATTTTCCAGGAATATAAATGCAGGCTGGGTAGTTTCCCAAACTTGATCAATGATAGGAGATGTGTAAATACAAATAATGACAGGAACAGTCCAAAGCTGATCATGTGAGGGATAAAGTCCTCCATTTTAAATATGAAAATGCCTGTGATGGCTAAAATATAGGTGCCCAAATCGGCAATGGAGTCCAGCCGGGCACCAAATTCAGATTGTTGATTAAGCAAGCGGGCGAGGAGGCCATCCAGGATATCGGTAAACAGATTGATAACGAGCAATATCACAAATGCAGTTTCATAACCCAAAACAGCAATGATCAGCACAATCGGAAATGTGATCAATCTGTAGAATGACAATAGGTTTGGGATGGTCATATTTATTCGATTGAACTTCACACAGGACTTGTTTAGTTTGTTTTAGGCACCAGGATTCTTTAGGTCTTTAGCTTGTTTCAGTGGGCTTATTTTGCTCGCCTGAAACAATTCACCATGTGATCGTTCACCATTCCCACTGCCTGCATATGGGCATATACGGTGATGGGGCCCAGAAACTTGAAGCCTCTTTTCTTAAGGTCTTTGGCAAAATGTTCGGCCTGGGGTATCATTTGCGGATAGTCGCTGAGGTTCTTGAAATTGTGTTTTATTTGTTTGCCGCCCACAAATTGCCATGAATAGGATGCGAATGAGCCGAACTCTTGCTGCACCTCAAGGAACCGTTTGGCATTGTTGATGGCAGCTTCAATTTTTGCCCTGTTACGGATGATTCCAGGGTTTTGCAGCAAGGTATGTACGTCCTCATCGGTGAATTTTGCCACTTTAACAGGATCAAATCCGGCGAAAGCCTTGCGGTAGTTTTCACGTTTGTAAAGCACCGTTTTCCATGAAAGGCCGGCTTGTGCACTTTCGAGTACGAGAAACTCAAACAGTTTGCGGTCGTTCATGGTGGGCACACCCCATTCTTTGTCATGGTAGGCTTCCATCAGGGGGTCGCCGGTAGCCCAGCTGCAGCGCTGTATAATTGGTTTTGTTTTCATTGTTGTTGGTATTTATTGGTTTTCATGTACAAACGAGCTGAGGTCAAAAAAGTCCGGTTCGAAACAAGAGCACAGCACTTGCTGTGGAAGGTCAATGACCTTTAGACCGGTCTTTTCTATGATGGTCGAGTCTGATGTGGCGATGAGGCCTTTGGTGGTGGCCTTTAAAAGGTGGTCGGGTGAGCGATGTGTGTCGGCAGTGCCATGTAGTTGATTTTGATTTAGTATTTCATTCAGTTTCTGAGCAAGCATTCCACTATTGCTTACAGGGCTGTCAAGAAAAAAATGTATGCCTGATGGCTTATGAGCCAAAAAGAAATCAAACAACAAATTTACTGAACGTTGGAGCAGCGTTGCCCGGATAGCTTTACCGTGAATTTCAGAGGCATCGCGCACAAAATGGTCGTTGCTGATAAAAACGGCATTGCCGTTCAGGTAGCTGCCTATGGTGATCAGCACGTTATAGGTATCAATAGCCACTGGGTTGTTCCTGATCATGCCGGTGGTGGCCAGCTTGCTTCTTCGCTCATGAGCCAGGCCGGAGGCGCAAATGCCCCTGTAGAGCATGCTGCGCTCGGTCCCACTAAGCCGGTAACGGTCACCGATGAGTTTTATCAGCGCCTTTTGTGGGTAGCTCCTGTCGAGGAGGTAAAGATAATCCCAGGCAGCAAGTTGGAAATGATCGCGGAGTGGTTTCATTTTTTTTAACTTGATTATCTAAGTCCAGAAGCTGCGTTGGTCTCTTAAAGGATTCACCTTTCTAATACCTTAGTTTCAAGGCCATCTTGCCCATTTCTTTAATCTCGTCCATATTTGTAAAAAGCGCTAATCCTTTTTTTGAAATGACTTCCCATGCTATCATGCTGCTGATGTCATCGATCACATCTTTTCCTTCACTATTATCGGTCAGTTCGAAAGTATCCTCGCCAGTCATTTTTACTGCCTGCCTGAAGTTTTCATGGGTGATCAGTAGTTCGCCCCGTCCTTGTTTGGCAGCCCTGTAAATCTCCTGCAGGTCTGTGAGTACCATGCCTTGTGCTGCTGCTTTTTTCATATCAGCGATGGCTTTTAATTTGCGTGTTTTCTGAATCTCCCTGATGATGGCCCATGCTTGCCCGGCTATGGTGTGCCTGGCGGTGTCGTTGTAGTTGATTTTGTCGAAACCATGATAGACTTCGGGTTTGTCTGCAACCTGCATCAGGTGGCTGTAATTTTCTTCAGTACAGATTACCACACAATATTGGCCTGTTTGATGATGTATCTTAACAACTGCCTTGTCAACCCGGTTCATGTATTCACGCAGCAGATTATCCAACTTCCCGGCATCACTTATTCTGTCCCTGTTGGTCAGATAGTATGGGTTTTCAGGAAAGGGGAAGCCTTCATCCTTAACTTCGCCAACCACCGCATCATTCATAGCTTCGAACAGGCTTGCACCGCTTTGTGACAGCAGCAATATCAGGAATTCTTCACTTCGGTTCATAACCTTGATGAGGGGACGCACAGCAAAGCGATCCGAAATAAATACGAGTTTATTAGCTACAGGCCAGGTGGACCTGATCACTTCGGTGGTCTTGCCAGAGAGGAATAGATGCAGGCTTTCGAGGTTGTAGTTTGGGTCAATCTTATCAGCGATCCCATCCAGTTTCACAAGCAAAGGATCAATGGATTTTTTATCGTATTGATTGATCAGGCGTTCACGTGCCTCCTTGCATAATTTTTTTAGCATTGGCTTGTCCTGCGCGTTATCGGGATGGGTGCGGTGGGTGTTCAGTGAAATGGTTATTGAGGGGTTTGTTCTTTCTTCAGCCAGTTTGATTAAAATTTCCTTCTGCATCATTCGATTATTTTCGTTTATATTCTATTAATTCGACTGTTTTAGCGAGCTTGATAAATATACTATTTTTTCTTCAATTCGAACAAGTCCTTACGCCTATCTTTCATATTTCGTACACTGCCGAACTGGTGCAACTCACGGAGCAAGTCGATGTCAACATCTGCGATTAATATCATTTCGGTATTGGGAGTTGTTTCGGCTTTCACCCCGTTGGCCGGAAATGCAAAATCGCAAGGGGTAAATACCATCGACTGGGCATATTGGATGTCCATATTATGCACATTGGGCAGATTGCCCACGCTTCCTGCGATTACGACATAACATTCATTTTCGATGGCGCGGGCCTGAGCGCAGTGTCTCACCCTGGAAAACCCGTTTTGGGTATCGGTGAGGAAGGGCACAAATAAAATATCCATGCCTTCATCGGCCAGCAGGCGGCTTAGCTCAGGAAACTCGGAATCGTAGCAGATCAGGATGCCGATCCTGCCACTGTCGGTGTCGAATGCTTTAAGCTGGTTTCCTCCTTTCAGGCCCCATACGCGAGCTTCGTCCGGGGTAACATGGATTTTTTCGTAGCGGTCGACGGTGCTGTCGCGGCGACAGAGGTATCCTACATTGTAAAGGGCATTGTCGCGTAGTTCGGGCATGCTTCCCGTAATGATGTTGATGTTATATGAAATGGCCAGCTCAGAGAATTTATCAACAATCTTATCGGTGTAAGCTGCAAGTTGTCTTATGGCTTCCGACTCGGAGAGGTGGTTGTATCTGGCCATAAGCGGAGCATTAAAAAACTCGGGAAACAGAGCAAAATCGCAGCGATAACCTGAAACGGCGTCTACAAAATACTCAGCCTGTTGCATCACTTCCTCTATGGATTTGTAGGGTCGCATCTGCCATTGCACAAGCCCTACACGTACAACTGTTTTCTTTGTTTCGACCTGTGTAGTGGGCCTCTCATAATAAATGTTGTCCCATTTCAGCAGCACTGCATTGCTTTCGGCGGACGCTTCTCCTTCAAGATAGGCTTTCAGTATGCGGGAGGGGCGGAAGTCATTGGATATATGAAAATTGAGCACGTGGTCATCAATTTCCTTACCCTTTACCTTCTCGATATATTCCTTTGGTGAATACTTGTCTGCATAGTCCTGATAGTTTGGGATGCGGCCTCCAAGCACTATACCTTTGAGGTTGTGTTTTTCACACAGTTCCTTGCGGTAGTCATACAGCCTGCGCCCAAGCCGCAAACCCCTGTATTCCGGAACCACAAATACGTCAAGTCCGTAAAGTACGTCCCCTTCCTCGTTATGTGATTTGAAGCTGTAATTTTGGGTGATCTTGTTGTAGGTATGATTATCAGAATATTTGTCATAATCCACTACGATGGATAAGGCACAGGCAACGATCTTTCCGTTGATTTTGATCACCACCTGGCCCTCAGGAAAAATGGATGTAAGCCTGTTGATCTTTTCTTTTTCCCAGCAGCGGTTTGGCATGGCCCGGTAGGCAGACAGCATTGCTTTTTTTAACTCCTCGTAGTCCGCAATGTCGAGAAAGTTAAAATCCATATTTTCAATTTCTTGTGGCGCCATAAAGTTGTGATATGTATGTTAGAAAAATTATTTTACAGTGGCCTGCTCAGCAAATCAATATTAGACGATATACCTACCACACTGAAATATATCATCGTGACGAGGACGATAAAGATGATCCTTGCATGATCAGGCGGTAAAAATATAGATTTTTTGTTGCTTTCGATGCAAAATAGTCTGCTGCCTGATGGTAACACATCAGTTCGTTATGACCATAAATATTACTTAGTTATATTGAAGTGTAAAGTTATCCTTGCTGCCGGGCTTATCAGAACTAGGTTCAGCACAGAATGGAACATTTGTACAATTATAGGCAGATTACTTCATTCAATTTTGCCCTTATTAATTTGACATAAAGATGACAGCTTATACCAACAATGAACAGAATTATTCATTTGCCGGATATGTATCAATCTGTGGTGCGATATCCATGTTCATCGGCGCAGCATTTTGGGGTGCATCCGGCACGGACCTATGGCAGGCACTTGCTAATAATCAAATGGAAGACTATTTATACGATGTGGGTTCAGCCAAACCGCTTTTAGTGGTTAACACCTTTTTTTGGATAGTGGGTGTGATACTGTTGGCCTCAGCAGGGACTTCCATGTCCGGCTTTAGTATTTCAAGGCCAGGCTTGGCGAATATGGGCATGGTTATCATGCTGGCAGGCTCTGCCATTGCCATTGTCTCATTCATTATCATGCTTTCGCTGGCTTTTTACCCTGGTACAGTTGAATTGGCATCCATAATAGGCTGGATCGGGGCCAGGATGGACGATATCGCAACCATGATGATCATTGGTTATGGGCCATTATGCTTGTCCATAGCAGGAAGGGGCGATTGGGTTCCGCCTTGGTTGAACATTTGGGGAATAATGGCCGGTTTTGCCGGACTGATTGGATTGGTGGGCTTACTTTCAAGCATCGTTCCACTGAGCTTTATCATCATTCCTTTTGGATTAGGCTGGATGATAGCGGCAGGTGTAGTACTTATTAAGAAAACTAAAGCAAATTAAAGATCAGTAAGGCTCGAATTCTTAAAATGATATTGCGAAACTTGAAATGTTGCTGCGATGAAGGATATGTAAGTGTCGTGAATGAATAGTGTCCAATTAATTTCCCACTTATTGTATTTATATCAATTACAGCTGAGCACACTGATACATCATAATTAGCTTATAGGTGCATTCTCATATTCAGCTAAGCTTTTTTACTTATTTATTCATATGAGCGTAAGGCATTTTGAGTCGCAAAAGGGACTGTGAAGCGGAGCTAAAATTCTTGTGCAATAACCAAGGTTTACCAACCATAGCCAGAATAGGCTGTAAGATATTTCAAGTAACGGATAATGAATGAGATACCCATCAAGCAGTTCGTTTCCTTGTTTTTTTGTTTTTATGATAAGTATTTTAGTCAGAAGGTTGTAAAAATACTTTTTTATCGTGTAAATAATCCTTGACAATGATCACTCTAGAATCTAACTTTGTTGTTACAAACCAACAAATTAAAACATGAGAACCTTACTTATTACTTTATTTTTGATGTCCTTCGCTTGCCTGACAGCACAGGTTCGCAAACCGGGGCCCTCGAAGAAACTTGAAAATGCAAAAAATGATTGCATTACAATTACCGGTGCTGATGGTGTTGCCTTAACAGTGCTGGATATTGTGGAATTGCTTGTCGGTCCAGGTGTTGAGTACAGCAACGTTAGCTTTCAAGCTGTATTGGGAGGAGACAATGAAGCCTCAATCGGTATGTTTGATGGCAATGCTTGTAATCCTATTGGATTTGATCAAGGGGTTATACTTTCATCAGGGACTGTAGGCAATGCTTTAGGGCCAAATGAGTTTGATGATATTACTGCAGCGCTTGGTTTGCCTGGTGATGCTGGCCTGGATGCACTTACCGGTGGTATTCCTACTTTAGACGCAACGGTTCTGGAGTTTGATTTCATACCAAACGACAATGCTATTTTTATTCAGTATGTATTTGGATCTGAGGAATATAATGAATATATTGGAGCGATATTCAATGATGTGTTTGGCTTCTTTGTCAATGGTCAGAATATTGCACTCATACCCGGAACGAATACACCTGTGGCCATTAATAATATCAATAATGGATTTGCCACTGAGGGCGAGTTTGCATCAGGTCCCTGCACTAATTGCGAGTATTACCGCGATAATGCTGACCTGCAGAACCCTCCCTATGAAATTGAGTGTGATGGTCTTACAACAGTTTTGACAGCAACTGCCATGGTATTGCCTAATGAAACAAATACAGTTAAATTGGCTATTGCAGATGCGGGCGATGATGCATGGGATTCATGGGTTTTTATCAGGGTTGAAAGTTTCTCAACAATCATACAAGTGCCTGGTGATGCCAATTGTGATGGTGAGGTTGATGTGCTGGATGTAGTGACGATCATCAATTACATCCTTGGGTTTAACCCTGACCCATTCTGTCCCGAAAATGCTGATGCAAACGAGGATGGCGATATAGATGTTTTGGATGTTGTGACCACGATCAATATTATTCTTTCCGGCGAATGATTATCGCCTAATAAGTTGTGAGTAAAACATTAGTTGGATCATAATAATTCAAGCCCTCTGCGAGTATCCTTCGTTTTATGAGCTCAATACAATAAACAATAGTCACGGATATTGAATAATGGGTATTTCAGATACCAGTTAGTTTATTTCTTAATCAATTTGTTTTCTCATTCAAACCTCTAGACGATTGTCTTCTTATTAGTGCAAACCTCAGAAAAGACTTGATTTAAGCTGTATAATACCTTAAATTTGTGGTTCTATATTAGAAAGTTTAAATTATATCTGGTTTACTGTTGGAGCCTCATGCATAATATCAGCATATAAGCATAAAAAATATGGAACTTATTAACCAAAAATAATATACCATGAAACAACTTTACCCCTTGATTTTAATGTGTTTAATGCTGTTTGTATCTGGCATTATCTTCAGCCAGCCGGTGATCACCTATCAAAATCACGCTCCATTCATTGGCTACAGCTTTACACAAAAGACCTTCGACAGCTTTTTCGATCCCGTTGACATTGATCCCGGCCCTGCTGGCCCAGGTCAAAGCTGGGACTATAGCAAGTACCAGGCTACGGAAGAGTACCAGGCTACTTACATCAACCCGGCCAGCACCCCATTTGCAGATGATATTGCCGGTACTGATATCAACATTGCCATACAAACAGAGGAGGAGGATGCTGAAGGATACAGCTTCTTGCATCTTAATACAAGTGAGTTGATAATGCGTGCCTTTGGCATATTGGACGAAGGTGAACCTTTGCTATTGGCCATGTTTGATCCTTCACCGGTTGTCTTTGAATTTCCATTTGCTTATGGCGATAGTTTTGAGACGCAGGGTGAGATGCAGTTTACCACAGAAGGAATTACAACAATAAACAAGATGTATGCCACCATTGAGGCGGATGCATGGGGTTCCCTGGTGACACCATTGGCAACCTATCCAAATGTCTTACGCATTAAAACCATTTCCATTGATTCAACTTTTATTTATATGGATGACATGCCAATTTATTCGGATGGTTTTGTATCACATGATTACCACTGGTTTAGCCCGGATCATAGGACTATGGTTTTTGAGATAAGTGGTGACTATGAAGATGAGGAGTTTCTAGCATTAAGTTATAGTTACCTGTTTAATGAAACTGTGAACCTGGAAGAGGTTAAAACTATTTCTTTCGAGGTGTACCCGAATCCGACAGCTGACAATATCAATATAAGTTATCCCTTTGTAGGTGAAATGATTTCCTTCAAACTCTTTGATATGAATGGCAGGAAATTGGCAGATATCCCCGAGATCATTCGACAAGGACCCGTAAAGATGGACCTTACAGGTATGCCAAAAGGAGTTTACGTGCTACAAATGCTTCAGAATGACCAACTGATAGATTCTCAAAAGTTAGTAGTTCAGTAAGTTAAACATTCATAGGATAAATGTGGATTCATCCTTGAGCCTCCTCAAGGTGTACAGCTAAATAATCCTCCGGGTTCAGTTTTAAACCAATGATATTATCATTGTTATCAAAGAATATACGTCAATATTACCTATATGCTTACATCAATTATGTAAGTCAAGGTAGTACGGAAGATTTTCGTTCAGGTTTTTAAGAATGATATCACAATTGCCTCTTTAGGCAAATTCCATGTCATTGTCCTTATTTATTCATCAGCATTAAATATTTATCCATGATAGCTTTCAACCTTTCACGGGTAAGTTGCTCACGATATATCCGGATCATATTGACTATTTTTTTGTTCTCATAAAAATAGCCCAGGGCCGCATCAAAATATAAGAGGTTTACATCGGTTGAAGCCTCCTTTGTAATTTCCTTAAATTCTTCCCATCCAAGCTTTTTTGGGATAATGAAGTAGCCGTGGTGCAATTGTTGTTTGCCTAAAAACATCCCATCTTCCCAAGGTACCAAATAAAAGAACTTTTCCAGTCTGATCAGAACTGTTTCAGAATCAACTTTACTATTCTTTTTCAGCTTCAGTCCTTCTTTTGCGAAATGTAGCTGCAAATCATGTATATGATTATACTCCTCCAGGTCCCGTACTCTGATTGCAAAAGCATTTCTATCGCCTGATATGCACAACTCGCAAAAAGCAGCATCAAAAGGGTAAGATACTTTTTGCCTGATATTCTCAACTGCCAAAGCCACTTTCCAGAATGTTGGGTTTCCTTCAAGTATTATGTAAATATAATGTGGCGGGATGCCACCCTTAAAAGGATAATAACCTGCAAATGGTGAGGTTGACTCAAGCAGGCATGTTTTTGATATCCTGAATTCCTTTTCAATACAACTCATCTGTTCTTCTTTCACTAAGCCGCCAAAACGCTCAATTACTTTACTTTTCATGATCATAATTATTAAGGTTTAATTAAAATGTTGACACAATCGACCGGTGTTTTTTCATTGGCCGGTGCGCCATTCTCACTGTATTGATTTCAGTACAGGAATTGGCTTTAATCATGTTTCTTTACCTGCTCATATCATTTATTGGTATTGATTTTTAAATTGTTTGCAAATTACAAAAAATAGAAATATCTTTTACATAAAATAGTATATTAAAATGGTTCTAAATAACATGATATCAGTTATATAAAATAAAAATATATATAGTTATATATTTAAATATGATATTTTATAATAAATGAATTATTATACAGCTTTGATCCGCTCAATTTCATGGCATGATAAATATCAAAACACTTTTATTCAGGAAAGTATAAACACTAACTAAAAATAAACAGCTTGGGTTTTCTTGGCGTTTAATTGATTTTTGGCATGATGGGGTCAAACCTTCTCTATAGCCTGCCTTGCTCTTTAAACCAGTCAACTGCATCACAAATGGCCTGATCGGAACTTTGAAAACTAATCTCAAAGGTGTTTGCAGCCTTGTTGTTATCATAGAACCCATCAATGCTGAGGATTTTCATATTTGTCAATGACAAGGAGGTCCTGATGCCCACTAAACGGAGCAAATTGCCGGCAATGCCTGCCAGGTACAAAATCCATACAGGCAGTTTGATGATGACTGAGTTTGTATTGCTGATTGCAGAAAGTTTCTTAAAAAAGTCGATATAGCTAAGATTCTCATTTGTAATTAGGTAAGCTTCCCCTGGAATAGCGTGATCAAATGATTGCACCACAGCTTTTGCCACGTCCTGTACATGCACAAAATTTTTTCCACCCGGTGGGCTGAAGATCAGTTTGCGGCCATAAGCCATCATGATAATCCTGCCTGAGCTGGGTTTGGCATCATACGGCCCGATCATAAAACTTGGATTCATAACGATTATTTCAATTTGGTCTTTATAGGCCAATAGCTGCTTTTGAGCCCGATGTTTGCTCAAGGCATACGGGGAGTTTATGAAAGGTTCACAGATGGGTGTCTTCTCGTTACCGGGCCTCTCAATGTTACCATATCCGAAAGCATTGGCAGAGCCTACGTACACAAATCGCTTTACTTTAGCATGAATGGCTTGTTGCAGTAGCTTCACAGATGCTTTGACATTTATTTTATCATAATCTGAATATCGCGACAGGTTCTGGTCAGTTATCGCTGCTGTGTGTATGACGTAATCGCATCCGTTCAAAGCCTGCTTAACTATGGCCGGATCGGTGAAGCTGCCTTCGATCAGATTCAAGTTCTCTAAGGACTTGAAGAAGAATCTGGATTTGTCCCTGAGCAGTGCATTAACCTTAAAGCCGTTTTGCAGCAACTCGATAATGACATTTGTACCCAGCAGGCTGTTTGCCCCGGTCAGAAGCACTGTTTTCATTCTTTCGCTTTTGATTTGGATTCCAGTTCTTTCTTTACGGCTTTTGCCAAAATGGGCAGCCTTATACGTGCCGGCACGTAGGTGAGCAGTAGTCTGTTTACCTTATTTGCGAAGCCTATCAGGATGGAGTTTTGCTTGCGCAACATTCTTTTAATACTCGAATGGGCAACGCGGTCCGGTGACTCAAGTCCAAACCTGCCAAAGAAATTGTGTTTTTTTATGCGTTCAATTACTTCTACATTTGTTTTCATGGGTCCGGGATGTACCACACTGATGGATACCCCTGTATTCTTCAACTCCTGCTGCAAGGCTTTTGAAAAATGCTGGATATATCTCTTAGAAGCCGAATATACCGCCTTATAGCCAAAAGGGCTGAATGATGCCATGCTCGACACATTCAATATATAGGCATTTTTATGTGCCATCAGATTTGGTAGAAGCTGGTGCGTAATGAGCGAGGTGGCCGTTATATTTAATTGAATAAGGGCATCGATATAGTTCAGGTCGCTGTCGACAAAGCTATGCGATGCCCCTAGCCCTGCATTGTTGATGAGGATATTTACCTTATAATGCTTATTGACCCATGCGGTCATCTCAAGGATATTTTCTTTTTTGAGCAGATCAGTTTCGTGTGCAACTGACTTTACACCTAATTGTAGGCATTGATCAACAACCTCTTCGACATTCTCATCAGGAAGAGCAATCAAAATGGTATTGATGCCACGTCTGGCCAGTTCAAGGGCAAAACTTTTGCCAAGGCCCTGACTGGCTCCCGTTACCACTGCATAGTGTTCAGCTGGTTTATCTGCCATACCTTATATTTTTGGGCAAGCAGCTGAAACAACTAGTAATGTATAGGTTGCCGAAAAGTATGATCGTCATATTTACCTGCCATTTTGTTTGATTCAGGCTAAAATAATAAAAAGGGAATAATTCAAAACCACTTTATTAATGGATTGGATCTAAGGGCAAACCTGTGCATAATTTTCAGGTGGACTATTATTGGCTTAAATAGTTCTATTTCAAAAATATACAGTTAGTGGTATAGGAGATCATACGAGATGAAAATTAAATTAAGGGTTTATTTTTTGGATCATCCGGTGGGTGTCAATATAGATTGGCAGAGCTGCCGAGCCGTACCACCTGTAAATATCGGCTTCCATAATCTGGCTGCTGATCACAGGATCCGTTTGAAGCAGCTCTTTTACATCTTCTTCTGCTTGAGTATCGAAAATAAAAATACCCCTATAATTATTTGCATTTGATCCCAGGAGGCCGGCAATGATCATTTTACCTGCTTCCACCAGCCGCGTAATATTTTGTAAATGTCCGGCAAACAGGCTATCGCGAACGGACTTGTCTGTAATCACTGTCGGCCCGGTTTTAAGAATTACGAAAAAGTAGGATTTCATGCCATAATCATCAGCTCCGAGCTTATTGGCAAGCACCGAATCGTAAACAGCTTCAGTGTTTTGTGCTGAAAGGCTTGTTGCACAACATAACAGGAACAGAAGTGAGAGTATTATTTTCATTTGATATAACCTTTTATTTCAAAATTTTATCATTTCGTAATTGATCATCCAATTGATACCAAATTTATCGGTAAACATACCGTAGTAAGCACCCCAAAAAGTTTTGCCCATAGGCATAATAATATTTCCGCCTGCTGAGAGGGAGTTAAACAGCCTGTCAGCTTCCTCCATTGATTTTACATCAAGTGAAAGGGAGAAGTTATTGCCGAAAGTCGCTGTTTTTGCGAATGAACCTGTATCACAACCCATCAATGAAGTTTCTTTGCTGATGGGTAATGAAACGTGCAGTACTCTTTCCATATCGG
>CALAZZ010000181.1 GCA_937926515.1 uncultured Bacteroidales bacterium | reverse complement strand
CACTTATAATCTGTGACAATCCGTCATAATCCGTGTCCTCCGTGTGCTAAAAAAAGAACTAAGGCTGGCACGGATTTGCAATCCCACGCTGCTGCGCGAATCCTTTCGCGTGGCAAAAAGATCTTAGCATCTTTAACTTAAATGCTTTGACCCCGCTACTGCACAAATCTTATCATGTACCAATGCAGTAATTTTCGTTTTAGCCAACGGGGATTGGGGATTGGCACTTCGGATTATTATGGCATGGTTGGCAGCATTTGGCCAGGCTCGGGGTGAGTGCTAACCACAAGTGAATAAGGTAAAAATAATCAAATTCCAAGACAAATCAATCAATATCCCTGAGGCAACGGACGCTGAACCCGTACGACTTATTGGTGTGATCCCGGCCCACGTAGCCGAGGCTGTTGACCATGCTCCGGGACCAGGCGGTCGTAGATGAGCCCTCGGTAGAACACCACCAGTAACCGCGGTAGCCAATGCCGTAGAAACCGACAGTGGTACTACGGTAGCCGCCCGGAAGAGCCGAAAATCCAAATTCGTCAAAGCCGTGATGATTATAACCTGTCCAATCGTCTTCTTTCCAGCGTGGGTGCTCGGTAGCATTACAATTGCCACCAAGCGGCGAGTTTTCCTGCCGGCAGGATTTGAGGGCGTTGCCGGCGCCGTTGGTTACATCATTGTTTGGGAATCCCTGTGAAGCCACATAATTTGTTAGTTGCGTCCATTCGTCATCGCTGGGTATATGCCAACCTGTTGGGCAAATACCCTGCACACCACTTTGGTTGTTGTTGCTGCTGCCGGCACCGTTCATTACAGTTTCCCAGGTGTAAAGACCTCCATACAGATCGCAATACGTCGTGTCGTATCCATAGCAATAACGTGTGATATTGTTACTTGCAGCATCACGGGTCGTTTTCAGGTTTTCAGTCATCCACACCTGCTCGCCTATTGTAACCACACCGTAATGGTTCCCATCACCATCAACACATTCAATAAACTCAAAATCAATGTGCTGGCTTTCTATCGGGATTAGAGATATGGTATGCGAATAATCACCTGAAATGCCTTTCATTACAAGCCTTTCACCAGTATTGTACTGCATCACAACAAAGTTTTTCGTACTTTTCATTTCTGCAGGTACCCGGTTTTGATCATAGCTTCCAAGATAAATGATTTGCGGATTTCCAATGCTTTGAGCATAAGAGATTATCCGCTGTTGATGCACTGATGTTTCCGTGTAAGCTTTTAAAAGATAGATACCTGTGCCGAGGCCTTGAATTTCAAAGGCATGCAACCCCCTGGGAAGGTTAATGCCAAGAGCGTTCAATGTTTTGCCGGTGATTTCAATGATCTCAACACGTACATTACCTGCCTCCGCATTATAGAACTCAATTCGGCTTGTGTGCCTGGTTGGATTGGGATACACTTTCATGCCAGCATTTTCCTGAATAATTGGAACTATGCCAACAACGTCAACAAGGTGCAGGGTATCTGAACCGTTAAGGGTGACGCTGGTTTGCTGAGTGGTGTTTTTAACCTCAACGGTTTCAACCACACCGCTCGCGCCTGAACCAGAGAAGGTGATCATGTAATTCTGCGCCTCTATGGCAGTTGTGAAAACAAATGTCAAAGCGAGGAGAAATACTGCTTTTGCAACCATCTTTTGCATAACAATATCGTTCAAATTAACAAAGTATATGTATTAACCATCGATTCCTCACTTCAATACGTAGATGAGCCTGGTAAAGGATGACAGAATCATGATATATCCCTGGATTAAAAACAAGCCCTAAAGATAAGAAAATATCACCAAAAAACACAAGTCCTTTATTTTGACATATTTCCTCCGTACATTCTAGTATGCACGCCCCCCTGCCGCGCGAATCCTTTCGCGTGGCAAAAGATATTAGCATCTTTAACTTATATGCTTTGACCCCGCTGCTACACGAGTTTAATCATGCACCAATGTGGTAATTTTCGTTTTAACACCTGGCAAGTTTCAAAGCCTGCCAGGTGTTAAAACTTTTTCTTAACTTCGCTACCGTACAAACCAAATGTCAGTGACGAACCCTTTTTTGGAAGTGTATTGCCAGGAATACAGTATAAACGGGTTTTATATTTACCTTAATGAACAGGAACAGTTGTACTATAGCCACGGATGGCTGATTATTCCATTATATCCTTATCCGGTTATTATTATAAACCCACGGCCATGAACCCATATTATTATCTTTTCTATAAGCTGACCCGTTTTCTGAATAAAAAAGGGAAAAATGAATGGGGGGTGATTTACGCTGTATCCTTGTTCCCGGGAATAATTTTATCCATAGGTTATGCAAAAGCACTAAAGCTTACCCCAAAAATGTTTGATGGCTTCTATATATATCCTTTGATATTATTACTGGCAATAATTTTCATTTTTAATAGTATCATGTTCTTAAATAAAAAACGCGTTAGTAGAATCATTAAACACTATGAGAACGAAACCGAAGCCCAACGAAAACTTGGAAATGCAATTATCATCTTGTTAGTATTAATAACTTTAGCACTAATTATTATTTCTCCTACCTTGTAATACTTCTCATGGACATGGATTGCAAAAAACCCCCGCGCGAATCCTTTCGCGTGGCAAAAAGATCTTAGATTCTTTAACTTAAATGCTTTGACCCCGCTACTGCACAAATCTTATCATGTACCAATGCAGTAATTTTCGTTTTAACACCTGGCAAGTTTCATAACCAGCCAGGTGTTAAAACTTTTTCTTAACTTCGCTACCGTCCAAACCAAATGTCAGTGACGAATCCTTGTTCAGAGTTTTGTTGCATAAAAAGCGACATCATTGCCTTTGTTGAAGTATCGTATGCAGTGGGCAGCACCGAAACCATGTACTACGTCCACAAAGACTACCTCGGCTCCATCACCGCCATCACCGATGCCACCGGCAACCTGCTTGAAAGCCTTAGTTATGACCCTTGGGGCAGAAGGCGCAAGCCAACCAACTGGACCGACTACAACGTATCCTCCACCATGTTTGATCGCGGTTTTACCGGACACGAACATTTGCCGCAGTTTGGTTTGATAAATATGAACGGCCGTGTTTATGATCCCTTCTTAGCGCGTTTCTTATCTCCCGACCCCTTTGTGCAGGCCCCCACCTACACCCAAAACTACAACCGCTACAGTTATGCATGGAACAACCCGCTCAAATACACCGA
>CALAZZ010000180.1 GCA_937926515.1 uncultured Bacteroidales bacterium | reverse complement strand
TCACCGAAGCAATCCAGATCGGTCGGGGTCAGGGTTACGATCAGCTCATCGGGCTCTTCCAGGGAAAATTCCACTTCTGCTTCGCAGTCATTGGCGTCAACAATCGTATACAGATATGATCCGGCCCCCAGGCTGAGTGTAATTTCATCACCGACAAAATCACCCACTTTTACGGCGCCGTCGAATAACTCATAGGGCGCAGTTCCGCCTTCGGCGGTAATGGTAACATCGGCTTCCTCGCCAAAGCAGAGGATTTCATCGGCTTCAACGCTTGCCAAAAGCTCCTCGGGCTCCTCCAGAATGATGACTACCTCGGCCTCGCATCCGTTTTCATCTATGATGGTATAGGTTCCGGATCCGCCTGCGCCGATTGAGAATACAATCTCATCTCCTATGATGATCTCCTCGCTTCCCTGCAGGTCATAGGGCGCTGTACCCCCGCTGATGGAAATGCTGACTTCGGCGGTCTCTCCATAGCACTGGATATCCTCTGCCTGGTAGGTAACCAGCAGCTGCGGAGGTTCCGTTACGGTAACCTGTGCGGAAGCCTCACAACCGGTGGCATCCTCGATGTGAACCGTATAGTTGCCGGCGGAGAGGTCCTCGAACGTGTGGGGAGATGTAGCCCCTTCAATCCATGCACCGTCACCAAGTCTGATTCTGTATGGGGCCACACCACCGCTGAAAGTTGCTTCGATCGAACCGTTGTCGTCTCCGAAACATGTGGCCGGGAACCCCGTAAGGCTCAGGTCGATCTTGCTGACATCCACCACCTCTTCACATACCACATCAATGGTGGAGCCTGCGAAGGAAACAGAGGCTGTGAGCCGGACGGTCACTGAGCCGGCCTGATTCCCTGAATTAAAGGTGAATGAAGGACCCGAGGTGCCGCTTATCGGACTTGCCCCGGAGGTGTTGTCAACCAGTGCCCATGAATAAGTGACACCGGACTGAGCGCCTCCTGTCAGGGTTGCGGTCACGCTGGTGTTGTCGCAAACGGCCGGTTCCACTTCAAATTCGCATGAGGGAATGGTCAGAATGGCGGCGGCCTGCATGGAACGGTCCATGTTCCCCAGGTTCCCGATGTTCCAGTCCAATACTCTCATATGGTAAGGGGACCCGCTGATGCCGCCGGCAGAGTTCCCGGCACCCCAGTCCTGTTCCCTGGCGATATGTCCGCCCCAGGCGATGATAACGGTTGACTGGGTGGCCGTGAACTTGATCCGGAAACTGGTGCTGGCGGTGTTTCCGACCAGCGGACCCTCCACCAGATACTCAAAGGCATCCGTAGCAGCCGGGGTTGCACCCCATAGGGTGATCCGGTTCATGTCCGGGTTGGCCGCATGGAATTCGTTGAAAAATTGTTGCGCTGCCGTAGTTGGTGGCAAAATCGTAATGTACTGCGGTGAACCCATATTGTTAAATCCAACCAGGGGATCGATCAGCGGAGGGTGATGCCCCCAGAGATCCTGGTGCGACGGCATACCCGGATAAACCGGATCCAGGTTGCTGTAGTAGGTCAGAAAATCCAGGGCATTTGCGTTGCTGTGCCTGGTGTCAAACTCCAGGTCCATTTCAATGTAGGTGCCGGGTGTTAGATTGGTGATTACCGAGCGGTAACCAATCGAATAACCCTCCACAAAATGGGCGTGCTGGGAGTTAACGTTCCCGTTCTGCCATTGGGCCGGGTCGTAGGGACTGCTTGCAGGACCGGTGCGGGTCTGCTCCAGTGTAACCTGGATGGCCTGTCCGAAGGCTCCCGTGCTGAACAGCAGCATGCTGAAAATTAGTGGCCAACAATATATCAGCCATTTTCTGATCAGGTA
>CALAZZ010000179.1 GCA_937926515.1 uncultured Bacteroidales bacterium | reverse complement strand
ACAGAGGAGTCACAAAGGGGCACAAAGGGTTATTTTTTTGTCCCACAAAGCCACAAAGGAGCACAAAGGTTTTATTTTTAGGCCTTCATCCTGCTTTTTATGGAATAGCTTTTTATCATACCCCCACAAATTGTATTTTTACACCAAACAAATACATCATGAGGTTTAGCCGGCTTAAGTATATGGATAAAATGGCCCTGATTGCCGTATTTCTCATGGCTTTTTTGTTGTATGCCAATACCATCCCCAACGGCTATTCACTCGACGATGGCTATGTGGTCCACAACAACCCCCGTGTGATGCAGGGCATAACCGGCATACCCGAGATACTTACCAACCGCTATGTGGACGAGGAGGGCAACGCATTTGGTTACCGCCCCATAGCCATGATTACCTTTGCCCTGGAGCACGAAGTGTGGGGACAAAACCCGCATATGAGCCACCTGGTTAATGTGTTGTTGTATGCCATTATCCTGCTTCTGCTCTTCAGGCTGCTGCGCCTGATCTTCAGCCAGGTGCATATTGCTTTTATCTTTGCTGTGGTGCTGCTCTTTGCTGCCCACCCCATACATACCGAGGTGGTGGCCAGCCTCAAAAACCGGGAGACCCTGCTCAGTTTCATGTTCAGCCTCCTCTCACTATGGAGCTTCCTGAAATGGTACGACATCCGCAGGATATGGCCCGTGGTGCTGGGTTTACTTGCCTTTGTCCTGGCCTTCCTGAGTAAGCAGGATGCCGTCACCTTTGCAGCTGTGATACCCCTTACAATCTATTATTACCCTTCAGAACCCATCATTTTCGATAGATTAAAGGAATGGCGCAGGGCCTTGTTCGCAGAACCTGTGCTTTATTTGAGGCTTGCCGTACTTGGTTTTTTTCTGTTCTATCTTTCAACAAGGGGATGGGGGGCGTGGCTTTCAATATTGTTATATTTTTCCACCCTGTTTCTGCTGATCGTCTATTTTAGAAATAGCAGATCAATTGAGCCTACTCATTCAATAAGGAGGTTTTCTTATCTGTTCCTGGTCCTTGGGATTGTGCTATTTGCTTCAGCCATCTACTTTTCCAAGGCTGGTCTCGCCCTGTTGTCGCTCGTAAGTTTTGGATTGTTTTTCAGCCGTATTTTAAGTTGGAGAAGAATCGGTAGCCTATCTATTCCCAGGCTATGGCTGGCACTGATCATACCTTTGGCCATGCTTGGCGTGGCCGCTGCACTGGTGTACCAGTTGCCCGACCTTTACCTCCCTATCGAAGACAAGGAGGTGTATCATTTTGAGAATCCGCAGTTTGCTGATGCCCCGGGCTATCCTACCTGGCCCCTGGCGTTTTATACCCTGTTTTTTTATCTGCAGAAACTGGTATGGCCCCATCCGCTGGGCTTTTATTATGGCTACAATACCATACCCGAAGTAAGCTGGTTTTCGCCGGCAGTGGTATCTTCCGTAATTTTTCACCTGGGGATATTGGTCTTTGCGCTGTTCAAACTGCCCCGCAAGCACATCCTCTCCTTTGCCATATTGTATTATTTGTTCACCTTCTCCATCTTCACCAATGTTGTCATCCAGCTGCCGGGAATAGTGGGCGAACGCATGGCGTTTTTTCCCTCGCTGGGATTCAGCATGGCGTTGGCATTTGCTGTATTCAGCCTGCTCAGGATAGACACGAAAGCAGCAAGCATTAATAAAAATAAGCTGGCGACCTTGATTGGGGTTTTGCTGCTGTTTGTATTGCCTTACAGCGCAAAAACCATTTACCGCAACACCCAATGGAAGGATTACCTTACACTCTTTGCTGCCGATATTGAATACCTTAGTAATTCAGCCAAGGCCAACCACACCTACGCCAACCAGCTGCTCAAGGAAGCCTTTAACAACGATAGGGAGAACCCGCCACCCGATGTGCAGCAGCACTATCTTGAATTGGCAGTGAAACACCTGCAACGATCCGTAGAGATCGATCCTGGCTATAAGTTTGCCTGGAACAACCTGGGATACGTCAGGTACCAGTACCTGGGCGACAAGTCACAGGGGATGCGGGATATGGAGAGGGCGATCCAGCTGGATGAGCACTACCGCGATGCGCATTTTAACCTGGCTTACGCCAGTAAGCTGGAGGGTGATTTGACCAGGTCAGCCCATCATTTTCGCCGTGCCATACAGTTAAAGCCTGATCATCTGCCTTCCTATACTGAATTGGGTGAGGTGCATTATGGACTGGGGCAACCAGACAGCGCTATTTTTTATAACCGGCAGGCAGCCGTTCTGTTTCCGGAATCAGCGATACCACATATTAATTTGGGAAATGTGTACTGGCTCAATGGCGATACCCTATCAGCCATTGACAGCTGGGAGAATGCTATTGAACGGCAGCGGGATCATATCGAACTGGCCACCAATCTTTATCAACTGTACAGAGGCCGTGATGAGGAAAAGGCTGCCTATTACAGGAAGCTGATCGATGAGCTGCGGGAAGAGAGATAGTTCTGGCATGCTTTTGCTTGGTTAAAATGCGCCTGCTTGAAATGTTCATGCGATAGGGCTCAGCTTTTTTTCTAATTTTACATTTCAAAAAACAATTATGGCTGTGGTTTCTATTGTGGTACCGGTCTTTAATGAGGAGGAGAATATTCCTTTGTTGGTTGATGCCATCAGGAAGGCATCCGGGCCATTGGCACACACAATCGAGATCATTTTTGTGAATGATGGAAGCACGGATCAATCGCTGCAGGTGATTCGCAGCCTGGCAGCGCAGGATAAGCGAATAAAATATATCAGCCTGAGCAGAAATTTCGGACAGCAGGCTGCCATTACCGCAGGTCTTGATCATGCTGAGGGTGATGCCATTATCACCATGGATGCCGATCTACAGGATCCACCCGAACTGATCCCCGAGATGATACAAGCCTGGCAGGAGGGGCGTGATATTGTGCTTATGCGACGCAAACATCGGCACGAAGGATTTTTTAAACGGATCACTGCCAAACTTTACTATAAACTGCTGAACAGGTTTTCCGAGTACAAGTTCCCCGGTGATGTGGGCGAGTTCAGGCTCATCGATAAAAAGGTTGCAGACGAGTTGAGGCTGCTCAAGGAAAAAACACGCTACCTCAGGGGGATCATTTTTTGGATGGGCTACACCCACTGTATCATTGATTACGACCGGCCAAACCGCATAAGTGGCGAAACAGGTTTTAGCCTCCTTAAGATGGTACGGCTGGGCATGCATGGGATATTAAACTTTTCCCTTTTGCCATTGCGCCTTGGTCTTATTCTGGGTATAGGGGTGATCCTGCTGGGATTTTTGTTTCTCATATACATCACCCTGGATATCCTCATCAATGATGTGTATTATGAGTTACATAAATGGCTTGGTGTCGTTACTTTCATCTTTACCGGGTTCCTGTTTGTTTTGATCTGGATACTTGGAGAGTATATAGGAAAGATATACAATGAGGTGAAAAACAGGCCTATTTACCTGGTACGTGAAAAAGGCAACCTCAACTGATGAAAATCCTTGTCCTTTCATATGAGTACCCTCCGGTGGGCAGTGGGGGAGGAATTATTTGTAAAAATTTATCGGAAACAATGGCATCACAAGGCCATCAGGTCACCGTGATTACCGCTTCATTGCCCGGAACAGTTTCGATGGAATTGCATAACAGCGAAAACCTCAACCTGGTACGGCTGCCCTCCAGGCGCAGGCATTTACATGAGTCCAATCCGCTGGAGATGCTATCATGGATCTCCTCCACGAAAAAGTACTTCCGCCAGCATGTTGATACGATTGATTTTGATTTATGTATGGCTCATTTTGTCCTGCCTGGGGGAGAGGTGGCACGCTGGTTAAAGAAAAAGTATGCTTTACAATACATAGTGGTGTCGCATGGCCATGAGATTCCATGGGTACATGCGCGTAAGATGTTACTGCTTCATGCAGCGTCTTATTGCTGGTTGAAGCAAATCTGCCGGCTGTCATCGGCTACTTTTGTTCAAACCCGCATGATGAAGGAAAATATTGATCGCTTCGTGGGAAAAAAGCATTCGCAGAAGAATCATATTGTACCAAATGGCATCAGCGCTGAACATTTTATCCATGATTACACAAAACGGCCAAAAAAATTGCGCATTCTGTTTGTGGGCCGCATGGTACTGCAAAAAGACCCGATGACTTTTCTTAAAGCGATCAGGTCATTGAAAGGCAGTCCTATTGACTTCGAAGCCCGTTTTATTGGCGATGGAAAATTACGACCTCGTCTCGAAAGGTTTGTTTTAAGGAATAATCTGGGAACGAAGGTACATTTTTTGGGGAGGCTTTCAGCCGAGAAGATGGTACAGGAATACCAGTCGGCTCATATTATGGTAGCACCCTCGCTTAATGAGGGGATGAGTGTGGCTGCGCTGGAGGCATTAAGCTGTGGCGTTTACCTTATCGCCAGCCCTGCCAGCGGTTACAGCGAGATGATCACCGAGGGGGTCAATGGTAAAATTGTTAATTATGGAGATGTTGATGGCATCGTGGAAGAGATCAGGCTTTTTTACAATAAAGGCAAAATGGACGATGTATTAGCTGATGCTTTCCTACATAGTTTCAGAAGTAAAAACAGCTGGAGGAATATTGCACAGCTTTACCTTGATCATTTCAGCCGTTTGTTGCGAAAATGATTCCTGCCTCTATTAAGTCTTCTTTGTTTTTTATGGTATAGCCCGGAGAAGTTGTGACACAAAGTTTCATAAGAAGGCTTGGGACGGTGCTCTCGGCATTGAACGGTGCTCTCGACTCACCTCGGCTATCGCTCCCTTCGGCTTGATACGACAGGCTCACCACAAGTGCTCAGGGCATCGCAGTGCGAGCCGCTCGATCACCTTGCCTATAATTCCGCTATGGTTATTCTCACTGTGTCTTTTGTGTCTACTTTTTGTTGTTTGTGCCATAGCCTGGAGAAGTTGTTGCACAAAATGCCACAGAGGAGGCATAGTGGTTCATACAGTGTTTTTTACTTTTTTGCGGCAAAGTCTTGAACAGTTCTTACACATTCATCACATTTGATGATGCAGCCATCGCACCCATTTCCCGCCACGAAAGGAGCTGTCCATGCTTTGTAACAAAACTTTTATCGCCACCATAGATCACACTGGCATGCTCGGGTAAATTGCCGGAAAGTTTGTTCCAATAATTAATATTGTTAAAGAGGTTCTCAGTAAAGGTGGTTGTGGCTTTGATTTCGATTGGCTTTAGTAGTTGTCCAAAATCCAGAACACAGTCGATTTCCTTGCCTTTGTGGTCGCGCCAGAAGTAGCAGTTGCTTCTTTGTCCGCTGTTATACCTTGTTTTTAATAGTTCTGAAATGATAAAATTTTCAAACAGGCCCCCCACCAGATAATGGGTTTGCAGTTGTGCGGATGATTGCAGGTCTAATAAAGCGCAGGCAAGACCTGTATCGTGGAAATACAGTTTTGGCATTTTAACCAGTCTTTTATTGAAGTTTTCATAATGAGGTTGCAACAAAAACACCACAAAGCTAGCTTCAAGAACTGAGATCCATGCTTTTGCCGTATTAACACTTACTCCGGCATCATTTGCAAGTGATGAAAGATTCAGTAATTGTCCTGTGCGGCCAGCACATAATTTCATGAAGCGAATAAACTGGCTCAGGTTTTGAATCTGCTGCAACAGGCGTACATCACGTTCAACATAGGTTTGAATATAACTGGGATAGAAATCAGAAGCTGCTATATCATGGTCGTACACACGCGGAAAAAAACCCTTAAAGATAAGGTCGTTATGGCTTGAGAAAACTATGCCATAACGCTTTAATTCATTATATGATAAAGGCAACAAATGTAAAATAGCCACCCTGCCGGCAAGTGATTGTGAAATACGCTCGTTCAATAAAAAACTCTGTGATCCTGAAATAATGAACTGACCATTGGATTTTTGTTGGTCTGTGATGGTTTGTAAATAGGAAAACAATTGAGGCACGCGTTGTATTTCGTCAATCACCATAGGTTTATCAGCTGAAAGGAAGCCACGGGGATCTGTTTCGGCAAATAGCCTGATGTCAGGATCTTCAAGTGAAGTATAGGTGTAATCAGGAAATGTATGCCTGATCAGGGTAGTTTTTCCTGATTGTCTTGGGCCGGTTACCGATACAACTGGAAATTTGGAAGCCAGCCTAAGGATTTCTTTTTGTAGTGTTCTTTCAATCATAAAAAGGAATGCCAAATAATGGTACAAATTTGAATTATGAATGCAAATATACACCTTTTTTATTTAAAATTCCTTTCTTTGTGTCTTCTATGGTATAGTCTTGAGGGGTTGTTACACAAAGGTTCCACAAAGGAGTTACAGCGGTGCACAAAGGGTTTTTTTTAATTATGTTGTTTATCCTGGCTTGGGTTTTGTGGGAAATGATATTTAAATCAAGTTCCTGAAATATTCCCAGCCCTTTTTTTGTCCCACTAAGCAATGCGCTGAGCAAAGCCGAAGTGGCACAAAGGAGCACAAAGGATTTTCTAGTGACTATAGCGTTAAGCTATTACACAAAGGGCAGCAGCAAAAACGCTGGCATACGGAAAGATTATGTCAGTTTTTCAATAGAAAAGATCCGAAGCTCAAGCTTCAATTTTTTCC
>CALAZZ010000178.1 GCA_937926515.1 uncultured Bacteroidales bacterium | reverse complement strand
AGGGATAATCAAAAATACGTAGAGATCTAAAAATTTGTTTAGCAGGTTTTTAAAGACGGTTAAAAAAAACCGTCTTTTTTTTTGTCAAAAAAACTTGCTTTATATGTACTAATTTTAGTACATTTGCTTTATTAATCAATATCTAATATGCTATGTCAAAAATTAAATGTTACTCGGTCAGGCTCGCCGAACTAAAGAGCATCTCTGAAAAATCTTACAAAGCTGTTGCTTATGATGGATCAGAGGCATTCATTCCTAAATCGATGGTTTTCGGAAATGATTTTGAGGTGCAAAAATCAGAAGCTGTCTGGATTGCCGCTTTCATCCTTGAAAAGGAGGATTGTAAGTTGCAGTACTCAAGCAAAAAAGTAAAGTGGTTTAACCGATAAAAAAATACTACAATGAACAAAAAAATTGAACACAACGATTTGAAAAATTATCGCGAAGGCGATTTCAGTATTAACAGTGACCTTGAAGTGTTTTTTGGTAAACAGGAAATTGGGTCAATAAGGATTATAAAACATGAACATCCGGAAGGTGATGATGAAATAGTATGTTTTCTTCCTGGTTGCGAAGGTTTTCAACATTACCCGGTTTACGATGCCGGTAGCGCATGCCAAACCATTTACGAAAAGTATTATTCACAAAAAAACAGGAGGAAATAGTCATGTCACAATCAATTCAACTTACGATAGTAGATGATAAGGTAAAAGTAGTAACACCTTACAACGCTGAGTTTGTTCAGCGTTGCCGCAACCTTCGCGGCAGCTTCAAAGCCGGTGCCTGGTGGTTTGATGATTCGATCATAGACTACGTGCGCGAGGCAATGATGCAGTATTTTGGAACAACAGGCGAAATTCCTTTTGAAAATTGTACACTGCTTGTTAAAGACTTTTCAGGTAATCAATTCGGCGGTCCTGTAATTTTATTTGGACGCACCATTGCACGGGCATTTGGTCGCGATTCGGGCGCAAGGCTTGGTGATGATATAGTGTTTATTTCGGGTAGCTATGATTCAGGTGGTTCGGTTAAAAACTGGCTCACTGATGTAGATAACGCCACGTTTGAAATTCATAACTTCCCTGTTCCTTCGCTCGATCTTCCTGATGTGAAAAAAGCAATAGAAGAAGGCTGGTGCGAAGTGAAGCACTCGAAAAAAAAGCGCGATCCTGAAGTGGTGAAGGCTGAAATTGAACTGCTAAAGGCTAAAATTGCTGAACTTGAAGCTGAACTATGATGGATGCTTTAACAAAACTACAGGCGCGGATAAAGGGTTCGCGCCTGTTCGTTCCCGAAAAGGCAAAAACCCCGAAAAGGCTTTATATCCCCTATGGTAGATGTTCAAGAGGTATCAGGACATCTGTATGGTTCGAAGTTGTGAACGACCGGCTTACGCCACTTGTGAGGGTAGAGAATGAAAGGCACCCAAATTACTATGATAACGCCATGGCCGAAAAATATAAGGCTGAAATTGAAAGGCAGTTTCATGAGATAATACATGACTGCGAGCTTCAACGAAAAAAAATACCATTACACGAAAGACTTTCTGACGAGGTGGTGCCAGTGCACCAAAACAGCCTTAAGCACCAGGCCGAAGCTCTCCGGTTCTGTTGCTCAATGAAAGTATCAGCACTATTTGCAGATACCGGTACCGGAAAAACAAAAATAGCCATTGATCTTTGTGTTAGCCGTTTTGAGGCCGGTCAAATAAATAAAGTCCTTGTGTTTTGCCCTGTGAGCACAAAAAAGAACTTCATCAAAGAGCTTGAAAAGTGGGCAAAGAACGTGTCAATTGAATGGAAGATTGTAGGAAATGAAAGCATGGGTTCGAGTAACCGTGTTTTTCTTGAGGCACTTGACTGGGCAGACAACCAAACACAGGTTATTGTTGACGAGAGTCACATGATCAAAACCCCAACAGCGAAAAGGGCTAAACGGATAAAACAGGTATGCGAAAAAACAAGCTATAAGCTTGTAATGACCGGTACTCCGGTAACTGAAAACGTCCATAACCTCTATATGCAATATGCTGTGCTGTCAGAACTTATAATTGGAGTACGAAACTGGTTAAAATTTGAGGAAAAGTACCTGATCATGGGGGGGCGTAATGGAGATGAGATAATAGGCTATAAAAACATTGACCACCTGATGGGTGTTATTGAGCCTTATACTTACCAGATCGCAAAGGAAGAATGCCTTAACCTGCCAGGGATAAACTTTCATTCGCATTACTGCATCCTTACATTTGAGCAAGAAAAGCTATATGAGCAGGAAAAACAAAAACTAATCAAATTGATTGAAAAGGATATTGTACAGGCTACTGATATTTTTCGTACTTTTACAGTCCTTCAGCAGATTTCATGCGGTTATTACCGCGATGTTGAAGGTAAAATCAATATGCTGCCATCAAATAAAATTAGCCTCGTTGAGCGCTACCCAGAAAAGACGCTCTTTTTTTGCAAATACCTTTTTGAGGTTGATTTGCTTATTGCACATTTAGGGAAGGATAATTGTGCCGTTTTTACCGGGCGCAACCCAACTGAACGAGATGGTGAACTTGAAAGTTTTGTTTCCGGAACAAAGCTATATTTTGTGGCCACAATGCAATCAGGTGGTACCGGGTTAAATGGTTTACAAATTGCCAGCTCCCGAATTGTGTTTTTTTCAAACTCATTCAGTTATTTTCATCGTAAACAATGCATAGGTCGTATTGACCGTCAAGGCCAAAATAGACAGATGGAAATATATGATATTCTGACCGAAACAGGTATTGACCGCCGGATTATGGCGAACCTACGGCGTAAGGGGAACCTGGCAGATGAATTCAAAGAAATGCTTAAAGATAAAACCGAACTAAAGAAATATGTCGAAACAATTTGATTGGAAATATGGTCGGTCATGGGAAAAGTTCCCAATTGTTCCAGGACAGAAATGGGTTGACCAATTTGGCTCAACCTTATCTGTGGCTGATATAACCAAACATATCCCTGATTTCATGTTGGTAGCTGATTTGGTTTACTGTGACCCACCATGGAACCTGGGGAATGTAAATGGGTTTATAACCAAAAACGGAGGCCAGGATCACCTAAGCAGCTTTGAAGATTTTTACAAACACTTGTTTAATGGTATTCAGTTAATGAGTCCAAAAGTATGCTATCTCGAAATTGGAAAGCAATATGTAGAGACCTTCCGAAATCAATTACAAGCTTATTACCCGTTTGTGCAGATTTGGCCAATAACTTACTATAAGAAGCACTTAAGCTACCTGTTGCGGGGTGGGGAATTTCCTTCAAACCATAGTTTCACTGGCCTTGATGATTCGATTACCCCAATGAAAGCTATTGAGACAGAAAAGTGCACAATTGTTGGCGACTTATGCACCGGCAGGGGGCTTACCGCTATCTCGGCCGTAAAGGCGAAAAAGGTATTTGTGGGCACAGAGCTAAATCCCAGGCGCATGGCTGTGACTATAGAAAAAATGACAAAAGCAGGTTCAAAGTTTATCATAGAATGAAACATCACTATCACTCTGCGTTAAAAAAAGAGGTGGAAGGATTACCTTCACTTGCTTTTCATACATCAAACGGAAACATGGTTTTTCAGCATGACATCTCAAAAGGCGTCCCCCTTGATTATGACCAGTGCGATGTGATATATACTGAACCGGCATGGAGAGATGGATATGAGTTGTTTCTGGACAGGGCAGGAGCAGAAAACACTTCATATCTGGAGTATGTTGTGCGAATGGCCGATTTTATTGGCCATACACGCACACCCATTTATATGATTGTTGGTAAGCATGTAATTAAAGAATTTCCTAAACCGGTAAATATAGCTCCAATAAAGCTCCATGGATATACAACAAACCTTTGCGTATGGAACGATAAACAGCAAGTGAACGGAATCACCAATTACGATGTCATTAAGCAATTGTCGGGGATTTACGATATTGTCGGGGATTTCAACGCCGGATATGGCAATACAGCTAAGATATTCCAGGATGCTGGCAAAAAGTTTATTTGCTCAGATATAAACGGAAAATGTGTATATTACATCGCAAAAAACCTCATGGGATATGAATAAAGTGTACTTTTTGAAGGATCCATCAACTTTTAACGCAGAGGTTCCTCCTGGTGCGATAATGGTTATACACCCGATGTATATAGCACCATCATTACCTGGAGTAGATGTGATAGATTGGGAAATGTTTCGAATTACATATTCGCAATATGAGCCGTCATTAATAATATTGGTTGGACTTAACCGGATGATCACACCCTCAAACCGTTGCGATTATGTACATGAATATCTGACAACCATGACACCAAATATCCCAAAAATAAGCCTCGATAACAGCCCATTTATCGGTGAGCCTTGGCGGTTGTTTTTTCATTACCTTTATTCACAATCAAACAGTTTTGGGGTAAATTACAGTTATCCGGTCGAGAGGGAATGGCAATCATGGTTTTACCGTGATGTAAACGATTGCCGACTCTCTGCAAACAACGTGAAGCTTTTCATTCGGAATACAGTTTCTGACTTAGAAAAACTCAAAACATCCTTTTTTTTTAATGATGTCAATGATGTTGATCAAGAATGGTATCAGGAAGCAAAGGCATTCGTGTTTGAAAAACACGACACCCCAAAATTGATCATCCAAAACCTGCTAAAAATGAGCAATAATCATTTCCAAACCAGCTTAGACTTTAACACTTATCTTTCTGGGTTACGAATTCAATTGCCCGACCTTCCTGTTTACAGGTTTGTGGTAGAAGAAAATGAACGGAGATTAGGGATTTATAATAAATTTTCGCATGAAGAATTACATAAATAAATCAGTACTTGAAACAGCAAGAGAAAGGATCAGCCTGTTGTTTGATAACTTTGAAACGATCAATGTTTCTATTTCATCAGGCAAGGACAGTACTGTTCTTTACTACTTAGCCCTCCAGGAGGCTATTAAACGGAAAAGAAAAATCATTGCTTTTTTTCAGGATCAGGAAGCCGAATACCAGGCATCCATCGATCTCATATCAGTAATGATGCGGCACCCTAATGTAATTCCCGCATGGTACCAGGTCCCAATTTATATGACCAACGCTACAAGTTCTAAAGACTATTTTTTATATGCATGGGGTCCGGGCGAACAATGGATGAGGCAGAAAGATCAAATAGCAATCAAAGAAATTGAACAAGAATATCCCAAAAGGTTTTACAAGTTTTTTGACTGGTACGAGGCACAGGACCCAAACGCGGCATACCTTGTAGGCATTCGGGCTGATGAAAGCCTGACAAGGTTCAGAGCTGTTACCAAGCACCCAGGATGGAATGGTTTAAAGTGGAGCACAGGTTCTGAAAAATCATCGTACAAGTTTTATCCAATTTACGATTGGACTGTTTATGATGTTTGGAAATTCATCTACGATTATGACCTCCCATATAACAAGATTTATGACCTGATGTTTATGGCCAATTACACAATATACAACCGTATGCGGGTGTCAAACCTTATACACGAAAAGTCTTTCAAATCGCTGACTGACCTGCCTAAATTTGAACCTGAAACATACAACAAGCTATGCAAAAGGATATCAGGTATTTCTACAGCTTCCAGATATGCAAGCGAAAAACTGATGTTTGACAATAAAACACTTCCTAAGCACTACAAGACTTGGAAGGAGTTTAGGGATTTCCTTCTGATCAATATAGGCAATGAGGGACACAGGAATAAGTTTCAAGCAAGGTTTGCAAAGCAAGAGCAAACTGAAGGCACATTTAAATCCCAGGTCGGCCAGCTCTTGATCAATGATTATGAAAATAATAGAAGTTACGATACTAAAAGAAGTGAAAAAACACAAAAACTCAAAGAAAAATGGATGGAAATACTGTAAAACAAATGGCCGTAGAGGCAAGGGTGGTAGCACTTGACATGCTTTATGCTAATGATTACAATCCTAACCGGATGGCAGACACTGAAATGGGTTTGCTAAAAGAATGCATCGTGAAGTATGGTTTCTTGTTCCCTATCATTGTAACCTTTGACAAATCAAAAGGAAAGTACAGGATCATTGACGGCTATCACAGGTATGAAGCGTTGAAGCGTATAGGGGCTACAGAGGCCTCTATTATAGACCTTCAGTTGCCTTATCACGATGCAGTCCAGCTCACTGTCCTTATGAACCGGATCAAAGGGTTGCATCAGGTAGAGCTTATGAGCGACCTGGTACTTAAGCTTGAGAACCTCGGCTTATCAGATTCGGAAATATGCGACAACCTCGGAATGGAGGCCGAAGAATACCTCAGGCTTAAACAGCAATTGGGTATAGCGCATAGTTTTCGTAATCATGAGTACTCAAAATCCTGGGAATAACTATTTTTGCAATAAATCAATATCCTATGCATATAATAGAAGTTGGTAAACCATACCCGCTATCTTGTCCAGGCCCAGGCAAAGATTTTGCGCTTATTAAAACTCTGGAGGGTGGAAGTTTTGAATTACTGATGTACCTAAACAAGCCATCCTTTAACGAAAGGCTCGCGGCCAAAAACGGTGAATTCACTTATGCCGTTTTTATTGACAAGTATATACCCTTTTTCTGTGTAGAGTTCGAACACTTTTCCTTTGATGCAAGCCTTAACTTTCATAAGGTATCGGTTGACCAGATGCAAAGCTGGCTCAGCGAAGATGCTAACGCGGTAACTCTTATTTTAATCGATAGTTCAGATAATACTGTTAAGGCGATTCGGCTCATAGGTGTTGAACCGGCAGCAATGAAAGAGTTAAAACATGCATGCTCAGAACAGATCGGATGGTATATAGGGGCGGCGCATGTTGATAGAGCAATTACAGAGATAACAAGTAAATACACTACAGACGATATGTTGGTACACGCATTTAGATATCAAATCAAATAAGATGGATACACACCTTTCTTTTCGAGATAAGTTACGGTTTCTGATGTCTAAACACAGGATGTCGCAAAAGAGGCTGTCAGAAGAAACCGGAGTGCGTAGGGCAGCTATTAATGGTTACCTGAACAACAAAAGTGAGCTGCGGTCTGATCAGCTTGAAAAATTGTTTGAATACCTGGAAAGGTTAACCCTTTAAGGATTTCTCCCCCTCCTCCCCTCTTTACTTTGAAGGTAACCAAAACGAATTATCACTTTATCGTTCTGATAAGGTCCGATTATAAAGTCGTGTTGAGTCCAAAGCTTGTATGCAGTAATGCCTGTCTGCTCCTCGGTTAGCACGTCAAAAATTGCCGCCTGGCTCCCGAAATAGTAATGCTTTCCGGTAGCTTTTACCTCAACATGATAGACCTTCCGTTGTTGCTTATTCATGGTGTAAAGTTAAAATATTCTGATTGGAAAAAGGTACA
>CALAZZ010000177.1 GCA_937926515.1 uncultured Bacteroidales bacterium | reverse complement strand
AAAAAACCGTACAGTCCGGAAACTGTACGGTAGGATGGTAAAGTTATAATATGGATTCTACATCTTAGCAAAATGCTTGTAAAATGCAGCTATGGTTTCGATTCCAATACTGGTGCTGTTTCCAATTTTAATACAGCATAATGTTAACCATATGCATGGATTGGGATTATGTGCTTTTTTACCGCACCACAAACTTCTCCCTGCCTACCGGTTTTCCATGGCTATACACCACGGCAATATACATGCCCGGCGGCCAGGCACTTACATTGGCTGACGCTTGCTTTTGCCCGCTATAAATGCTTACGTGATGTTGTTGCAAGCCCAGCAGGTTAAAGCATCTTAGCTCAATGTTGCGGTGATGATCGGTGTTTTCCAGATCAAAAGTGATACGGTCTGTTGCCGGATTGGGATAAATGGTAAGGGGTATATGGCTTATCCTTTCCCTGTACTCAGCCGCTGATGGCATTTCTATGCTCGTAATAATATCACAATGCTCAAGGTAAATAAACCCGCTTTGCGGTGGGCCGGGAATGCACAGGCTGTCGTAGGTGAAATTGCCGGCATAAGCCGTGTCGTACTCCAGGTTAAGGTTGAGTTTGGCTAGGGAGATATCACTGTTGGTGGAGGAGTGGTAATAGGTGTAGATTGTTAGTAACTTTTTATCGTGACTTAATGTATTTAAATAGGGCTGGCGACCATTTAAATTCAACTTATGATTAAAAGGTTCTAAAATATAAGTGTTTGTGTCAAAATCTAACATACAATCTAATATTGTTTCTATTTGTCCATTCTCATTAACGAATGCGCCACCAGAGAAAACACCAATATCTGTCAGTTGCGAAGTTTCAAACGAACCTTGTGACAACAGAGAATTAATATTATCAGGCTTGTGAATGGAAAAACCTAACTCATTTCCTGTGTTATCATAAACGAAATGCATTGGTTCTATCATATTTGATGCATGCCAGTTATAGCCAGAACCAAGAAATGCATTATTCTGAAGTGCCAAGGAGTGGTTAGCTTTTCCAACAACTGTATCATTTAAACCAAAAGGCAATACCCACATTTCATTCCCCATTGAATCTGCTTTTATAAACATGGGCCTCAACCATACTCCGGGGCCCGGGTTCCATGGATGTCTCCAATAACCAAGACCACTTATTATGTAGTTTCCTTCATTATTAATAATTAATCTTTTTCCTTTTTTATGAGCACTACCGGGATGATCGTAGGTGGTGGCCAATGGTTCTTTCCAAAGCACATCACCATCAGCAGTGAGTTTGAACAGGTGTACGGCTTCTTCAGGTAATGTGCCGTATTGGTACACCAAAACAACAATATCCCCTGAAACAGTTTCTTTAATATCCACTGCCCATGATGGATCAATTGGGCTTCCTTCAAATATCTTGCACCATTCTTTCTCGCCACAGGCATTTAACTTCATTACAAAAGGACATCTTTTATTGCTGAAACCGGATAAAGCAATGCCGCATACCAAAACACCGCCATCGCTTGTTGCTTCAATGGCTTGTGCTGTAGGAAGTTCGCGAGGATAATTGTCAATTATTTTTTCCCATAATATATTGCCATTGATATCCGTTTTTATCAGCCATGAAAATGCCTGATACCCTCCCAGTATCAAATATCCCTTATCGTATGTTTCAATGATATCCTTGGAGCGATCTATTCTGTTTGTCTCACCATAAAACTTAGGCCATGTTTGAGAATGCAACAAGCCGATATTCAGGAGTATCAGCGTAATTAGTGAAATTATTAACGATCTCATAATTGCAAGGTTTAAAACCGCCCTGCCCCCGGTTTAAGGAGGCAGGGCAGCAGGGTTTATTGAATGATCAGCCGCTTGCTTTCAAGCAATTGGTTATTGTAATAAAGGGTAAACACATAAGAACCAGGCTTAAAACCCTTCAGCGGAAACACCAATTGGTCCTTTTGTTTGGTCAACGTCAGGCTTTCAATCAATTTTCCGTTCATATCAATAAGCTTTAGCACCGCCGAGCCTTCAGTTGCCCGATGCCTGCTTATATCAAAGTCAACAATCACATACTCCCGGGCAGGATTGGGCTGTAGTTTCAGGGCGTCTTCCGGTTGCGGGCTTTGGCCGCGGATTGGTTCCGGCTGCCCTGATTTTGCGCCATCGGGAAGCAGGTACGCCGGCTGATGATCTACTATGCCGTGTGCCAGTAAAATATTACGTGCATACAATGCGGTGGGCAGGTTTCCACTATCCATCACCTCTGCTAACCAGGCCACTGCCAGGCTGTCGGGCACCAACAGGCTTTGATGCTGACCCATGAGGAAGTTTTCCTGTTCCAGAAAAGCCACACGGTCGTTATGAGCGGCTAACTGGTCGGCGGTGAAGCCGAATACAACAGGTATATCGTCCATGATGGCTCCGGCAGCCACACTGTTCCCTTGTTTCTGCCTGAGGTATGCAGCCTGATACCATTGGGCGGGATGGGCCGCACCCAACCACAATTGCACCAGGCTGTCGGCTGAGGTGGCCGGTTGCAAGGTATCGCTCAGGTAAAGTTGCACAAGTTGCTTTTTATACATGGCCTGTTTCTGTATTTGTTCACTGAGGTTCGCCTGAAGGTTTTCATACACCGAAACCAGGCTTTGGCCCTGCAATATCTCCTCCAGCATATATTCTGGCAGGGGCTGAAAACGTTGGCCAAGCTGTTCCATAAGGGCTTCGCTTTTGGCACTGTGGGGGTTGGCCACCAGCACATCGCGAATCATGGCATCCACCAGCACATTTTCCTTTTCGATGGCGGCGGCCAGCACCGTATCGCTCACATAGGGGGCAACCGACATCAGCTCGCTATACACCTCCATGCCCTGCCAGGGTGCGCTCATGCTCACGTCCCAGTGCAAGGCCTCTGTGTCACCGGCATCTTTGAGGATACCGATTAGGCTTTGGGTGGCATCGGCTTCTTGTTCTGCTTCCGCCATCATGCCCTTGAGTTCCTCCTCATTGTGGCCGCCACCGGGTGGTGAAAGGTTGGAGGGGCAGCTAAGTTCGGGATCCCAGATTGCATCCGGATCCCCTTCTATAGTTGTTACTTTATCTTCATTGTAATATATTGGTTCTAATTGAAGATGCTGTGGAGCATTCTCATGATAATAATAATAAATATTCAGACCTTGATTATAGATGTCGGAATAAGGGTTAGAAGGATTATTGGCCCAACTAAAGCGGTTGCCGGCAGGGGCATCGGGGGCAGGGGCGGCCGAGCCCTGGTGGGTGGCAATGCCGCCCCAGGCATATTGTTGGTCATCATAGTTTACCACTATGTCGTACTCGTTATTGGTATAGGTATTGCATTTGATGCATAAGCCAACAGTACCCATTTGGTCACGATTCTGGTTCATAGACAGGGTGGCGATATTGAGCTGGTCAAATGTGTTGTTGTACAACTCATTGGCAAAAGGGCCGGTATGGTTGAATGTGATGCCAATGTGCAGGGGCCCTCCGAAAGGGCCTGGTATATAATTGCCGGTAAATTGGTTTTCTTCGATTTGAAAGCCAAAGGCATTGCCATCCACATAAATACCGCCCAGGTGGTCAGGGGCCTGCCCCGAGGGCAAGACATTAAACAGGGAACGTGTAATTGAAAAATGATCAACCTGGCTGGTGTAAACACCAGTGAGTGTATTATTGAAGACCGCAGTGTCGATGCCAAATGTTTTTACTGAGGCTGAACCCAGTGCACGAACACCATAGCGTAAGTTGTTGAAGGTGCTCAGACGATAATTCTGGCAGGGCAAAAATTCGTCCAGGCAACTTGCCTTCACAGTAAAACCCGCATTAAGACTGAGAATGCCGGTTTGATCTTTTCCATAAAAATGGTTGCCCTCTGTTTTAATGCCTCTTACCCCGTTAAGAAAAAGAAATACTTGTGTATCAATACCGGCATTAGGGGGAGCATCATAAATGAAATCAGTATTACGAACTAAACCAATATTGTCAACTATGCTTTGGTCCACAGGGTTGAAGTTTTCATAAGGAGGCCAGTAAACACTGATTGCGTTATTTACAAAGCTTGCCTGTTCAATCCTGACAACACCGCCATTGAATTGGCCATTAATTGGTATGGGAAGGTCATTTCCCTTTTCGTGAAAAGGCTGGACAGACCTGCCGGCCAATATGCCTATCCGGGCATTCTCTATTTTCGCCCCATTGCGGAGGGTGACTTTTCCTTGATGTTGATTCATTGATGGCCACTGGCTTTCGTTATAGGTTCCCCATACCTCTATGCCCGGCCAAAGGCCCCTGTCTTTCTCCACATAGGATAGTTCTGCACCATCCAAGATCAGGTGTCCGCCCCGCTTGACGATTATTTTCGCTTTTTGACTAAACTTCAGGGTTGAATATACCTCAAGTACAGCCCCTTCTTCCACGATAACATCACAGAAAAATGTTTGGTCTTTATCCCATATTGTGTTCATGCTAATTACGGTTGGGGTACAGTTTGCAACAAAATCCACTGCGGCGTAAGCATCTATTACGCCTGCACCCAGGTGGTCTTCAGGAAATAAATGGGCGTCTGTAACGGGCTGTGCCGTAGTTTTGATCACGGCCTTAAGCTCGGCCGGGCTCAGATCGGGGTCAACGGCATGCAACAATCCGGCAAGTCCGGCCACTACTGGAGATGCATATGAGCTACCCCATCCAATAATATAATTGGCATTGCTGCTGCCATCCAATGGAACAATAATACCATACCCGGGGGCACAAATATCGATCATGTCATGGTGTGTATGGTACATTGTGTCTCCGTTTGGCTTTATATGTAAATGGTTTAAATCAGGCCCGATGCTGGTTACCGCAAGGGTAGACTCGTGTGATGCCGGAAAACGATATCCGGTTGGATCATCTGGAAATTGATCTGTACCATTTCCTGCTGCTGAAACAACGAGGGTACCCATATCATGCATCAAATCCAATAGTTTCTTGTGGGTATCATTACCTCCCTGTATCCAGCTTGTATTTATGATTTTTATTTCTGAAACTGCCATTTGGCATACAATTTCATAGGCCATAAAACCTACAGCCAGGCTACTTTTAAAGCCAATGCTGCTCATGCCTGTTCCGTTGTCCGTGTCTGCGGCGGCGGCCCCGGCTACGGACGTGCCGTGTCCACCGTAAATTTCGCTTCCACCAAAGGTCATCTTAATTTTATTGACCAGATCCTCATGATCCAGGTTAAAGCCATAGTCAGGTATGCCTATAATGACAGTGGAATCACCCTGTGTGATGTCCCATGCCTGCTTGGCATTGATCACGTCCAAAGCCCAATTGGGACCCATGGTGCCGTCAAGCAAGTGGTAATCATCAGGTGTATATGCCGGATACAGCACCGGTACGCGTTCCACCAGGTCATAATAATGGCTGTATGATTGTTCAAGCTCGGATTTTAAGTTTTCAGCATTGCCTCCAAGTGACACTGTATACACACGGTCAAGTCCGTATTTCTCTGGCAGTGTAATCGAGTCTATACACGAAAGATACCTTTCAAAACTATAGACTTCGTAATTGTTCAGTACATTCTCCAGGTTTACACCGTCAACTACGGCCAGTGTTCTACCGCCTTCATAAACAAAATGCGGGATGGCTTCTTCATCTGCTACATAAACATACAGGAGGGTTTCCTCGAATTCCTGGGTGAATACCACATTGGTGAAAAACAGGAAAAGTATACCTGTTATTAAATATTTCTTTTTCATAGTTAATTTTTTTTTAA
>CALAZZ010000176.1 GCA_937926515.1 uncultured Bacteroidales bacterium | reverse complement strand
CTGACAATTTAGTTAAGCCATGATTTCTTGAAAAGCGTAGAATGCTTCCGTCACCAACGGGAGCATTTCTATTTTCTAATGAACGATATTTAATCAAGGCTTTATTAGGCAAGTCAATTTTATTTAAAATAATGGTTAGATTTTTTGCTGAATGGTATTAATGTATAGAACGTTAGATAAAGAAACCCGATTGATAGGGGTGTTTGTTGGCATGCCAATTCAATGGTTTCGAAATAAATTCTTTTTTATTAACAAAAACCAATTCGTTATGAAAGCAATTACAATGTATTTTTTGATTTCGTTTTTAACCGTTGGTTATGCGATCGCACAAACTACTCATTACGTAAATCCTGATGGGGTTTGTGATGGGAATACACCATGCTATACCACTATACAGGCAGCCATTGATGGAGCCGCTGCCGGTGATTTGATTGAAGTAGCTGCAGGAGTCTATACAGAGGCTTTGGACGTAAACAAAATAGATTTAACTATACTAGGACCAAACTTTGGAATTTCAGGTTTCAGTTCAACTCGTGGTCCTGAAGCATTAATACAGGGAAAGTTTAATAGGATGCGAGGCCAAGCCGATGGCTTTATTCTAGATGGTTTTCGAATTGAGACCGATGGTCGTGCAATTTATGCTGATAATATTGCCATAATTCGAAATAATGTTCTTGTTGGATCTCAACCTCCATCTGAAACCTTCCAAAGCGGTATCTTTAGTGGAACAACCCGTTCATTGCTGGTTGAGCAGAATTACATCGAGGGTTTTGGATGGGGCTTATACCTTGACGGTGGCCCAGGTTCGATTGCTTCAAGTTTTAAGGAGAATGTTATCACACAAGTCAATACGGGGATTTTTGCATCTACTGGTATGGGTGTCAGCTTGGGCCATGAGATCATCGGAAATTTATTCGAAGCTAATGGGACTGCATTGTATTTACCAGGCCGGCATATTGATTCTGATGTTGAGGGGACCTTTTTTCTTGTAGAAAAAAATATTATAAAGAATAACGACAGAGGAATCAGAGTTGGATTTCCACCAAACTGGACAGCTGCAGAGTCGATCATCATTATCTCAGAAAATCATTTCGAGGAAAACAATGAATATGCCTTGCAAAATAGAGTAACAGGAATGGTTGAAGCTACTTGCAACTGGTGGGGTACAGAAGTGGGCAATGAAATATTTGATCTGCTCGATGGTGATGGCGCAGACGATATAATTTTTTGGCCCTGGCTCATAGATGGTACCGACAACGAACCCGGGACACCTGGATTTCAGCCAGTCCCTGATGCTTGTTCAGGATATTTTGTCTTTAATCAAACCAAAGGGCTGTATTATTTTAGCATCCAAGCAGCCGTTGATGATGCTGATCCGGGTGATACGATCATCATTAAATCAGGTAATTACGATGAAAGTGTAACTACAGTTGAAGCCGGAGGGTTAACAATTTCCCCGGGTTCAAGCCCGGGCTGCGTTGGTGTTCTTGATCTTACTTATACTGATCTTGATGTTGTTTTGGTAGAAATAGAGGGATCAGTCCCATGTACCGGCTATGATCAAATCAATGTAACCAATACCCTCACCTTAGGTGACTCAAATCTTGAAATTGACCTGGATTATGAGCCTGTCACAGGAACAGAATACACCATATTCACAGCTGGCAATATCATAGGCGAATTTGAACAAGGTATCGGGCCTGTTACTGCTACATTTAACTCAAATACATATTATTTTCATATTCAATATCATCCAGATAAAGTTGTTTTGCTTACAACAGGCATATATGCAGTTCCCGTTGGGAAATGGGCATTGCTGTTAAGTCTGGTGCTTATTGCCGCCTTTTTGTTGTACAGGTATAGGGTCCTCTGGACCTGAGAAAACTGAATTCCTAATATAAGGCTGTTTTTATTCTATTGAGTAAGCCATTTTGGAGAGCTAGTAACATCATTATCTTTGTCAAGCTTATGAGGAAATGCTGTTACTGGCTAATTACGGTTTGGCAAGAGACCTATATCTAGTATTAGTTGTTTCTCTAATGCATTCATAAGCACTTGATTTCATTCCGCTTATTTATTAAATTTGTTCATTCTTTAATTAATATTTAGAGGCAGCAAAGAATGAACAATAATTTAAAACTTGGTTTATTGCTGCTTGTTTTGATTCTGACCTTCTCAGCCAAAGCACAGAAAGAATCTATTGAGTTGACTTTCACTGCTGAGAACAATGGATCATACGCACAACTCGACAGCATCAGAGTCCTCAATAAGACTCAGAATGATGAGTTTATCATTCATTGGCCTGATACCTCCATCATCATTGATTTCAATCCTGGTGATCTAATGTTGTTTATAGGTTATTCAACATTTCCCAACGTTGGTTTGCAGGATTATGATCAGGAATCAAGCCGGGTGCATTTGGTTCAAAATTACCCCAATCCTGTCATCAATAAAAGCATTGTTGCATTGTTTGTCCCTGAAGATGGCAATTTCAAGTTTGTGGTTTCGGATGCCCAGGGAATGACATTGATCGCTGAGGATTATTTCCTTCCCAGGGGACATCACCGCTATCAGTTTACGCCTGGAAGAAGCCTGTTGTATTTCCTTTCAGTTCATTATAGTAATGGATTACAAACTATTAAAATATTAAGCCCAAATACTGGGCTCCAGTCCAAACCCAGACTGGTTTACACTGATGGCCCTTTGTTTAATGAAGAAAGCAATTCTTACGCTAAATCAATACCATTGGGAAATGCAAAGGAATCAGGTATTCTTGATACACCTTCGAGCAACCGTTTATATACATTCCAATTTGCAACCAATATACCTTGTCCGGGAAACCACACGGTTGATTATGAGGGTCAGACCTACAACACCATTCAAATTTTCAGCCAATGCTGGCTTAAAGAAAACCTTAATGTAGGAGTTATGATCGAAGGTAATGAAAATATGACGGATAATGGCATTATTGAAAAGTACTGTTACAATAATGAGCCTGATAGCTGCGCAAAGCATGGGGGGCTATATCAATGGAATGAGATCATGCAATATGGCATGCAGTCAGGTACACGGGGAATTTGCCCACCTGGCTGGCATATTCCTACAAATGAGGAGATTCGATTGCTCGAAGGATCAGTTGATAGCCAATATGGAATTGGTGATATCATTTGGGATGAATTATTTATATACAGGGGTTTTGATTCAGGTAAAAATTTGAAGACGACAAGCGGATGGGAGCTTGATGGAAATGGTTTGGACTTGTTTGGATTTTCTGCAATTCCTGTTGGGAGACGTTACGTGGATGGTTCTTTCATGATGCTGGGAGATACCGGATTATACTGGTCATCAGATCAACAAATTGATACCGAACTAGCCTTTCATTTGAGTATTTTCTGTTTGAAAAGCGATACATATTTAGGTGCATATGGTAAGTTGTATGGAATTAGTTTGCGGTGCTTGAAGGATTTTGAATAAAAAGAATACCTCCTGTTATTTTGTTACAATATTCCTTACCTTTGGATATAAAACCTACAACTTGCCTAATGTATTAAGACCCGCATGCACCTACCTCGCCCTTGGTGATTCCTATACAATAGGAGAGGGTGTGCCTGCACAGGAGTGCTTTCCGCTCCAGTTAAAGGAAAGTCTTGGTCAGGAAGGTATTCACTTTGATAAAGTGAAGATCATTGCCCATACAGGTTGGACTACCGATGAGTTGCTGGCCGGCATCTCCCAGGCGCAACTTGATCCTGTTTACGACCTGGTTAGCCTGCTGATAGGCGTGAACAACCAGTACAGGGGCCGCAGCCTTGAAAATTACCGCAAGGAGTTTTTACAGCTGTTGAGCCGGTCAATCGGGTTTGCCGGCGGAGAGGCAGGCCACGTTGTGGTCCTCTCTATTCCTGATTGGGGTGTTACTCCATACGCGGTAGGGTACAACAGCAATCAGATCGCTTCGGAGATTGATGCCTTCAATGCCATTAACAGGGATGAATCCCATAAGGCCGGAACAGCCTATCTGGATATAACATCCATCTCACGCCTGGCTGCCTCATCTCACGAACTGCTTGCTCCGGATGGTTTGCATGCATCCGGGCTGATGTATGGCCTGTGGGTGCAGGCTTTGTCAGTACTGGTCACTAACTTACTGAATAAATAATCTTATACATGAATATCTACACACTTGAATATGCTCAGATGCTGGATGATCAGGATGAACTTCGGTCGTTTAGGAATCGCTTTGAACTTGATGACAAGGACCTGATCTACCTCGATGGCAACTCATTGGGTGCATTGCCTGCGGCCACATCGGCATGGATGGAGGAGGTGGTCAGCAAGGAATGGGGAGCAGGCCTCATACGCAGTTGGAACACATCATGGTACGACCGTGCTGCCGAAATAGGGTCAAAGCTCGCTAAACTAATTGGTGCTCAGTCTGATGAAGTGATTATGGCTGACTCCACTTCGGTGAACTTGTTTAAGCTGGCCTATGCTGCACTTAAATTTAATGAGGGGCGGGTAGAGATAGTGAGTGATCAACTGAATTTTCCTTCCGACCTTTATGTTTTACAAGGGCTTGTGGATTTGTTCGGTGGCAAGCATAAACTTATTCTGGCGCCTTCGGTTGATGGTATTTCTGTAAGCGATGAAGCCTTGTGCGATCTCATCAATCAGCATACTGCTCTTGTAAGCTTGTCGCATGTGGTGTTCAAGAGTTCATTTATGTACGATATGAAAAACATCACCCGTATGGTGCACGAACAGGGTGCCATGATGTTGTGGGACCTTAGCCATGCGGTGGGTGCAGTACCGGTTCATTTGAACGACTCAGAGGTGGACCTGGCCATCGGATGCACTTACAAATACCTCAATGGTGGGCCGGGTTCAACTGCATTTCTATACGTACGAAAGGATTTGCAGGATAAATTGAGATCCCCTGTCTGGGGCTGGTTTGGCCAGCACAAGCCCTTCGATTTTGGCATGGCCTATCAGCCTGCTGAGGGTATCAGGCGTTTTCTAGCGGGTTCTCCACCCTTGCTCTCACTGTCGGCCATTGAACCGTCATTGGATATCATACTGGAGGCAGGTATTGGCAATCTACGTGATAAGAGTACCAGGCAATCAACCTATATGATGAAGCTGATTGAAGCCTATCTGTTGCCATTGGGATATACAATTGCTTCACCTCAAGTGCCTGAAAAGCGTGGTTCGCATATTTCCCTAAGGCATCCCGAAGCCTACAGCATATGTCAGGCAATGATAACACCCGGAAAAGGAAAGAAGGTGGTCATACCTGATTTCAGGCAGCCGGACAATATTCGACTGGGTATTGCACCTTTATACAATACTTTTGTCGAATTGCTTGAAGCGGTGCTCCGAATGAAAGAAATAGTAGAAAAGCAACAATATCTTAGCTATGAGCAAGATAGGGGCGAAGTGACGTAGAAAGTTAAAAAAACAAG
>CALAZZ010000175.1 GCA_937926515.1 uncultured Bacteroidales bacterium | reverse complement strand
CATTGCTTTGGTGGCGGAATAACTTTTTGCTGTTTTCCGGATTGGGCACCCACTTATTTCGCCATAAAGAATTATTAATCGATGCAATTTGATTTAAAAGCCGAGAAGTTTCATTTTCAATTTGGATTGTGGGTTTATCCCAGGGCAAGATAGATTTGCCTGTACTCCGCCAGCCGGCAGATCGTCCTTTTGCCGTAACAAAAGGACATAAAAATACACCACCTTCATGATGAAAGGGATGCTTTAAACCTGCAAAAAGTTAAGCCACAGGATTGCTTCGCCCCGAAAAGGAGTGCTGCTCACTCCTTTCGGGGCTCGCAAATCCCTGGCATTGAAAATGGTTTTTGTACAAAGTACAGTGGTGTCTGAAACAAAATCGTCTTTCAGCTGGCGCGCTGGCCCGCGCAGTTACGTAAGTTGGTGGAGGCATTTGCCTGCGCTTATGGTTTTGGTCCTTTTGCCAAAACAAAAGGACAATAGGAATTGCTCGGGACATCCAAACAGTAGTGACAGGTTTGATAGGTATCAGCAGGCCAGTACTGTGCAACTTCATTGTCATTTTTATCCGGAAGTCAGGAGCGTAAATTTCTCATGAGAAAATATGCCCTTCTGATTGAGGAGATGTATCATCAGAAATAGAAGCTAATAGACAAGAAGTGTCTTGAAGGCAACACACTATAGGTGAATCAATTTGTATAACATCTCCTTATACAAGTCTGCATCATCTGCTGACTGATTTTCCACGCCCTTACCCTTTAAGTCATATTTTCGGAGAATACTAATGGCTTCCATTGCTTTGGTGGCGGAATAACTTTTTGCTGCAAGCTGGTAATCGGAAACGAAAAAAGGGCTGACTCCAAGTACCACAGCCAGGTTGTTCCTCGATTTATCTTTGGTATAATGGTACTTGAGTACCCTGATGAAATAAATGTATAACAGCACAACGCTCATCAGTATTGGGTTTTCTTTGCTGTTGGCACCAAAATAATTAATGATGCGGTTGGCTTTCACAACATCGCGTTGTGAGAGGGCTTTTTGCAGTTCAAAAACATTGAAATCCTTTGAAATGCCAATGTTACGCTCTACATGCTCATCAGTAATGGTAGCTCCTGTTGAAAGAATGATTGTCAGTTTCTCCAACTCATTGCGGATTTTATGCAAGTCTGTGCCCAGATTATCAGCTAGCATCTGACATGCTTTCGGTGTAATGCTGTAGTTTTTTTGCTTCAGGAATTTAATAATCCATTGGGGAATACTGTTTTCGAACAGTGTTTTCGATTCGAATAGTACACCCTTTGATTTCACCAGTTTGGCAAATGTTTTTCGGGCATCAATTTTCTTGTATTTATAATTGATGACCAGGATGGTACTCTCCAGAGGATTTTTTAGATAAGATTCCAGTTCTTCAATGTCCTGCATATCTTGCGCTTCTTTCACGATGAGTAGCTGATAGTTTCCAGACATGGGATAACTTTTAGCTTGATTTATGAGCGCAGCTGCATCCACATCACGGCCGTAAACGGTCATGCTGTTGAAGTCGCGGTAGGCTTCTTCCAGTACATGCTCTTCGAGAATATCAGTGATCACATCAATGAAATAGGGTTCTTCACCCATCAGTAAGTATACCGGGTAATAAACCTTATTCTTAATATCGGTTATGATTTGATCGTAGGTCATAAGCAATCAGGCCTAAATTATATGCTAAAAACGCAGGTGTTTTACCGTAAGGCCTTTGTTGATCAATTGCTGTAGCGAGTCAATGCCTATTTTAAGATGTTCCGCAACAAAGCGCTGATTCACTTTCCTGTCACTCTCAGAAGTTTTTATGCCTTCGGGTACCATGGGCTGATCGGAAACAAGCAGCAAGGCACCGGTAGGGATTTCATTTACAAAACCAACAACAAAAATCGTAGCAGTCTCCATATCAACAGCCATGCTATGTGTTTTAATCAGAAAGTCCTTAAACTCATCATCATGCTCCCACACGCGACGGTTGGTGGTATATACTGTTCCTGTCCAGTAATCACGGCCATGATCCCTAATACTGGTGCTGATGGCCTTTTGCAGACTGAATGCCGGAAGAGCTGGCACTTCCTTAGGTAAATAATCATTCGAAGTCCCTTCACCTCTTATGGCAGCTATGGGCAATATGAAATCACCCACCTGGTTTTTTGACTTGAGGCCACCGCATTTACCTAAAAACAGGACGGCTTTGGGGTGGATGGCACCTAGCAGGTCCATAACCGTAGCGGCATTGGCGCTTCCCATGCTGAAGTTGATAATCGTGATCTTGTCCGATGTAGCACATGGCATGGGATTATCCTGTCCCAGAATTGGGACATTGTTCCATTCAGCAAAAAGCTCAAGGTATTGATTGAAATTGGTTAATAGGATGTATTCGCCAAAATCTTCAACACGCTGGCCTGTATATCGTGGTAACCAGTTTTCAACAATGGCTTTTTTATCTTTCATGTGGAGCATTATTTCTTTACAAATGTATGGAATATTAGCTATTCTCTATATATTTACGACTTTGTATTCTTAAAGAGGGACATGCAAGATAAGAAAAGACCAGCTTGGTTTGCATTAAGGAATGAAGGACATAAAGTTGAGATTTATGATCCGGTACGGAGAAAATATGTAGCACTCACACCGGAGGAGGAAGTAAGACAAAAAATGTTGCGGTATCTGGTTGAAGACTCCGGTGTGCCTCTTGGACTTGTTGCAGTGGAATACCAGATAAAAATAGACCGACTTGTCAAACGTTGCGACATTGTGGTTTTCTCACGGCAGGGCACACCCTTAATGATTGTTGAATGCAAATCGAATCAGGTAAAACTGGACCAAAAAACCATAGAGCAGGCTGCCTTATACAATATCAGACTTAAAGTCAACTATATAACAATAACAAATGGTTTGCAGACCTACTGCTGTAAACGAAATCACAATGGCAAATCGTTTATTCTATTGTCTGGTTTACCAAGCTACAACGAAATGAATAAACTTGTAGGTCGAATTTAATTAACTCTGATTTAAGTGGAAATCTGAAGATAAAAAGGGTAACTTGCAGGATAATTAACTTGAAATGAAACCAGACACACAAAAATATTTTACATTTGCATAAGCAAAAATTAAAACATTATGAAAAGTACTCTGCTTCAAGTTTTGTTACTGATAGTAATCGTAATATTGGGATACATGGTTTATAGCAGCATTATGCAGCCGGTTGAGTTCAATCGTGAAAAGGCTCATCGCGAGGCAGATGTTGTTCAGCGACTTAAAGACATTAGAAGCGCTCAATTGTTATTCAGGCAGGCAAATAATCATTTCGCGCAAAATTTTGATACCCTGATTACTTATATTAAAGAAGGTGAAATTCCGGTAGTGAGACTTGTTCCCGATCCTACCGACACAACCTTTACAAAAACCATTGCCGATACTTTAGGTTACGTTAAAGTATTAGATTCATTATTCAGTACAAGAAGGGCATTTAATCTAGAAGAATTTATGTACATACCTCACAGCGAAAAAGAAACGTTCGAGATGGATGCCGGTCAAATTGAACGTGGCGGTGTCAAGGTAAGTGTGTTTGAAGCAAAGGCTCCCTTTAACAGCTATCTGAGTGGTTTAGATCAACAGCGTGTATACAACCTGATTGCACATATGGAGCAGATTGAGCGCTATCCGGGCTTGCGTGTTGGATCAATGACCGAGCCATCTACTGATGGTAACTGGGAATAAGTATTCCTATGAAATGATCATTGAGGTAAAACCAAATATAAGCCTGATCGACAAATCATTCAGGGAAGATCATACCAGAAACTTACAATTAACCATCCAACTTTCATTGGATGGTTTTTCGTTGGCCGTATATCATTCTGATAAGCAAAGATTTGTTGGCTTGCAGTCGTATTTGTTTCAGGATATAAACAATGAATCGAAACTAATTTTACGATTGGATGAACTATTTATGGTTAAACAGTGGATAACCTATCCATTCCATTCCGTAGTGGTTGTGATCGATCATTTATTCCATACCCTTGTTCCATTTCCGCTTTACGATGAAAATGAGAAGGAATCCTATTTGCTTTTTAACCATCAGCCCATCAAGCATGCCAGGGTTGAAGTTGATTCACTTAAAAGCGCCAATGCCAGCAATGTGTATTATCTTTCTGATAAACTTGCCGTGAAAATCAAGGAGTATTGGGCGAATGCACGCCTGGTTCACCTTTCATCCGTGCTTATCGAAAGCCTACTGATACAGCACAAGAATAAACCTACAGACAATTATGCCTTTGTCAACTTGAGAAGCCGCAGTTTTGATTTAATTATCCTCAGGCATGACAAATTACATTTTTACAATAGCTATAAATTCAACACAAAGGAGGACTATCTTTATTTTCTGCTTTTTGCTCTGGAACAATTAAATATGAACCCTGAATCAGTTGAACTGGTTCTTATGGGAAATTTAAATATCAGTTCTGATATTTATGAATTAAGCTGGAAGTACATTAGGAACATTCGCTTCATGGAGCGAAACAATATCTTTCAATACAGCTATGTCTTTGATGATTTACCCGGTCATCAGTATTACACCCTATTCAACGCCTTGCAATGCGAATTATAAAAGGAAGCCTCCAACGAAGGCTGATACATGCTCCTGCCAACCTACCCGTAAGGCCAACCACTGACCTGGCCAAGGAAAGTCTTTTCAATATTCTTGAAAACAGGCTTGACCTGCGCGATTCGAAAGCACTTGACTTATTCGCAGGCACAGGCAATATTTCCTATGAGTTGTTTTCGCGTGGCTGTGCTCAGGTTACTGCTGTTGACAATAATTATCGATGTGTTGCCTTTATCCGCGAAACTGCCTCCAAATTTGGTATGGACAAGCTAGTAGTCATCAAATCAGATGTGTTTAGATTTATCCCATCCGTCAGCCAGATTTACAATCTAATTTTCGCTGACCCACCCTATGATTTTGAAAGGTATGATGAATTAGGTAAAATACTCATCAACAAGGATATACTCTCACCCGAGGGCTGGCTGGTCATAGAACACCCCAAACAAATCGATTACAGCAAACTTGATGGATTTGTGGAGAAAAGACGTTATGGCAAGGTACATTTTAGTTTTTTTCAACCACAAAAAAAGCCGGCTTAATGAACTGGCCGGCAATATGTTTTATAATTGGATGAACGAGTATCAGTATTCATCTTCATGGAAGAAGAAGTCTTCTTTGGTAGGATAATCAGGCCAGATATCTTCTATACGTTCGTAAACTTCCCCTTCGTCCTCCATTTCCTGAAAATTTTCAATAACTTCCTGTGGCGCTCCAGATCTGATGGCCCATTCAAGTAGCTCGTCGCGTGTGGCTGGCCACGGTGCATCTTCTAATTTTGAAGCAAGTTCCAGTGTCCAATACATAATCAGTTTAGTTTAGTTAATTTTTTGCAAAAGTAATTTTTTTTCGGATGAAGTCAAGTAAAATTTGTCAAACCTAAAATGTCCTATTGACGGGGCTTCCAAGGGGTCTCAATACTTTTTGTAAGCTTTCCAAAATAGCGGGCAAGCACAAAAAAGTAATCTGACAAGCGGTTGAGGTATTGCAAGTCCAAAGCAGGCACTTCGAATTGTTCAGCAACTTTGATGCATACCCTTTCTGCTCTTCTGCATACGGTTCTCGCAAGGTGGCAGTAACTCACAAGGGGATGGCCTCCTGGCAGTATAAATGATTCAAGATTTGGCAGTTCCTCGTTCATTCGGTCAATCTCATTTTCCAACAACTGCACATCATCATGGAACAGTTGTGGCAGCTTGCGCGTGAGTACACCTTGAGGGTCCTCGGCAAGATGAGATTCGAGGGTAAAGAGCCTGTCCTGTATTTCAAGAAGTATGGCGTTGATCTTATCATCTGTGTGGTTATGATCACGAATTAACCCTACAAATGAATTTAGTTCGTCAACCGAACCATAAGCTTCGATTCGACTATGAAACTTGGGCACCCTGGTGCCACCAATAAGAGAGGTTTCTCCTTTATCGCCTGTTTTGGTATAAATTTTCATAACTACACTCATTTTGAATGATCTGAAAAAAGGAAACGTTGGATTGCCCTTTAATTTTTACAGCAGGGGCACACAATTTATTAACAAAACATCAAAATAAAATGTTTTGATTCATTGCGATTATTTAACAACTTCCCTGTCTGTGATGGTTCTCACGTTATTATTAACATTATCGGATTCGATCAACCCATCCAGCAGCCTGATGATGCGGTGAGCATGTTTGGCTATTTCTTCTTCATGTGTAACCACAATGATGGTGTTTCCTTTTCGATGAATCTCTTCGAGTAAACCCATAATCTCTACTGAGGTTTTTGAATCAAGATTGCCTGTTGGCTCATCAGCAAGTAAAATAGATGGCTGGTTAACAAGTGCACGGGCTATTGCAACCCGTTGGCGTTGGCCTCCGGATAGCTCATTCGGCCTATGCTTAACCCTGTCAGTAAGTTGTACATCTGCAAGCACTTTTTCGGCTATTTCCAGTCGTGAAGCTTTGTTTATGCCAGCATACACAAGAGGTAACATTACATTTTCAAGCGCTGTTGAGCGTGGAAGCAGGTTAAAGGTCTGAAAAATAAAACCAATTTCCTTGTTTCTGATCTCGGCCAGCTCATTATCATTAAGCATGCTCACATCAGTTCCATTCAAAATATATCTGCCACTTGTGGGGGTATCCAGGCAACCAAGAATGTTCATCAAAGTTGACTTGCCTGATCCGGAAGGGCCCATCAAGGCTACATACTCGTTGCGTTTGATCTCGAGGTCAATAGAGCGCAGAGCTTTTACAGTTTCCGAACCAACTTTAAAATGACGCGAAATGTTTTCCAGCTTGATTACTTGATTTTCCATGGATACGCTAATTGTGAGAACAAAAGTAACAAACAATCATCACATTTATATGGTAAAATGTTGTTTGCTTATTCCTTTGCGAAAAAAGACCAGTCCAAGCTGAAATAGGTCAACACTTAAACTTACCTTAGGATGTGTACAGATCTGATTCCATGCTTCCTCCATACCAGGCGACCAATGGATATCATCAAAAATAAAAACACTATGCTCATGGCACTTGCCGAGACATTGCATAAAATAATTCAGCGTTGGCTCTTTGCGATGATTGCCGTCAAAAAAAACAAAATCGAGTTTTTCGAACTGTGATAATGCTGCAGGAAGGGTTTCATTAAAATGGCCGGTGATGATATGAATATTTTCGAGCTTCAGTTGATCAAAATTGACTTTTGCAACTTTTGCGACTGAAGGACATCCTTCAAGGGTGTATAACTTGCCTTCAGTGTTTGCTAATGCCAATGATATGCTGCTGAACCCAACAGAAGTTCCAAGCTCAAGCATTGCGGCAGGTTTAAAATATAATGTCAGCCTGTATAAAAAATCATAGACCCATTTGCGGTTACTTCTTTTGCGGGCCAACGAACCGGTCCTAACCTGAATTACGTCGGCTTGGTTACTCTGGCTTAATGCACCAAAATCAATTGTTTCAATTATGTTGCTGTGAGCAAAGGTGCGCTTTCGTATCTGATCCATAACAGCATATGCCCCATAATTTGTTTTATCCCGGAGGATGTCAGTGATGAAAGTAAAAACAAAAGGAGAATGGATGCTGTGTTTGCTTTTACGCTTCAGCAGATAACTAGCAAAAGATTTGAAACGAAACAATGTATTCATCTGTTTTGGAAACTGTTATCCAATGACCTATATAGGTCATCTGCTTTGAAGGGCCACTTCAATCAAAGGCCAGCTTATTGATGTAAAATACAGAACGCAAGTTATTCTCTCGCAATCGGTTATTGGCAATACGCTGATATCCATAGGTAATAAAATAATGATCGTACCAATGTTTAATACCACTGAAATTCTCTTCCTGAATGCGGTCGGTCGGATAAAAGGTGTCGTTACGTATTTGTTCAACAGCACCTATTGTTTGGTCTTGACTTATCATTTTGGATGTAATGCGGCCATTGTTATTATAAGCGAGTAATATGGTGCTGGAGTCCGGAAAAGCCAATATGTTATCTTTTAAATTGTAACTCAGCATATCACGCATCTCAAAATCATTGTTCCATATCAGCTTACCTTGCTTATCGAAGCCGGCCATCAAATAGTTGAAAAAATTATATCCTTCAAATATGGTGTAAGTATAGGGAATTGGTCTTCCATAAAAGTCATATTCCATACGGGTTTCGGTGCGGTATTGTGGCCTGAACGCTTCGGCGGCATAAATCAAGGTCGCTTGTTGATTGATCAGTTGCTGGCCGTAAAACTGAAAAGCCACATGTATTGGCACGTCCGTTGATTCGCGCCGACTCCGTGCCTGCCTTTGCCTGGCACGCATTAAATCCTGAACCGAAAGCGATGAATATATATCGGTAAAATTCTTAAAATCATAATGGTTATGAATGTTGACCCCTTGACCGGTCAGGCTGATAAAAAACAACCCTACCGCTTCATTTTGCACATCAGTCGATCCCTCACTGATACGTTGATCACGCCTGTCACGATCGTTATAGCTTCCTATCACAACCAAACTACCTTCCTCATCGAAATGAAATACAAAGGAGTGCAGGAAGCGCTCCTGAGGGTCATTAAATACATACCTAAGCATTTCATTACCCGCTTCATCCAGTACCAAAAAAAGATCCGAATCAAAACGATTGCTTTCATATTGTTTCAGTGCAAGTATGAAATAACCGGTAGCCTGATCGTAAGTAAGGGCCTGAGGTATACATTGATCAAGAGTTTGCAGTGGGATTGATTTTAAACTGCCATCTGATAAATTTAGCATTAAAGCATCTGTTTGGTAGCGTTTTAGGTTAAGCATGATCAGGGCATGTTTAATACCCAGTTCAAATCCAAAAATTTCAGCCTTATCGGGCAGGCTACCACTGAATAGTGAGAATGAATCATCCTCTGTATTGAAGGTTAGCAATTGAAATCCGGGAAGATTGTCTTTGTTCTTTTCTGACAGGTAAAACAACATATAAACCCACTTATCTTTCTTTTGCAAATCCTTGAATACCATTCCATCTTTAAGTGCTACAAACTGAAGCCATTCTTCCTCAAGCTGCGTATTGTATAAACTAAAGTACCATCTACGATTCCCCTCATCATTGATCTCATTGCTTTCATAAAACAATAAAAGTCCATTTTCTTCCAAGGTCTCAAGATGATATACAGGAGCGTCTATTTTTGAGGGCATCTCCAGCCGCATCGGACGTTGAGCATTAAGATTATGCCCGCTTAAAAGTATGGCCAGAAAAAATAACAGGATTGATATGAATTTACTTATATGCATAGGTGTTGATCTAACACATAAATCAAACGTATTTTTTCAAATATTCTTTTACAAAAATAATGCTTTCGCTATGCCTGTAATCAACAGGATATCGAAAGCATTGATATTGTTGTCTTCCCTGCTTAATCCATTACTGTTTGACCAGTTTGTTAACGGAGACTTTCCCTTGTGTGGTTTGCATTATAACAATATAATTACCGGCCGGAAGTATTGAAACGTTCACCTTGTTCGTTCCGATGTTAATTTTACGTTCGAGTACGGAACGTCCCGAGATATCATTGATCATCAAGTGGGCATTACTGGTCGATTCAATCACAAAGTGATCAGCAGCCGGATTGGGATAAAGCTTAGCAAATGTATCAGAGTGTTCATCCAATCCTACCAGTTCCTCACCGTAAACCAGAATATTATCCACTTGCCAAACGGCAGCATTCTCTGTTGTAGAGGTATATTTAAAGGCAATGAATACATCAGAGCCGGAAAGGTTCAAACCAATATTGCCGGAGTGAACCCATTCATAGCCACCTGCTGACCAATCGGCAGCATCTGAATAATCAGTCCAGCTGAAGTTGTTTGGGTTGCCTGTTCCATCATAGTCTTCAGATACCAAAAGTTGCAATTCAGGGCCCGTGAAATTCATACCTGAATTGAAGTTTAGCACCACATCGCGGTAGTTGCTCAGATTCATCGCTGGGCTGATCAGCCAATCTTCATTCTCAAAGCTTTGCCCATCATAACCATTTATTCTGGCATAACCATCATTATTAAAGGTCTGATGAACCCATTCCTGATCACCAACAATATTATGGGTAGTCATCACGCCCAGGTCGTCATCAAATGTTTCGTTCAAAATAATGCTGTAATTGTTTGTGGTGACAACAGCTGTTGGTGGTGTCCCGTCTGTTTTATAATCAATATTGGTACCGCTGTTGGTATAGGGATAAATGGTAAAGACGTAATCAACATTGCTGTCCAGGTTTGCAAAGGTGTATTCTTCCATATTGTAAGGAACATTTTTTGCAATGTACCCAAGTGATATATCGAAGTTATCCGGAACCGGAATGCCATCTTCTGGCGGAGATACAGGCACTGATTTTGTGTCAACCGGCATTTGACCGATAATCAGGTATGCGTGTGGCAATTGCTCACCAATGGCATCTGTCCAGCTCAGTTTAGCTCCAAACCCCTCTGGTACAGCAGCAAAATCTGTTGGGTATGCTGAAGGCTCCGGATCCGGATCACCTGTGAAATCGGTGAGTGTAATATCATCAATATTTAAGCGGCGGTTGGAGCTACCTTCTTCAGTTGCTCTTTTGATCCTGACTTTCACATTGCCGTTCACATTTACTATAGCAGTGAATTCCTGCACTTCATCAGATGCAGGCGCAGTAAAGCTGCCTCCGGCTTGCATCCAGGATTCGCCATTGTCGGTACTATATTCTACCTTCCAATCTACCTGAGTATCTGTTCCATAGCGTCGGTAGAAAAAGTTGATCGTACCCAGTCCGCCTGTTTTATTTTCGAGCATGGTCATCGATGAAGCAGCATAGCCTCTCATCCTGGCTGAGCGCTCACCATTTTTCCAGTCTGCATCCAGGGTGCCAATGAGCGCTTCAGTCATGTTCCAGTCCAGGCCACTTAAATTAACTGTACCCGAAGCATATGCTGTTTTGGTTTCACCCTCGCCCTCAAAGTCCACAAAATATTGGCCTTGAATAGACAAAGGGATCGCAAACATTGCAATAATGATTAATTTAATGAAGGTAAATTTTTTCATAAGCTTATTTTTTTTGGGGGTTATTGTTATTCTGGCTATAAAATTAGGGTTTATTTTTTGTTCCTGCCTGATCGCACAAAATTTTATAAAAAAAATAAACCGGCCTGGGTGAGCAAGCCGGTCATTATATCATATACATTGATATGATTTACTTTTTATCGTCTACTTCTTCGAAGTCGACATCAGTGACTTCATCATCATTACCACCAGTTTGACCTGTGGTGTCCTGCTGTTGACCTGCTGACTGCTGTTGATCAGCGCCCTGAGTGTTTTTATACATCTCCTGACTTGCTGTCTGCCAGATTTCATTGAGTCTGGCCATAGCTGTATCAATAGCAGTGATATCTTGTGTTTTGTGTGCATTGCGAAGTTCTTCCAATGCAGTTTCAATTTCCTGTTTCTTATCAGCAGGAAGCTTATCTCCATAATCCTTAATCTGCTTTTCAGTTTGGAATATGAGTGAGTCAGCTGCATTCAATTTATCTACTTTTTCACGTTCACGCTTGTCGGTCTCGGCATTGGCGGCAGCCTCATCTTTCATCCGTTTGATCTCATCTTCTGAAAGTCCTGATGAAGCTTCGATACGTATGCTTTGTGATTTGCCAGTCGCCTTATCCTTTGCAGAAACATTCAAAATACCATTTGAATCGATGTCAAAAGTCACTTCAATCTGCGGAACACCACGTGGTGCAGGAGGCAAGCCATCGAGATGGAAGCGACCAATGCTTTTGTTTTGGTTTGCCATCGGACGTTCTCCTTGCAGCACATGGATCTCAACCGAAGGTTGATTGTCAGATGCTGTTGAAAATACTTCTGATTTTTTTGTAGGTATGGTCGTATTGGATTCAATCAATTTGGTCATCACACCACCAAGGGTTTCAATACCCAATGAAAGTGGTGTTACATCAAGCAATAAAACATCTTTTACTTCACCGGTAAGAACACCACCCTGAATGGCAGCGCCAATTGCAACTACCTCATCAGGGTTTACCCCTTTTGACGGTTCTTTACCAAAGAAGTCCTTCACAATGGTCTGTATTGCAGGGATTCGGGTTGAGCCGCCAACCAATATAACTTCGTTGATATCTTCAGGTTTCAGGCCGGCATCAGAAAGTGCTTTGCGACAAGGCTCGATGGTGGCACGGATCAAGTCATCGGTGAGGCTTTCAAACTTTGCCCGGCTGAGCTTGCGCACAAGGTGCTTAGGCACACCATCAACCGGCATAATATAAGGCAGATTAATTTCAGTTTCGGTTGAGCTTGAGAGTTCGATTTTGGCTTTCTCTGCAGCTTCCTTTAAGCGTTGAAGCGCCATTGGGTCCTTACGCAGATCAAGTCCTTCATCTTTCTTAAACTCTTCTGCCAACCAATTGATGATGGCTTCATCAAAATCATCACCACCAAGGTGTGTATTCCCGTTTGTTGATTTAACCTCAAAAACTCCATCGCCCAATTCAAGAATTGAAATATCAAAGGTACCACCCCCAAGGTCAAAAACAGCGACCTTTACATCATTCGATTTGCGGTCAAGTCCATAAGCCAGGGCAGCTGCGGTGGGTTCGTTGATAATGCGTTTTACTGTAAGTCCTGCAATCTCACCAGCCTCCTTGGTGGCTTGCCGTTGCGAATCACTAAAATAGGCCGGAACAGTGATAACCGCTTCTGTTATTGTTTGCCCAAGATAGTCTTCAGCAGTTTTCTTCATTTTCTGCAACACCATTGCTGAGATTTCCTGAGGTGTGTACATCCTGTCGTCAATTTTAACTCTAGGGGTATTGTTTTCACCTTTAACTACAACATAAGGCACACGATCCTTTTCTTTTGTAATCCGGTCGAAAGTTTCTCCCATAAATCGTTTGATCGAAGAAACTGTTTTGGTTGGATTGGTGATGGCTTGTCGTTTTGCAGGATCACCCACTTTGCGTTCACCGTTTTCGGTAAAAGCTACTATTGAAGGTGTTGTACGGCGACCTTCACTATTGGGGATCACCACAGGTTCATTTCCCTCCATAACGGAAACGCAAGAGTTTGTTGTGCCTAAGTCAATTCCAATTATTTTTCCCATTTGTTATCCTCCTTAGATATAATATGATTTTCGATTTTAATATTCGATATGAGCAGATTTGGCAATGATTATGCCAAAGGATGATTAAACAAATTGTCCGGTGCGATCATACAGTAACAAATGATCTGTAAGCCTTGCATTTAAAATTAATTTGCTGTCAAATAGGCAAATAGCATAAGGTGAGTCGTCGCTGACTGTTTTATCCTTTCTGACAATAAACAGGTGACAAAAAGGCAGGATTTACGATCTGAAAAAAATGTTCGGGAAAGAAATCTAAAGCGCAGGAAACTTACCTGTTTACTATAAATCCCCAATTATAGTCTTCAACAAGTTTGATTTCACTGCCCACTGAGAGCTGCAATCTTTTTATTTTGGTATAGCGTGACGAGAAGATTCCGACACCGTTCTCAATATTGGTAAACTCAGGAACCTCTTGAATAATGCTATTGCTGGGGGCATTGACTTCAATATAGGTGTTCAGGTCGTCGGCAGCTGTTGCAATGACGACATCAACTGGGCCTGCCCATCTTTTTACGTTTAGGATGTTCTCAAGCTGTGCACCAAGGCGGCTATAAAAATCATCGCCAATATAGAGGGCTTCCATTCCTTCTCCTCCTTGTAAGGTATTGGAGGTATAAGTGCCCAAACGCCAGTTTAGGGTGTGGGATGTTGTGTCGGGGCTGTTTGGCCTAAGCTCTCTATAATGAAACAGGAGCCTCACTTCATATCTTTTACCGTTTACTGCAGAGTTCCACGTTACACGCCCTCCCGAGGTGAGATGAAAATTAATACGATTTACCGGCAGGTTAATTGGAAAGTCCCGCACGATATTTGTTTCAGCCTGTATGATTTCAGTTCCCCTTGCTATTTCAAGCCGATATGTTGCAGCCGGATCTAATTGGGTGGTGGCATAATACATCAGCTGGTTTGGAAAATAGAAGATGGAGTCGCCAGGCAATTTATTTTGTATCGTAATGGTATCCAGCATGATTACAGGAAGGTCTGTGCTTCCCCTACGCCCAATGAGCCTGGCATCCAGCTTGGTTTGATAATTACTTGAGTCGGGGTCCTTTGCAATAATTAAAGCATTTCCAGGGCCCAAAAAGGCTTTATTAATTTTAATCCATGTGGTGTCGCTGGAGGATTCAAGGAGACCGTACACAACTGTGATATCCTTATAATCGGCATAATTATCCACATCTGTACTGCAGGATGCAAACAGAAGCACAACACACAAAGGGATCAACCTGAACAATTTATTCATCATTTGGAAAATATTAAATGTTCGGCTCTTTGAATAGCCGATATGATGTACATATCAAATGTATGCTGCATAAAAGCCATCAAGCAAAACAACGCACAAAATTACAACTATATTATTGATTTAGCAGTTGTGTCTTCCTAAGAAATTCCAATCCTGCTGCTAAAGTAAGGTGATTACAACAGATGGGCAAATTTTATCTTCCATATGATGAATGAATTTATCCCTTAACTTTGCCTGTGATTTATTTGTTAAATTAATAAGATTTGCACATGCATCCCTCACATGATATCCCCAAAATAACCACCCATGTGCTTCAGGAGATGAAGCTGAAAGGTGAGAAGATCGCCATGTTGACCGCATATGATTTTTCGATGGCTAAAATACTTGATGAAGCGGGCATTGATGTAATTTTGGTAGGCGATAGCGCCTCCAATGTGATGGCCGGCCATAAAACCACCCTTCCAATCACCTTAAACGAAATGATCTATCATGGCTCCTCGGTGATGAGGGCAGTGAAAAGGGCCTTGGTTGTTGTAGATATGCCTTTTGGCACTTATCAGGGTAACTCCAAGGAAGCCTTGCAGTCAGCTATTCGCATTATGAAAGAGTCAGGCGCCAATGCCGTAAAAATGGAAGGTGGAGAAGAGATAGTGGAATCCATTGACCGCATTTTGAGTGCTGGCATTCCTATTCTTGGGCATTTGGGACTCACGCCTCAAAGCATTAACAAATTTGGCACCTATGTGGTGCGCGCCACCGAAGAAAAGGAAGCTGAAAAATTACGCAAGGATGCAAAAATACTGGAACAGGCAGGTTGTTTTGGTATTGTATTGGAAAAAATACCTGCCAGCCTGGCTGCGGAGGTCACCCAAACCGTTCGTATTCCCACCATCGGAATAGGTGCCGGGCCACAGGTTGACGGGCAAGTCCTCGTTTTGCATGATATGCTAGGCATCAATCAATCATTTTCACCAAGGTTCTTGCGCCGTTACAACAATCTTTATGAGGAGATTAAAGGATCGGTCTATTCATACATCAATGATGTGAAAACTGCGGATTTTCCCAATGAACGAGAACAGTATTAGAATTGTATCGGCACTTACCGCTCTTTCATTTACCTCTTTTTGCTAATGTCTGACCTGACCGAACGTATTCTGTATGAAGATAATCATTTGATTATTATAAATAAAAAAGCTTCTGAAATTGTTCAGGGTGATAAAACCGGCGATATAAGCCTGCTCGAAACAGTCAGGGAATATATCAGGGTGGCCTATAACAAGACCGGCAATGTATTTACGGGTCTCGTTCACCGGCTTGACAGACCGGTAAGTGGTGCTGTGGTGTTTGCCAAAACAGGTAAAAGTCTCACCCGGATGAATCAACTTGTTAAGGAGAGGTCAGTAGAAAAAAGGTATCTGGCTATCGTGCAAAACAGGCCGCCTTTGGACGAGGATGAACTGACGCATTTTCTTGTAAAAAACGAAAAACAGAACAAATCATATGTGAGGCGACCGGATGATAAGGCTGCTAAACCTGCTAAATTGGCATACAAGGTCCTGGCAAAATCTGAGCGCTTTTATATTCTTGAAATTATGCTTCATACTGGCCGTCATCACCAAATCAGGGCACAGCTGGCCTCCATTGGAAGCCCTATAAGAGGCGACGTAAAATATGGTTATGCACGTCCCAATTCTGATGGGTCAATCAATTTGCATGCCTGGAAGCTTTATTTTATACATCCGGTAAAGCAGACTCCTATTGACATTGTAGCACCCTTGCCTGACGAAAAACCCTGGAATTTGTTTAAAGAAATACAGCTGACGAAATGAACAGAAGGTTATTTCTTTTGATAATGCTGGTAATGTTTCTGGCATTGAACGCTAAGGCTCAGTATTACCTGTCAGGACAAGACCCGGCCAGCCTGCGCTGGAATCAGATCCGTACTGAAAATTTCAGGCTTATATTCCCCAATAACTATGCACAGCAAGCACGTAAGATTGCCAATATTCTTCAAGACAGCTATCATGCTGTTCGATTTGATCTGGATGCACCTTCCACTCGAACAGACATTATATTACACAACCGTAGTGTGATTTCGAACGCAACTGTAGCATGGGCACCACGCAGGGTTGATCTCTATCATACCCCACCACAGGATGGCTATGCACAGCCTTGGTACCATCAGCTGGCCGTTCATGAACTAAGGCATATAGCCCAGCTCAGTAAAATCAATACCGGATTTACCAAGGGCATGGGCTATTTGTTTGGTGAACAGATCGTTGCAGGTATTTTCGGTTTATATCTACCGTTTTATTTTGTTGAAGGCGATGCTGTAGTTACCGAAACTGCCCTTGGGAACAGTGGCAGAGGCCGACAGCCATTGTTCGAAGCCGGACTTCGTGCACAGTTGCTTGAGATAGGATTTTACCTGCATGATAAAGCTTATTTTGGCTCTTATAAAGATTATACACCGAATGTTTATGAGCTGGGTTATTTCATTGTGGGACACAATAAGGTTAAATACGGACCAATACTTTGGGAAAGGGCACTCAATAATGTAGCCGAAAAGCCTTGGATGCTGTACCCATATTCACACGGTCTCAGGCAAATAAGCGGTTTAGGGAAAAAACGCCTTTATCGGGAAACCATGTATGATCTTTATGAGATCTGGAAAGCCCAGTATGATTCATTGGACTACACACCGCAGCGAAACATAAGCCCTGAAAAAAAATATTATACCGAATACCGTCACCCGCAGCACCTAAACGATGGAAGCATTATTGCAATCAGAAGCTCGATTGATGATATATTGCGTATTGTTAGGATCAACAATGCAGGTGAAGAGATCATCTTTACCCCCGGATCTGCATTTCGTGAGGCGTTGTCAGCCACTGACAGCCTTGTGGTCTGGAGTGAGTTCCAGGCTGATATTCGATGGTCAAACCAAAATTTTGCAGTAATCAAAACCGGGAATCTGCAAAACGGTAAGATAAATCAGTTGACATCAAAAAGCAGGTTGTTTGCACCTGCTTTGACAATGGATAATAGGAAAATTGTAGCGGCTTCAACAGATGTTGACAGCAGAAACTACATCGTTGTGTTGGATGTGAATAGTGGAGAAGAGCTATTTAGGTATGGTTCAGCTGAACTTTTCTTTCAGAAGCCCTGTTGGATGCCTGATCAGCTTCATGTGGTGACTGCGGTGGTGTCACAAAACGGAAAATCTATTTTCAAGATTAATACAATCACGTCTGAAGTTGAGCAATTGATGCCATTCACATTCACTGACTTTTCACTTTCATCAGTCAACAACGATCATATCATCATGAACGGGGCTTGGTCAGGAATCAGTAATATATATGCCTTACGAATAGATGACGGGGAGATTTATCAGCTCACATCCTCTGCATTTGGTGCAACTGACGCTGTGCATAGCAATGATGGCAAGAGTCTCTATTATGCAGATTACCATTCCACGGGATATCATATTGTCGAAGCTAAGCTGGATGAACTGTTATGGTTATCCCTCAATCAAGTGAATAATAATGCCTATCCTCTTGCTGACCAGCTAAGCAGAATGAGCATCTATAATTTGGATGAAGCTGCTATTCCGGACAGTTTGTATCCCATTGAACCATATATCAAAATGCGTAATCTGTTCAATCTGCATAGCTGGTCGCCCTTTTACATAGCAACAAACAATCAGGATATTGGGCCGGGATTAAGCCTGCTTTCGCAAAACAGTTTGAGTACTGCCATTACCGAAATTGGTTACCGGTTTGATATGAATGAGCAAACCGGCACCTCCAGCCTTAAATTTGAATACCTGGGTCTGTTTCCTGCAATTGGTTTCGAATTAAATACAGGCTTACGAAAAGATGTAGCCAAGCTGGATGATGAGCTTTACCAACTTAAATGGTGGCAAACCGACTGGAACCTCGGCTTACGTGTGCCGCTTAACCTTACAAGGGGTAAGTGGATTAGTGGTTTGCAGCCCGGGTTGAAATATAGTCAGGTAAACCGGAAGATGGATCAGGATGTAGGATTGAAATTCGCCCGCGAGATGATACACGCTTTTGAATACGATTTTATTGGTTACACACAATTACGGATGTCAAAACGTGATCTGAACCCTAAGTGGGGACAGGTAATTAGGGTTGGATACCGGCATTCGGCTTTTGATGATGCGCCATCCGGGCAGTTTTATATCGGCAGCAATACCTTTGTTCCGGGATTTTTGGCTCATCATGGCATTCGTTTGTATGCTGCTTATCAGTGGCAGAAACCCGGCTTATGGAGATTCGGTAATATGATATCTTTCCCGCGGGGCTATCATGGATTGTTTTTTAACGACAATTTGTCACTCAAGGCAGACTATATGTTTCCGATCTTTTATCCTGATCTAAACCTACCCACTGTCTTTTTACTACAACGCATACGTGCAGGTTTTTTTGGTGATTATTTTATGGGTAAGTATAATCAAGATCATTCAGAGTTATATTCTTATGGTGTAGAATTGCTCAGCGACTGGCATTTTCTTAACCTTCCCTTTCCGTTAACACTTGGGGGTCGCCTAAGTTATACAGGTAATGATGATATGATACTGGAGTTTCTGTTCAGTGTCAGCCTGTCCGCCTTATATTAATGGGTTTTTTTGTATCTTTCGCAAAAAGCACCACAGCATGCACATGCAGTATGGTTTGGTATGAAATTCTTTTACAGATGTTGTCTTGCATATACATCAAATAAGTACACAGATATCAACTAAATACCCGAACTTAATATGAAAAACAGGAAAATTACTTTTGAACCTGAGATAGAAAAGATCATTCGAAAATGCCGGTTTTGTAGTTTGGCGATGGTGGACCTAGAGGGAAAACCATATGTGCTGCACATGAATTTCGGCTTTAAGGATAAGGTGTTGTATCTGCATGCAGCTCCTGAGGGCAAGAAAATCGATATCCTAAATAAGAATCCTCAAGTATGTGTTGCTTTCAGCACCGACCACCTGTTGCGCTGGCAAAATATTGAAGTTGCCTGTAGCTACAGTATGAAATACCGCTCGGTATTGCTTTACGGCAAGGTGGAATTTGTTGAAGACCTGAAGGAAAAAGAAGATGCCCTCAATATTATCATGCATCAATACACCCAAGAGGATTACCGGTATAGCGAACCCGCCATACGAAACGTTTGTGTTTTCAAGGTTAAAGCAGAAAAGCTGGAAGGCCGGGCATTTGGTTATTAAACAAAAGGGCTGTCTGCGATGAAATAGACAACCCCCTGTCGGCAATTAATATGCCTGCTCAATTCACAAAATTATTTTACTGCAACTTACATCATATTGATTGCTGCCAGCCAACATTACTTAAACAAGCCCCTGCGCCAGCATGGCATCGGCAACCTTAACAAATCCACCAATATTTGCTCCATTTACGTAATTGATAAAGCCATCCTCCTGTTTGCCGTATTTTACACATGTTTCATGAATGTCTTTCATAATGGTGTGTAAGCGGGCATCCACTTCTTCACGCGTCCAGGAAATGCGCATTGAATTTTGTGTCATTTCCAGGCCTGAGGTTGAAACACCACCTGCATTGGCAGCCTTACCGGGTCCGTAAAGTATTTTATTTTCAAGATAAACTTCAACAGCTTCGGGAGTGGAAGGCATATTGGCACCTTCTGATATGACAAAGCAACCGTTCTTAATGAGTATCCTGGCTTCTTCCTCGTTGATCTCATTCTGTGTAGCACATGGCAAGGCCACTTCGCATGGAACTGACCAGGGCCGCTCTCCATCTACATAGTTTGCGTTTGGATATTTTTCAACATACTCCGAAATTCGGCCACGTTTGATGTTTTTGAGGTGCATGACATAGGCAAGTTTTTCATCATCAATGCCTTCGGGATCATGAATAAAACCGTTTGAATCGCTTAAAGTAACCACTTTGCCTCCAAATTCATTGGCCTTTTGTGTTGCATACTGCGCCACATTGCCCGATCCTGAAATGGTAATTGTTTTGCCTTTAAGGCTATCATTGCGTGTTTTCAACATCTCTTCTGCAAAATACACTGTACCATATCCGGTGGCTTCAGGCCGTATCAGCGAGCCTCCCCATTCGATGCCTTTTCCGGTGAGAACGCCTGTGAACTCATTGCGCAGTCGCTTGTATTGACCAAACAGGTAGCCAATTTCACGTCCGCCCACACCGATATCGCCAGCCGGCACATCTGTATTCGGACCGATATGCCTGAAGAGTTCGGTCATGAAACTTTGGCAGAAGCGCATCACCTCAAAATCAGATTTTCCTTTGGGGTCAAAATCAGAGCCGCCCTTGCCACCACCCATAGGCAGTGTGGTAAGCGAATTCTTATAAACTTGTTCAAAAGCTAAGAACTTGAGAATGCCAAGATTTACCGTGGGGTGGAAACGTAATCCGCCCTTGTATGGCCCGATGGCACTGTTCATTTCGATGCGGTAGCCTTTGTTGATATGTACTTCGCCTTTATCATCGGCCCATGGAACCCTGAACAGGATCACGCGTTCAGGTTCTACCATACGTTCCAGAATTTTGGCCTCGCTGTATTGGGGGTTTTCCTCAATAAAAGGGATCAGTGATTCTACCACCTCATGAACAGCTTGGTGAAATTCTACTTCGCTGGGATTCTTGGCAATTACCTTGGCCATGAAATCATTTAGTTTTTTCTCATAAATTGTTGACATAATGCTAAATGTTTATTAAGATTTGTTTGATGGATTTTGTAATTCGAAATCTCCTTCAAACTTAGGAAAATAGTGAATAGCAAGCCTTCGGGAAAGTTAATATTGGTGGTATTTCTGATCGTTTTCAGTAAAACACGGAAAAGAATTTAGGTAATTCCGGATTGAATAAAACAATTGATCAGATCAAAAAGGAATCAATTATTTCTTTGGTGTTGGCAGAGCAAATCGAATGGGAAGATTGAAAGCCACCCTGACCGGCTTTCCCCGTTGCACACCAGGGGTCCACTTTGGCATGGATTCGATAACCCGGATGGCCTCCTCATCGCATCCCCCTCCAATACCTCGCAGAACTGATATGTTGGATACCGATCCATCAGCTTCAATCACGAAATTGGAGAACACCCTGCCCTGTATCCCTTTTCTCCGTGCTTCTTCAGGGTATTGAATGTTCCTAGCGACAAATTCCATCATCGCTTCAAAGCCACCGGGAAATTGAGGCATTGTTTCAACCAACGTAAATACTTCATCCTCAGCTAAAGGAAGTTTAAATCGAACTGGAATATTAAACAAGACGCGAACCGGCTGGCCTTTTTGTAAGCCAGGTTCCCAAGCAGGCATGGATTCAAGCACACGAATCGCTTCCTCATCGCATCCTCCCCCAATGCCACGAAGCACATTTACATTGGAAACAGATCCGTCCTTTTCAATAATGAAGTTTAAATATACCGTTCCTTCAATGCCTTTATGTATGGCTTCTTCGGGATAGGTAATACGGTTTACCTGATAGTTGTTCAGGGCTTCCATTCCGCCCGGAAACTCAGGCATCTGGTCAACCATTACAAATACCATGCTGTCCGGGTTTTGACTTTGTGGAATTGCTATAGCGGATTCAAGAATTGTTTCAATCACCGTTTCTGTTGATGCCGGATACTGAGCTAAAATCTTATTTTCCAATTGGGAATAAACCATGCAGCAAATAAAAGTAATAAACGGCAATAACCATTTCTGCGATTTTATCATTGGTGGTGTTGGGTTTTGGTTCAACACCAGTAGTGGGCACTTAAAACCCACTGATTATTAATTGATTATTATATTGTTCTTT
>CALAZZ010000174.1 GCA_937926515.1 uncultured Bacteroidales bacterium | reverse complement strand
TGAGTTTATCGAAGGGAGTTTATCGAAGGGAGTTTATCGAAGGGAGTTTATCGAAAGGAGTTTATCGAAGGGAGTCAGGCCGAAGGGTCATCGGTGTTCTGATTATTTTTCTGCATTCGGGTATTAAGGCGGTTAGCGAATTGGTAACCAACAGGCTTGTCAAAGAATCAAAAAAATTGTGCCTCGAAGCTGCTTTAGAGTTTGCGGTACTTCCTAAGCAATCTCGCGTCAGCCATCTCGTGCAGGGGCCCTCGATGGCTTCCTCGCAAAGTCTGGCTTTGATGCTTGGCTACCGGAGCAGGACTTTGCGAGAAAGCATGTTGAGCTTCTCTCAACTGCTTGCGAAGCAATCCCATGGCTCCTTCGAACACGTCTATCAAGCATCCCCGGGTCTTTTGTTCACGTTTTGCGGGCACCCGCCAGGTTTGTATAGATCTCCATCGTCTCAGCAATCACTTTTTCCAGCGAAAATTCTTTTACAACCAGCTCGCGTCAGGCTTTGGGTAAGGGTTTAAGCAGCATGGGGTGCATTCATAATAGCAGGCTGTGTTGACGAGGAAGCGTTTATTCGGAAATGGTCATTTGTTCGTTGTTTGTTGTTCTTTGTTCTTTGTTGACTGCCACTGCCACTACCACTGCTTTCCGGTTAATGGTATACTGATTTGACTGATGGGACTGATTTTTTATGATTTGGAGTTTGCTGAACGATTATGTAACCTTCATTTTGTGCCTGATGTTTCCAACAACCATTCGGTGATGGGTATTGCATTGATGAAGAATTCTCCGGCAACGATATCTTCTTTATGGTTTAGTGTGATGATGGTAAGTTTGTCGGCCTGTAAAGCCTCTTTTGCTGCCAGTAAGGCCCTTGACTCGCGCCTGAGTGTTTTCGGATCATCAAGCGAAAGCGCTACCTGAATGAGTTCGATAACCTTGCGATGGCTGTAAATAACAAAATCAACCTCAACGGTATCTTTATAATAAAAAATCTCGTATTGCCGGCTGAGGCGGTACCTCATGAGCTGCAACAATACAATGTTCTCCAAAAGCCGGCCCCGGTCAGGGGAAGCACTTTCGCCCGAAAGTGAAGCAAAAGAAGTGTCGGCGAGGTAAAGTTTACGGTATCGCAGACTTTCCTGCTTTTTAAACGAAAACTTCTGAAGCGTTACAAACAGCCAGGCCTCTTCGAGGTACGACAGGTAATTCTTTGCCGTATTTTCGCTGCCCAGCCCAAAGATGTTTTTCATCCGGTTATAGCTGATCTCTTTTGAATAGTTTCCTGTTAGCCACAGCGCCATTTCGCGGAAAGTGCGGGTATGCCTGATCTCGTAACGATAAAAAACATCTCTGGTAACAATGGCTTCAAATAAACTGCGGATATATGTGGATTTTTCTTCACCATGCACCACCTCGGGCATTCCACCTGAGTGCAGATACTCCTCAAAGTATTTCAGTGCAAGCCCCTTCTCTCTGGCCGTTTCAAACTTCCTGATTTCAAGATTTTTTGCCTGAAGAAACTCGAAAAATGAATAGGGAAAAAGCTCGATGTTCCTGTAACGACCTGTGAGATGTGTTGCCATTTCGCGGCTCAGCAGCTTCGAATTTGATCCGGTAAGGACGATTTTGATCTTTTTGCGCAACAACCGGTTCACAAACAAATGCCAGCCTTCGATATTCTGGATTTCGTCGAGAAACAGATACTCAAACCGGCCATAAACAGTATAAAGGGCTTCAAGTAAGTCATTTAAGTGGTTCACATCAATGCTCATCAGCCTTTCATCATCAAAATTTACATAGGCATAATCCTTTCCTGAAAGCATCATGTGTGCGAGGGTAGATTTGCCACATCGCCTGATACCGGTAATAACCTGAGCCAGATTGCTGCTCAGGTCTATTTCGTTTGCTTTTTCCCTGTGCAAAGGATTACCCTTGTCGATCAAGGGGATCACTTCGCGCTGTTCGAGCAGGATATTATGGAAATCAGCGGTCGGCATTGTGTGTAAACTTGAGAAGGCTTTTCAGGACACTGAGACAAAATTAAGATATATTCATAATGTAATGAGAATAAAATGAGATTTATTGTTCCACTGACTGTTTAATTTTCTGTTTTTTTGTTGTTTTGTTGTTTTGTGTTTTTCACCACGGCTTCCGCTCGGTGCAAGTGTTTGGTGTTCTTTGTTGACTGCCACTGCCGCTTCTTCAAATTACCTGGCTACAGGCGCTTTTTGACGGCATTAAAGGCATAGCCGCTGAAATAATACAGCGAACGGATTGTGCTGAAACCCTCAATATCTCTGTAAATACTCCAAATCTGACAGGCTGATTTAACGGATTTGCGCGAATTGTTTAGGAACGCGGATGTGCGCGCCTGCCGTGCCTTCGGTCGCGTCATTAAGGCACCAGGTGCGCATAGATCTCCATCGTCTCAGCAATCACTTTTTCCAGTGAAAATTCTTTCGCCACCAGCTCGCGTCCAGCCTCGCCATATTGCTTTGCCATCTCAGGATTATCGAGCAGGCGGGTGATGGCTTGCATTAGCGCCCTAACATTCCTGGATGGCACCAGCAGTCCGTTCACCTCATGCTTCACAATCTCGCGGCAGCCTGCCTGGTCAGTGGTGATGAGGGGCCTTCCACAGGCAGCGCCCTCTATCAGTATCTTAGGTACGCCCTCAGGATAATAGGTGGGCAGCACCACCATGCTGGATTGTTTGATCAGCGCCGGCATATCGCTGTGATGGCCCATCCATTCCACCACGCCTTCGGCATGCCACTGCTCAAGCTGGCTGATAGGTATTGCGTTGGGATTGCCCACATCGGGTTTGCCGGCCAACACAAAACGCACATCAGGCCTGCCTTGGCGAACGATACGTGCAGCCTCCACAAACTCGGCTATACCTTTATCCTGAATCATACGCGAGGCCAGCAGTACCATGGGTTTAGCAGCCTCTGCTTCGGTGGGGCGGTAAATATTGCAATCTACACCTGAGCCTCTGATGAGCCTACATTGGTGGGGTTTCACCAGTGATGCGGCTATAAATCCCTGCATATCGTCAGGGTTCTGGAAGATGGTAATGGCACGCGGGTTGTGCAGGGCCAGGCTGTACATGAACTTCAGCAGGGGCCTGAGTGCCGATACTTTTTTGTCTTTTGAAAAAGCGAAGCCCAGGCCGGTGATGGCGTTCACTACGGGCAACTTGGGGAAGAACAGCCTTGCAATAATGGAACCATAAAGCACGGGTTTGATGGCTACCTGGTGCACCAGTTGGGGCTTGATACGGAGGTATAGCCTGAAAATCAGCCAGATTATTCTTAACTCTGCCAGCAGGTTTGTGCCGCTGCGGCTCATGGGCAAGGGTATGAAGTGCAGGCCGTTCGCGCGTATGTTATCACCCTCGCCCTCATCGGCGGCGGCTACCCATACCTCTGCCCCGGCGGCTTTGGCTGCCAGCGCCAGGGGCATGCGGTGGGATACAAAGAACCAGTCCACATTGACGAGGTAGAGGATGCGTGATTGATTTATAGGCATCATTTTAGATTTTATTGGCACACGGATAACACGGATTTACGCGGATTTATTTCAAACAACATCCCTAATGGTCATAATAGAAAATCCTCAAGATTAGCAGGGCTTATCATTTTAAAGCTGCTTCCGGGATATGACGACATAAATTTTTCAGGCGGATTGAGCCGCTTAACTTTTTGAGGATTCCACTTGAACTCATAAGCCGAAAACCTGCCTTCTGACTCCTCTATAAAATCAATTTCAACCTGGGTGGTGGTACGCCAGAAATAGACATTCGCCCAAATACCGTCATATTGGAGTTTCTTGATCCGTTCTGCAATTACGAAATTTTCCCATAAAGCGCCGGTGTCAGTTCTCAAGTCCAATGGTGAAAAATTGGATATGAGCGCATTGCGGATGCCATTGTCGTAAAAATAGACTTTCTTGGCTTTCTTTAATTCGTTGCGGTAGTTCCTGCTCAAGGACGACAGCCTGAATATGATGTAGGTTTTTTCGAGCAACTCAATATACCGCTCCACCGTACCCTTATCAATGCCAAGGTTGTGGCTTAGCTCTGTGTAGGATACTTCGTTGCCTAGCTGCAATGCGAGTAACTGCAAAAGCTTAACCAGCATATCTGAATGCCTTACATTGCCCCAGATCAGCAGGTCTTTGTACAGATAGCTGTCGGTTAGTGATTTGAGTGTTTGCTTTTCGTGTCCCTTATTGGTAACCACTTCAGGGTAATAGCCATATAACATCCTAAATTCAAGTAGCTTGATTTCTTCCAAAAAACCATGGTGTGCGCACATTTCAGCGAATGAGAGCGGAAACAACTGGTATTCCCATTTCCTTCCGGTAAGCGGTTCAGAGGTTTTGCTAGCCAGGTCGAATGATGAAGAACCCGTGGCAATCACTTTTATTTGCGGAAGTTGGTCAGTAAATATTTTGATAACCCTCCCGATATTTTCAATATACTGTGCCTCATCAATGATAATGCTTTTGTATGGCGCAAAAAGTATTTTATACCGACTTGCCGAGCTGTCGTTTAGCAGGCTATGCGTATCCTTGTTGTCGCCGTTTAGCCAAAGACAATCTTCCCCCTCGGTAAATATTTGCCTGAGTAAGGTGGTTTTGCCTGTTTGGCGGGCGCCAAACAACAGTATGGCCTTACCATCTTTCAGGTTTTTCCTGATGTCGTCTTCCAGTTTTCTGTGGATCATTATGTCAGATTATAGGCGATAAAAATATATATTTTTATTTTAATACGTAAAATTAGACCTAAATCAGTGTATCTATACACAAAAATAGACCTAAAATAGTGTAATAAATTATTTTTTTGGACATTTGTTTTTTTTGGCACACGAACGTGTGCGCCTACCGGCGTATAACACATATTTTACGGATCAGCACGGATTTGCGTACACATTTAATCCGTGAACATTCGTCCAATCCGTGCGGTGCCCTGCCTGTCCTGCCTGCCCTGCCTGCCCTGAGTTTATCGAAGGGAGTTTATCGAAGGGAGTTTATCGAAGGGAGTTTATCGAAGGGAGTCAGGCCGAAGGGTCATCCGTGTTCTATTTTTTTTGCACACTGACGTGTGCGCCTACCGGCGTATAACACAGATGTTACGGATTCTCACGGATCTGAGTACACAATTAATCCGTGACCATCCGTCCTAATCTGTGTCATCCGTGTTCTAATCTTTTTTTTCTACAGGCGGTTACGAGGCTTTAGTAGCAGAAAATTGGTAAGCTCTAAACTACTTAGGGGTTAACTTGCCCAAATCTCAGTTATTTGGTATTGCCGATCTTATCAAGAACCACTTTCTCAAGTCTGTTCGTGACATCCTTCCACTCAAGGTCAGTTTGCTGAAGCAAGACCGGCCAGTCGGATAGGTCAACTTCATCAAAATAGATCAAACTTTTGATTATATGAGCAACATTTGCCTGATTATATTTGTGCTTGTAAAAATCGAGCATTTGATCCAGATCAAATTCGTTTAAAGCAAAAAAAACATCAATAAAGTCCTTGGATCGCTGGCCACTCATTGCAATGGCATTCAATTTCATTGCCAGAATATCCGGTACAGAGAGCAATGAAATGTTTTCAACTTTAATTGGATCGTTGATGTATGGATAACGATGCGCTACGAAATCAACCTTTACCTGCCTGATACTGCCCCTGATCGTGTTAATTGCAGTACTGAAAAGCTGTAAATCAAAGTCCTGTTGAATATTTTCAAGCAGTTCGGAGGCATCAAAACCAACATTTGAAAAAAGATCAATGTCAATTGATTTTCTGTGACCCAACCAGAGCGATAGCGCCGTTCCACCAACCAAATGAAAGCCATCCAGGTAGGGCTTTTCCTGTAAGGAAATCAGGAGTTCCAATACAGCCGGTTCGACTGAGCCTTTGTAAAGCATTTGAATTTTTCTTTGGGGGTGTTGAAAAGTTTGGATGCGAAATTCAATGTTTTGGGATCGAGATAATTAAGATTGCTTAAGGTATCAGTTATTTGTTTTTCGCCGTACAGCTTGATCAAAACAGAAATCTCTTTAATTTGACCGAGGCTGAACACCCGCTCAATGATCAGGCGTTTTGATTTGTCTGCATCCAGCTTGTTGACATCTACGTCCCAGAAATATGCCGGATCGAAGGCTTTCAGTATATCGGATTGGTTTTCCATTGCAGATCAAAGATACGAATTTAATTGGCTTGCATAGGTGTGGGCCTTTAGGTGTATTATCGCAGATTTATTTTCTTTGGCACACGGATAACACGGATGCTACGGATTATCACGGATCAGATTACACACTAATCCGTGAGTATAAGTACAATCCGTGTCATCCGTGTTCTAATCTTTATCGGCACACGGACGTGTGCGGCTACCGGCGTATAACACAGATGCTACGGATAGTCACGGATATGTTTTCACACTAATCCGTGGCCATCCGTCCAATCCGTGTCATCCGTGTTCTGACTATTATTTTCGCACAAGTATGTGGTCTATTTTTTTTGGCGCACGTCTGTATGCTTATAAAAACTACTTTCATTCCTCAATACTAGCTTTTCTGTCGTTGGTAAATATCTTTCTTCTGAACTCGGGTTTTTTGCCAAAATTAAACAGCAGCCCCACTTCAATATCGGTAGCTTTTAAGTAATTAATCAATTGGTATTCATGTTCTTCCCTCAGGGCTTCCATGGCTTTCAACTCAATTATGATGCAATCGTCCACCACAATATCAGCATAGTATTCACCCACTTGCTGGTTGTCATAGTACACCAATATGGGATACTGACTTTTCACATTAAAACCAATCTTTTTGAGTTCAATCAGCAGTGCGTTATGGTATACCTTTTCCAAAAAGCCAAAGCCCAGAGTGTTGTAAACAGTGTAAAATGCTTGAATGATCCCTTCGGTTGTTTGTTGGTGAAGCATAATATATTGAATTTTTTTTGGCACACGGATTACACAGATGCTACGGATTTGCGCGGATTTGCGTACACAATCAATCCGTGACCATCCGTCCAATCCGTGTCATCTGTGTTCTGTTTTTTTTGCACACCAATTACACGTCTGTGTTCTATTTTTTTTGCACACGGATAACACGGATGCTACGGATCAGCACGGATTTGCGTACACTATTAATCCGTGAGTATCCGTCCAAATCCGTGTCATACGCCTGTGGGCGCACACGTCTGTGTTCTAGTTTGTTTTTGCACACGGATAACGCGGATGCTACGGATTATCACGGATCAGATTACACACTAATCCGTGACTATCCGTCCAATCCGTGTCATCCGTGTTCTAATAATTTTTTGCACACGTCTGTGTTCTAATTACCCTATTTCTTCCCCACCAGGCGCAGGTAAAGCTCTTCGTAGGCTGCTGTGGATTGCTTCAGCTCATAGTGCTCCACTATGCGTTGCCTGGCCTTTTGTCCCAGCTTTTGGCGCTCCGCTGCCGGCAAGGCGGCCATCCTTAACATGGCCTCGGCCAGCGCTTCCGTATTGCCCGGTGGTACTACCAAACCTGTGTCGCCGACTATCAGGGAAGAGTCGCCCACATCAGTTGCAATGCATGGCACTTCGCATGACATGGCTTCGCCCAACACATTGGGGAAAGCCTCTCCCAACGAAGCCTGAACATAAACATCCATAGCATTTAGAATAGCAGAAACATCAGTTCGGTCGTCCATTAAATGAACTTTTGCTGAAAGATTTAACGATGCCAGAAGTTGTACAATTTCTACATTGTCTTTATTCACATTTGTACCTGCCAATATCAGTTTTGCATCCGGCAAGGATGGATGAATTTTGGAAAACGCCATAATTAAACCTTTGTGATCTTTCATGGGGTGGTAGCGTGCCAGGTTGCCAAACACCAGTTCAAGATCACCAACGCCTGTTTCCTTTCGGACATGGATACGCAATTCAGCCTTGGGCGAATGTACATCGGTATCGAAACCATTGGGGATCACTTTTGCAAGTTTGCACTTATAACCGAAGGCTTCATGCTGTTGCTTGCTCTTTTGCGCATTGTAAACAATGGCATCGAATTTTTCTGATCTGTTTGCCAGCCATCTGATTGCATATTGTGTGGTTTTTTTTTCTTGACTGATGTCATGTAGCGAATGCCTGATGCCCAGTATTTTTGGCCCATTAAAACCACAGCCCACGGCAAACATGCCTGCATGATACATCCATGCATGGATTACATCCGGCTGCCATTGCCTTACTAGTTTCCTGAACCTGAGCAGCCCCAGCGGAGATGAAGCGATTCCTTTCATTCCCATGGCATGCACCACAAAGCCCATTTTCTCAAGCAATGGTCCTTGTGTGCCCTTGTCCATCAGGCTGATTACCCGGTGCTCAAACAAGGCCTTGTCCGAGTTGACGAGCAGCTTCACCAAAGCCCTTTCGGCGCCGCCGGTGCTGAGTCCGGTGATGAGGTGGAGGATTTTTATGGTTGTATTATTTTCCAAAAATAAGATTCAAATTATATGTGTCATGCTTGGTTTAGCCAATGAAAAATAGCTTTTCAGGAGAAATGAAATGGCAACCAAACAGATTGATTTTATTAGCCGTAAGCCCCTGAGCGGAAAAAATGCCAGGCATTTGCATGGATGGGGTTAAGTATCCTATGTTTTCCAATAGCCTCCTGTTTTAGCTGGTCCTTTGAATGAAACCTCCCCGGTGTCTTTTAAGCGTTTGAGCCAGCGTTCAATCGTTTTTGCAGGTACGCCTAAATGTTTCTCAAAAAAAGGTATTCTTTTTCCAGGATTGCTGGCGATAAACTTTAAAAGCTTATTTACTCCCTCATTTACTCCCTCATTTACTCCATCAATTTATCTGGCTCATCCACACCAACAACAACTCCATGATCGTCTATTCCAATGAATAATTTTCCGCCAGATGCATTTGCAAATCCGGAGATCCACTTCAAATACTCGTCACGCCAGGATCTTTTGTATTCTATATTTTGGCTCTCATTCAAAGTGTTAATCTGATTTCATCTGATTGCTTTGTACGTCAAAGTTACAGGATATACTGTCTGTGTGCTTTAATAGCAGGACTTCCTCATCTACCAGCATCACCCCACCGTTTACAATAGTAGCTTTTCACCTCACAGCTTCTTTGGTTTCCATTAATTTTTCATCCAAAACTCTACAACTTTACCAGCGAGCGCTCGGCGCCGCCGGTGCTGAGGCCGGTGATGAGGTGGAGGATTTTCAATAATTTTTATTTTTTCTCAAGGTAAGATTTAATTCTTCTGAATATTTTCCTTATCATTGCTTTTCGTGAATCGGAAGTATATAAAATACTAAAAGATAAACGATAGTTGAATAAAAAATTACGTGTAGGTTGTTGATTTGTTACCCTCTCTGGCTTTACATTTCTACCCCAATTGTATGGCCTTTGTAGTTTAAGGCAATGCTTATTCACAAAATCATAATGAATTTTCATGCTGTCATCCTCACCATCCAAGTATATATCATTTTTTCTGACTGACATTTTTTTTAGCCAATTAAGGAGTCTCGTGTTGGTATTGTAATGGTTAAAACGTAATTCATCTATTGGTGCCTGGAACACTTTCTTAGCTTTAGTTGGAATGGTGTGAATTCCCCATTTCTTGATCTTCGCCGGATTGTTTAATATTGAATCATCGTAATATTCTCGATGTATGATATGCTTTGGCGCCCAATTAATCGTATTTATATTATCAATGCATCTTGTTATTTCAATAACGTAACGATCCAAATAATCAAATCGTTCTGCAAATTTCTTTTGCATAATTATTATGTCTCCATAACCTTTATTTTCATAGTCTTTAATTAATTCAAGTAGGTTTTTTTCGCCAGATGGGAAAATAAATTCATCCATATCAATGAAAGCTGTCCAATCATGATGTTTGGAAAATTTATTGTAATAATCACAAATTGACGTGGGTTGAGCATACACAATATTACCATTCTCATCACGAGGATCCCAACGCACATAAGTGATTAAGCCTGGAAAAATGGTATTGAGTTCATTTAGTTGATGTTTAATATCCCCATCACTTAAATCATTTGTTAGGTGTTGAAAATCAATTCCATACTTATTGCGAATCTCGGTTCGTTTTTTAAGGGTGGGTTTTCCTCCAATTGATCCTGTGTTATCATACAAGTAGAAATGTGACACTCCAATACCAATATGATAGACTATCCATTCACGAATAAAAAGTATGTTTTCACGCGGCACAAAAATAGTATGAATGGCTAAGGTATTTTTTTTCTTAGGCTCTCTAAAATTCATTTGAATTTTTTTTGTAATTATTCCTTGAGTGGATAAATGATGATACCACGGATTCAAGAGACCTCTATGTGTGCTCCAAATTGAGTGCCAGTCGCCTTGCCAGCCGCCTCAACCCCAACAACTGCCCAGGTAACTGCCACTAGTTACTCATACCCAAGATATGCACCTCTACGCATATCCTCTAGCACTGTGCCTTGTGTGACCTTGCCCAGCAGGCTAACCACTGTATGCCTGAATCGGTGCCTGTCAGATGTTTCAATCAGCTTCACCAGCGAGCGCTCGGCGCCGCCGGTGCTGAGGCCGGTGATGAGGTGGAGGATTTTCAATTTTATATTGGCGTTTAAGTTATTTTTTTACCTGATAGAGTATAAATTCCACCAATCAGACGCAGCAAGGGAATTTGGTTCAATGCCTTATCCACTGCTGTATGGATGGGTAACAATTGCTTACAACGGAAAAGGCCAGGCGGAAAAAATATGCTCAATTGTGAATGTATATCTGTAAAACCCGCATTGCGCATTAATCTTTTCAGGAATGGTACGGCAAAAAGCCTTTCATCGGCATAGCCAATACGGCTGCCATCATCAAGTACCTTTTGTGTGTATTTTGGGCTTTTGCGTCTGAGTTTTATGATGCGCCATTGCATTTTGGGGTTAAGGAGATGGCTGTCTGAGATGATAAGATGACCTCCCGGTTCCAGGCTGTTGTATGCAGCACTTAAAAAATCCTCAGCAGGGTGAATATGCGAAATGGCTTCCATGGTCCAGATCAGGTCAAACTGTTTTGCATCCAATAATTCAAAAATATTGGTGAGTTCAAAGGTAACCTTCAATGATTTTCCTGTTACATTCTTCATTTTCTCAAGCCTGGCTTTCGCAACATCCAGACGCTCCTGTTTAATGTCGGCCCCAACTACTTCTATATCATCACGCAGGCTGGCCCAAAATATGGATTCAGAGCCTACGCCACAACCGGCATCCAATATTTTCCAGGGTTTTTCGCGCACAGGCAGGGATTCAATAAGTTTAACCATAGGTGCAGTCCGCCTGAGCCAATTATATCGATAGAAAGGCCGTTTGGCAGGAAGCTTACACAAGCTCTTATAATATGTACAGAACTCTTCAAAATTCTTTTGGTTTAGGTTCAATAAATTCTCTTCAACCTCATGAACTAGTTTATTATAATTAGCCTGATGTTTTTTTTTAAATGTTGTCATAGTATTATTTGGTTTGAATAAATGCGAAGTATAAATTTAATTTTATAACTTTACTGCATTGCTTCGATATAAACCCAAATTATTAAGAATGGTGTTTCCTCAGAGCCATAGATGCAAAATTATTTAATTTAATATGCATGTTCTTATGAAAAATTGCTTTTGATGGAACACTTATGCGTATGTTGTTATAAGTGATGGGTTTTACAATTATCAACTATCCAAATCCAAAATCAATCATTCTACTCAGTTGCGCCACTAATTTTCGAATGTTCATATTATTTTGCGCAGAATTATCATAGGATTACTTGAGGTTTCTAGAAGCACCTAATATTATTGATTATTATAATGATCTTAGTTTATCGAATATCATTACTAATGACCTAAGTACGATAGGAAAATGCCTTAGATAATAGCCTAGTTGCTGATTTAATGAAAAATCAGGTCCTGCTTTTCTTTTTGAAATTCTCATTGACTCCTTAAATGACTTAAAATCACCCGAAAGCAAGAATCCCTTTGCCAGATTAGTGTAGGCATGTGAAAGTTTAACATTAAAGGCATCTTCTTCTATTTCAGGGAACTCCTCAATTAGTTTATTAATAACTTGTATTTTTCTTTGGCCCAAATCTAAAAGGAAATTATAATTATTTCTTTTTCTGAATTTTGAGCTCCACGAGTTCAAAGCAAATTTCCTATAGATGCACATTGTATCTTTAAGATAATATCCTTTACCGAACTTTTGTGAATACATTTCAATTAGAAAGTCCCCGGAGGGAGACATTTTTTTCCACTCAGGTATTGCCCCGAGTACTTCTTTCTTAAAAAAATAGGATGCTGTAGGGGCAAAGGTCGGCGCACTTAGGATATCCCTCACTCCAAAGTACCCTGTGGCATTTTTGGGCACTTTAAAAGGTATTTTCTTTCCGTTTGGAAATAGTTTCATGCCATCATGCACACACAAACTGCAGTCTGGATGACTTTCTAAGGCGTTGAATTGCTTCTGCAACTTAAGCGGATCAGTCCAATAGTCATCGCCTTCGCAGAGGGCTTCATATTTCCCCACACGCCAGCTTGAAAACTCAGCCCTGCGTTGATGTTTATCAGGTTTGGTATGACTGTTCTCCTGCTGATAGAATGCCTTAATTAAATGTGGATATTTTAGCTCATACTCACGCACAATTTCAGCGGTTTTATCTGTCGATGCATCTTCGTGTATCAATACCTGTACGGGGAATGTGGTTTTTTGCATCAATATTCCCTTAATGCAATCACGAATGTAATTTTCATGCATAAAGGTCATGGTGCGGGTATGCACAAGTGGAATGGTGCCCTCCGGCCATCGCTGTTCGGTGATGGGGATGGGTTCTTTGAGTGGGGTATAGGAGTAGTTATTTGTCATCATGGTTTACTTGATTCAAAAATAGCAGATATTCTTTCGGTTGGTTTGATCGGTATATTCTGCCCATCCACCACGCTTACCCCGCCATTCACAATGGCCGTGTTCCATTTCACGGCCTCCTTAAATTCATCCCTGCCTTCCCATAGGTAGGGGACAGGCATGATGCCTTTTTGGAAAATGCTATATAAACCCCCTGCAGAATATGGATCGGGAATATGTTTTTCGATGAGTTTTCTGATGGCTTTCACTTCATGCATCAAATCAAGTGTTCGTTGCTGCACCTCTGTATTGTGTTTCATATCGTCCACCTTTCCAAGGCTTTTCTGGCGGCGATATTCAGCCAGTGCGTGCAAGGTGATCTGTATGCTTTCGTTGATGATCTCAGGCGTTGCCAGCTTGATGGCCTCGCTATAACTCACCACGTGAATAATGTCGGGACTGAGCCTGTTGTCCGGTTCAATGTCATCCATCATCGCAGTAACTGCAGCCAGCTGCATTTTGGCTTTTTCAGGATCAGGCGAAAAATAGTCAAGGCCGGCACGTGGCTGCAGAAACACCTTGAAGGTATTATCTTCAAGTTCGCGTGTGAGCAACAGCAAGGCACGGGCTTTGGCCAGGTCCTGCACACCCCAGGTGTATTTGGGCGTATTCATCATGGTTTGCAGCACAAAATAGCGCACGCCCATTTTTTTGGCAGTAATGGCCGCAAGGTAAGCCGAAAGTACATAGCTGTAATCATCGCTGCCCCGGAATGAAAAATGATGCGGAATGTTTGGCTCAAACGGTTTGCCGGTGGTAGCGATATAGTGCAAGGTTTCGATGTGCTGCTCAAGATTTTCCTTCACGCCGTTAGGCCCCCGGCCGTCAATGCGGTTAAACCACCAAAACGAGAGGGCATGCCAGGCGGTGTTGATGGTTTCTTCATAGATCCTGGCCAGGTTTGGAATGTTGCGTGTGCCGGCATAGGTACGCACCAGCATGGGACGCGATGCCTCCCAGATGTCGCGCAAATCTTGCGCTGAGTTGATGGGCACGCCTCCGCCATTGGGTTTGCTGCCCCAATCGGTGTCGAAATCGCTCTGGCTTAGCTGGGAGGAACCAACCGAAACAATATCCAAGAAGCCGGTTGTAGCCAGGGTTTTGAGCCAGGAGTTAAATACTTTTTTTGCTTCGGTATAGTCAGGATGATATGGCCCCACATGCACACGCATTAGGGGTGGCCGGGCAAGCTTACGGTTGTGTAAGATGCGTGCCACCAGTGTATCGCTGAAAGTTCCATACGTGGTGTAGCCACCCTTGGCCGGAGGGGCTTGCCAATGATGGTCACCGGACTGAACAAGTTCAGTGGCAAAGGCCATGCGCTGATCATCATACACTGATCCTTCGGCAACAGTATGCGGTATTTTCACATCGGGCACACCTATTTTTTTTAGGGTTTCGATGGGGGTTTCATCACCTACAAACACAGGAACCCGGTTGTGGTATTCGCGGGCGATACGTACACAGGCTTCCGGGAGACCGGCGAAATAGACCTGCCTGATTGGACCGCCCTGCTCACTATAAAGATTATTTTCTTTAAGCAGGTGAAACACCTTGCCAAATGCCTGCTGTGCTGCAAAAGGATCGAGGCGGTAGCTGAAGCCCAGACGGCTGATATGCTCTTTGCGGATCCACTGGCTGAGTAACGAAATATGATCGAGTTTGTTTACCTCGTCCACCGCGGCGCTTATGGCGGCATCTCCGATGCACACGCGGTAGCCACAATGACGCAACAGCCCCGAGATAACAGCAATACCCAGGGTGTGGGCATCTACCTGGGGGCGGATGAAGCCAAAAACTTCGTTGTCGTTTAGTTTTTGCATGATCAGAGCAAGTTCAGGAATTCATCTTTACTAATACCTTCAATGCCAAGTCTTTTAAGTGTACGGCCATTGGAGGTGAATTTCATCTGCAAAAGGGTTTCAGAAATATGAAGCACAGCTTCCATCAAGGGAGTTTCCACTCCAGCAAGACGCCCAAGTTCTACAAAGGGTAAAATGCCTGTGGGGATGTCTTCGAGCAGCAGTCGGCTATGCAAACTTGTGGGTGCAAGAATTTTGTAATAGGCTGGATTGTTCCTGATCTTATCACATAGGTTAGTGCCACTTATCCCGGTGTAGGCGTAAGATACCCATTCGGAGACCGATTTTAACTTCAAACCAAAAGCTTCACCGATCTTCAGGCGCTCCTGGTCGATTTGTTCCAGGAAACCGGCTACGGCAGGCGTCATGTCGTTGTAAAAAAAGAATCCCTGTCCCCTTTCAATGGTGGCGGCATTAAACAAAATCACTGCAGGGTGCAATACGGCTCCAATGTTTTCGAGGCTGGTTTCCAGGCTGTTGCTTGCTTCAATGAAGCAGGGATAAACTGAGTTTACCACATCCAACACCAAGGCAGTATCACGCTGTGGATAAGTCGCCAACAGTACTTTGTCCTTTACGCCGATGATCCTTGCCTGACCAGGCAATTCGGCCCGGCAGGCATAGATAAGGCTCTGTGCTTCGGCGATATACACTTGTTTGTCAGACAATTTGCGAAGGGTATTACCAAACTCAAAAGCACCCAGCGTACGTCCTGGATTGAGCACGATGATCTGGCCGTGGTGCACCAACGGGGCCATTTTCTGGGCAAGCTCCAGATGGGCATCGGCTGTGGTGGTGATCATAATCAACTCAGCCTGCTCGATAGCCTCGGCAAGATTTGAGGTTACAATATGCAGATTGCCGGTTCCTTTGATTGCTTCATTAAGCAGGATTTTTTTTTGCGCTGCAATCAAAGCAAGTTTCTCAGCGGTGCGATTATATAAACAAACCTGGTGGCCAAGCATGGCAAAATGCCCGGCCATAGCTTGCCCGCCGTTTCCTGCGCCTATGATGGAGATTTTCATGTTAAAGATCCTCTGATTTGAATTTTACAGCTTACATGCTGCCTCTGAGGTCATCAAATTATTGATGAGATTCATTGAATGGAAGAAAGATAATGAGTAAAAAGCTTCTGCACTTTCTTTTTAACGATCATTCGAACAGGCCACATCCTTTTCTGTACATCAAACATAAGCTTACTCCTGTCGAATTCAGGTCGAAAGCCACATTTGAAATGGAGTAATAGGGAAGGAGTACGCCTGAGTGAAATAACTGTTTCACCTTTACTGATCCCCTGGTTTTTAATATAGTGAAAGGCGTAATTAATCGCAAAAAAACCTAAACCCTTGCCTTGCTCAGTTGGAAGAATGGCGATTCTTGCATCTCCGCCATACTCAGGGTTTTTGCGGTAACGCCCTGTCGTGACTGTACCAACAATCACCTGATCCCTGATTAAGAAGAAAATCTTTTGTGCTTCAAGAAAGGGATGTTTATATAGATGCTTCATGAAACTTTCTTCATTTTCGTCAGCATCAGGGTAAGCGTTGTTCACAATCCTTATCCATATGGCAATTTCCTTCTTGTCAGTGGTTTCCATCTGTCTTACCATGTATCCTTCTGGGGTAATTAACGGTGGAAGATCGGCCAGGTTTGCCTGCAAATTAACCACAACCCTGCTAACATTGAAGTTGAAAACATATTTGAAATGAGGAACTAAGCCATAGGTTTTAATACGCTCCATATGGTTGATGGATAACCAGTAAAGCATGTTATGATAAACACTATTTATCAATGTGTAAGCTTTTCTCTAAGGTTAAGAAACAACTTGATTGTTAATGGTTAGTGATGATCCGTGCTCGTCAAGAACAGCGATCTTTTCGTTGGCGAGGGTCAGCTTCTTTAAAAATGAATCATATTTCTGATCTGTAATTAAATACCCAGCCGGCCTATCGGAGCTCGCAATATGGTTGGTTATTTGCATTCCCGGGGTTTTGTAATAGTAGTATTCATCAATGATTCCTTCAGCGGCTGACTCTTCAAAACCTTCAAAACTGGCAATTTTTCCTTTTCTTGCGTATAAATAATTAATGCAGGCATAATTATAATTTTGCCTGATACTGATCTCTTTGGATTGAGAATGAATCACATCAACGAACCATTCCAACACATCAAAGCCGGTGATCTTTTTTATCAGATGGTGCTTTGACCCTCCGCCAAGCCTCGCACTGAATTCGATCACATACAATTCTCCATTGTTATGTATGAGTTGCACCAACAATGGGCTATTTCGGATATTGTAGGCTACCACAATCTGTTTTACAATATCGTTGATCTTGCTAAGCAGTGTAGTGTCAGTAGTTGCAGGGAAATAGCTTTGAACAATGGTGAAAGTTTTTTCGCTCTGTGGCATTTTTATGTTTTTAGTTACCAATAAAACCGTTGGCACCCCGTTTTTAACAGCCACATCCACCGAAAACTCCTCACCTTCCATATATTCTTCCATGATGATGTGTTTTGACCTGCTGTGCGCAAGGGCCGTAATGGCTGCACTTTCGAGCTCTTTTTGTGTAATAATTTTTGATATTCCTTTTGAACTATTGGAATCAACGGGTTTAACGACTAACGGAAACTTAAGCCTTGCTACTGATTCTGGTTGTAAAACTCGTTGCACAATGAATGGAGTAGTGGGAATTTGATGAGCAGCGAATTTGTTTTTCATGAGCGCTTTGTTCGTAAGTTCGATGGCAGTTTGATAGCTGATATGGCAAGGCAGTTTTAGCTTTTCACACAGTTGTGCAGTGGTGAGCAAGGCCTGGTCGATACAGGCAGCCATGACTATATTTGGCTTTATTTTATTGGAAAGACTAGAAACAGCCTCCATGTCAAGTATGCTTTCCCTCACATATTCGTCTGCATGATTTCGTGCCGGCGGGTTCTCGAGATAATCTATAAGGTAAGTAAAATAACCCTTGCCTTTCAGAATTTCGATTAACCTGATATGATCGTGGGTTCCACCTAGAACAATGGCTTTTTTCATTTTGAAGTATCTCAAATTGATAGTAGCTCCTTTAAATAATAAACCTATCACAAAAGTTCAGCTTAAAACTATTTGCTGACAATTGTTTTGTGAGCGATTCTTTTATGGATTAATGAAATGAGGGCTTCTAAACATTCCGTTAAGTTATGGGGATAACTGAGCAAACTGTTTATTCAAAGATCTCTGATGCCTTTTCCAAAGCTGATTGAGCTTGTGATTTGCAAGCCACCTAATTGCAAAAAATCGTTTCTGGCTTTTGAATTGAACATATTTTCTGTTGAATTGCGGGTAAAATCCAAGCTTGAATTTAAGGATGAAAGAGGTTTGGCGTTTAATTGACATAGTGCTTTCAAAATACCTGAACCCATTATCGCGCAAATAATACATTATATACAGATACAAGTATTTCCCCAGTCCTTTCCCTTGATAATCAGGATGCACTGCGAACCGACATCCACTAGCTATTTTCGGATTGCTTTTAAATGTTGCTGCAGAGACTGTACCAATACACTTTTCCTCATGAAAAATCAAGAATACTTTAAGGATATTAAGAAACTCGTGGTTTGTAAGTTTCATTTGTGCAAGTTTTTCATCGTATTGCTCTTCTCCATAGGCTTGATTAATGATATTGGCCCAAATAAGCAAATCCTTTTCGTTATAAACATCTAATTCACGAGTTGTATATGGCGATATATCTTGCAAAACAGGCATAATAGACAAATTGCTCTGTACATACACAACAGTCTTTCCATAATCAAACAGATATTTTAAATGTGAGATTAAGCCATATTTTTTAATCTGCACCAAATCTCTGATTAGGAACCATTTATTGAACTTCTTCATAGTATGCAGTTCGAATCAATGAAGGTAAAAAATATAACGATTAGCTAAGGAAGTGATTGATTTACCGGGTTCTGTTGTAAAACCCTAATTCTCCAAACTCTTTTGCAGTCATATGAGATGACCCGTGTACTGCGATGAGTTCATGAATGCGATGTATAAGGGCAATATTTGATGCATGATGGCTTCTTTTGGCATCCCACCATATATTATCCTCAATACCCACCCTTACACCATAACCCATGGCAATGGCGGCTGCATTTACCGGAAGCTGATCGCCTGCCAAGCCGGCAATGCCTACATAGTGGTCCTTCGGTATGTTGGCCAGTGCAGTTCCTATCTGGAGAAAATTAGCCTGAAAGCCAGCGATATTGCCAAAAAGCAGATTCCAATAAGTAGGGACCTTCGATGACATTTTTGCTTATAAGATACATACCGTAATTGATCATTCCCAGGTCAAAACACTCTAATTCAGGCACTACACCAAGGCTTTTCATCTTTTCGGCAAGCTTCACGATCATGTCGGGTGAGTTCATAGAGGCCTGTTTAACAAAATTGAGCGATGACAATGTTAAAGAACACATATCGGGTTTAAGTTCAATCACTTCGGATCGCTTTTCAAAATCAGGCCAGTTACGACCCGAACTGCTTCCGCAAATTATAAGTTCGGGGCAATGTTTGCGAACACCCTCAAATATAGTTTGATAAATAGAGGATTTATAAGTTGGCGTTCCATCCTCATTTCGTGCATGAAGGTGCGCTATTGTGATCCCCAGCTCATAAGCCTCATGTGTTTGCTCAATAATTTCCTGTGGAGAAACCGGAACAAATGGGGTAAGTTCCTTTGTAGGAATCATGCCTGTTGGGCAGAAGTTGATGATGATTTTGTTACTCATGTTGATATGTTGATTGTTTTTAGTTATGCGTGATTGCTTAATATCAAGCTATTAATAAACGATTTAGGAATCAGTCTGAATGATCTGGTCCTATTACCTGGCTCATAGGTGAAACAATAGTTGATTTTAAGAAAAAAGTGCAAATGTAAACAGATCATTATTACCGAAGGGTATAATCATTCAACAGCCGTTTATCAATTCATGCTGAAGCCAGAATACCGTCTGCATAATCTGGCTTAGCGTTAGTTAAGATTCATCTGCCAAATTGTAGTGATGATTTGATTATTATATCATTCCTGATTGGATTGACTGGTCTGATAATGCTGCCTAAAGTAGTCAAGCAAGGATAGGATTGAATCGTCGGTACTATATTGTGGCCTCCAGTCCAATTCCATATAAAAAAGACCCGAGTCCATCCCTTTGGGCCTTCGCGCCTGGTTATCCCCGATAGTTATTTCGGAGCTTTGGCCGCCATTGTATTGTTTGGCCAGTTGCACTGCCCTGAGTGTGATTTCCATCAAACTCAATGCTTTGCCCGGTCCCACATTGTAAACCGGTTTCCACCGTTCGGGCCTGGAGCGCAACAACGTGATAATGGCCGAAACAGCATCACGTATATCAAGCCGTTCCATCAGCTGGTCTCCACCAACAATCCGGATGGGATGGGCAGCAAGCGCCTTTCTGGAGATCTTGGATAAGAAGTCAACTTCCACCAGTCCGCCAGCGCCACCGGCAAGGGTGCCCAGGCGCACAGAACAGAATTTAAGCGTTTTATTTGTTTCGCCCAGGGCTTGCAAAAACAGCTCGGAGGCATATTTTGCCTGGCCGTAAACGGTTTGAGGTGAAGGTGGAGTTGACTCATGCCAGGGGGGTGTGGCACTGCCATACACACTTTGTGATGAGATGTTGATAATGACAGGCACCTGGTGGGCTGCTGCCCTGTTGAACAGATCGAGCGTGAAGCTCAGGCTTTCAGCTATCTGCATATTGGTGCCATAGGGACGTGCAAATCCAAGGTGTAGTAAAATGTCAATTTTCCCCAGTTGTAGCCTACCCTGAAGCAGGTCGTCCTTGTCAAACAGCATTGTTGTTTTGTTGCCAAACAGGTAATTGATTTTGAGTTTATCAATATCGAATATCCAGATCTCAAAATCGGATGATTCCAGCAATCGGTTGATCAGGTTTTGACCCAGGTAGCCACAGGCTCCGGTTACCAATAGTGTTTTCTGCTTTTTAATTTCGCCATTGTTTATCTGCCTGGCCAGTTGGCTAATGCGTTGATTTCGCTCCAATGGTATGGATTTGTCAGCCGTTTGCCGCACCCCAAAACGGTTGTAGTTGATTTGTAGTTTATTGTTTCCGCAATCTATGCCCAACCACTCTTTCACACAGGCCTCCACTTCATTAAAGCCCATCAGCGCTCGCAGGCCTGTGATGCCGGTAAACCGCGGGTTCATTTCGAATAATTTAAGGCCTTGGTCGGTAAGCCGGCCCTGTATGTTCAGCGGTCCCCTGAGGCCCATTTGTAATAGCCTGGGAATTAGTTCGTCCACAATGCTCCAAATGTAGGTATTGTCATAGGGTACGATCTCAATGGGCACACCATTGTTTAACTTGTTGTATGAGAACATACGTCCCATGAGTTGTCCCTGCGGGCTGTAGACCAGCTGTATGGAAACTTCTGACACTTGTGGGTTGCGGTTTTTGTCAATTTCAGCCATATAAAAGCTGTAGTTAGGATCCAGTTTAGAGGGTATGGCAAGTTCCTGAACAATATGACTATCAGTAATCTTGTGTAAGTCGGCCTCACACCTGATTATTTCAACTCCCCTGGAAGCAAAACCACTGCGGGGCTTGGCGATGAAAGGATAGGTTAAAATGCCCGATGCCAGGGCGGCCGCAAAAGACTGCTTATTGTAACTGCGGACGAAAACTTTCGCAATTTGATTGAGTTCTTCACTCATACGCTCTTTGTCGCGGCAGATTGAGATGAGCTCTTCACCAGCCACCAATGCCTTAATACCGGCTTGTTCAAACTTGCTTATATGTTTTGCATAGATCAGCGCTTCATCATCATGACCAGGGATGATCAATTCGACTTCATGTTCTTTGCATTTTTGTATCAGGTTATCAATAAAACCGTCATCATAAATGCTTAATGTGTAATCGTAAACATCACAGTCATAAGCCCCGTAGGCAAAGGGGTTTGTGCCGAGTCCGATCGTTTTTAAGGGCAGTCGCGATAGCCGCAATGAGTTGATCACGGATTGCCCTACGCCACTGCCGATGCAAGAGATGCCAATGTTAAGTGTTTTATGTTTCATTTGGTTTGTATTTTATGGTGTCATGATGCTATATCATCAGCTAATGCTTTTAGATGCATATCATTAATTAGATTTTGTGCTTTTGTGGCTTCCCTGAGTTTTTTTATTGCCACTAAAACACGAAAGCACGAAAGGATTTTTAAAGTGAGCTGATGGTCTAAGGTTTCTGTGTACTACCTTTAGTGAGATTTAGTGTTTTTGTGCTTTTGTGGCTTCCATGAGTTTTTTCTGCCACTAAAACACTAAAGCACGAAAGGTTTTTATAGTGAACTGATGGTCTAAACTGACTGCGTATTACCTTTAGTGAGATTTAGTGTTTTTGTGCTTTTGTGGCTTCCCATGAGTTTTTA
>CALAZZ010000173.1 GCA_937926515.1 uncultured Bacteroidales bacterium | reverse complement strand
CGTTGTTGCTTATTCATGGTGTAAAGTTAAAATATTCTGATTGGAAAAAGGTACAAGTTAAGCCGGTATCTGATATCAGAACCTGGCAATATAATTAGTTGATCAGCCCTTGATCACAAGCCGGTCAGGATAGACATACACCTGTACAGTGTTACCGTAATCTATCCCTGCCTCCTGCAACCACAAACCTGTTAGGACCAGCTGAGGTTTTGACCTCCCTTTAAACGGCCCCCTATGGGTTTTACGCGGCATCTCAACATGCTCCCTCACTTTGATTTCTCTTACCTTTTTCACTTTAATGTTGAAATTTATTAGAACAATGTTAATTGTGTACCCGGGACAAGTTCGGGTATGGTTTTATTTTCTTGTACTTGTTTAATACTGTTGGCTCCATTTGGAGCCACCTCTAAAGGCTTTCCGTTCCGATTATGCCATACATTCCATGCGACTGACTGCTTCTTTGTTAGCGGCAAAATGTGTGGGATACCCCCTGTCAGATTGATCATAGGATTAATCTCATATCCAAACTTGAAATCATCAGGCATAAGACTATTACCATTGATCGATTGTCCCCTGCATCCGTGCAATGCCATATTAATGGCTGTCATTTTAGTGCATATTACATCAACGTCCTGTCCAACAAGATAGTTACCCGGGGCAAACTTGTTAAAGGCCAGTAAAAGCCTCCCAGAACCGCATGTAGGGTCATTTATAGTAAGGCCTGTTTTCCTGTCTCCACATTCTTCAAGCGGACGTTGTATCTGGGCCATAAAGTCACATACTGTTGGAGGTGTAAAAAACTGACCAAGGAAGGAAGCTTTACTTTGTGAGGCTATTTCTTCATAAAGGGTTCCAAGAGCATCATACCAGTCCAGATCCTCTGCAAGGTTGTCATGAATGGTCTGTACCATTGCCTTGAATAATTCGCCAAACATTGGGTAATCTTCCTTGTACCGGGCCTTCAATTGTTCGGCCAACTGCTTGTCGCCTTCCCACAACAATGACGCTGCTGTGTAATCAACGAAATCCCGGAAGACATCGTAATCGTAATAGTACCCACGGAAAGAGTTCAGCACTTTTACAAAGTGCCTGAGTGTTGGTGGAAAGTCACGTGTTTTAGCCATTTGACATTCTCTTCACCTCAATCTCCAGCACCTTTTTATTCTCGATGATATAATCTTTAACACCACCGTCTTTAAGTCCATTGTCAAGCAGCCACAGCAGGTAATCCGCCGGCACATCTTGCATTTGTTTGCCTTTGTGTTTACCAAAGGGTATAATGTCTGAATCTGTCATAGTTATTTATGTTTTAGGTTATTTCATTACTAAATTACAAAAGTTTTATTAAATACAACTTATTTTTTTGATTTTTTTATAAAATTATTTAATGCTGATATTCAAATGTTTTAATTTGATTCTTAAGGTGTCTTTTGAACACTCATATTTTTATGAGGTTTTACAAATAACTTTACATCCTTAATTGTAAAATTTTAGATCTATGAAGGAAAAAATCCTAACCGCGCTAAAAAACAAGTTCAAGAACCTGGGTTTTGGCGATAAGGCTTTTGACGGGGTGGCCGACTATTTGTCGAAAACCGTCACTGAAGATAACCAGATCGAAACCGCAATTGCCGGGGTCGAGCCGCTACTGAAATCTTTCCAGGGCGACATTGATAAAGTTCGCACCGAGCTTGCCACAAAAAC
>CALAZZ010000172.1 GCA_937926515.1 uncultured Bacteroidales bacterium | reverse complement strand
TGAAATCTTTCCAGGGCGACATTGATAAAGTTCGCACCGAGCTTGCCACAAAAACAAAAGAGCTTGGCGATAAATCAAAGGAACTGGAAGACCTTAAGGAAAAAACTCCCATACCTCCTGCCCCACCAGCTGATGACGAACCCGCATGGTTCAAAGCCTACAAAGAAGATCAAGCCAAAAAGCTTGAAGCACTTCAAACGGAAAACCAGCAATTCAAGTCTGAAAAGGCTAAGGAGACCAGGGCAGCAGTTGTGGCGGCAAAGGTGAAAGAACTGCAGATCCCTGATTGGAGAATGAAAGGAGTCATTGTGCCTGATGACCTCGATGAGGCAGGGGTAACAACTTTCCTTACAGATATCAAACAGGAACTGATAACAGCAGGGCTTACTGACAAGAAGCCTACTGCACTTTTCTCAAGCGAGGATCAAGCGCTAAAAGAAGTCGCTGGAACTTTGGTTGATAAATATGCGGTGGGTAATGAGAAAAAGTAGTAATCCAAAATTCTAAAACATGAATTTCGAAAAAACCAGTTACGGCGGAGGCCGTCCTGTATTTGTCAAGATACCCCACCTGGTTGAGGGTGGTTTTGAGCTTGACACCTCAGGTCAGTCATTCGCTGTTGGCACCATTATCCCTGCCGGTACGCTCGCTGTTTGCGATGAATCAACCCGCAAGGTTAAGGTACTAAAATCAGCACGGGTAACGGCAATTGACTCAGAAGATGCAAAAATCGTTACCCTTGAGCAAGACGAATACCTGGAGAACTTGTTTGTCGCCGGTGACCTCGTGCATATCATCCCAGCTGAAGGTGTGGACCCTCTTGTAGAAGTTACGGTAGCATCCGTAGCCGGAGGTGTAATAACCTTATCAGCTGCTATCCCTGACCTGGAGGTTGGCGATATTATTACCCAAATCAAGAATGTTGCGGACGAGGCTGCATTCATTGCAACATTTAATTGCGTTACAATTGCCCCTGTTAAGGTGCACAGTAACATCACAGGCGTTGATGTATCCAAGGATGCTGAGCTGTTTGCTAATCGTGTATTGCCCGTCCCGGCGTCGCTCAAAACGAATGACTTCCTGACGGCCAACCCGCACATTCGCTATTCCAATTCACTCTAAAAAGCATAGGAGACTAAAAACATGAAATCATTTTTCAAATCTGAACTTTTTGGAGACCTGACAAAGTTGGTTCAAATCACCTTTGATGAGGCAAGTGAAAAGCAAAAGCAGTTGTTCAGCGAATCCTGGACTGACCAGTTATTTGACTGGGATACCCCTCAATATGGCCTTACCTTCTCTGAGCTTATTGGTACATTTCGCCTGACCGTTCTTGCATCGGTCATCGGAAATGATGCAGGTACTCCCCTCAGAAGCCACGATGGAGCAAACACCTTCACTGGTGAAATTCCTCGTATTGGCCACAAATACCCAATGACAGCAAACAAGATGCGTGAGCTCCTGCAGATGCTTGAGACAACCCGCATCGCTGACAAGGCTAAGACACAAAAGCTCATAGACACTATGTTCGCTAATGTATCCGAAGCCGTGAAAGGGGTTAAGGACCGGTACGACTTCATAACCCTCAAGGCACTGTCCAACGGCGGGAGTGTAGTTCTGGATGAGAATACAAACCCAGATGGCAGAAGGCTCACAATTGACTATCAGATGCCTTCGGATAATAAGCGTTATGTAGACACGATATGGAATGCCGCTAACGTCAATACTGCCGATCCTTTCGAGGACTTATCGAAGATCGTAAACGACTTCAAGGGTAAGGTTGACTTCGGTGCTATGATGATGGACAATAGTGTACTGCTTATGCTTGCAAAGTTCAAAACAGTAAAGCAAGCAATCTATGGGACTGACAAACTTAATACGCCGCTTATGCTCGACTACTTGAATGAGCAGTTTCAGCGTTATGGGCTTCCACCTATTGTGGTGGTTAATAAGCGCAATGACGTTCTTGTGAATGGCAAGCGTACGGTTGTGAACCCGTGGAACGCGAACATGGTAACCTTTATTCCCCAAGGCAAAATAGGCATCGTGAAAACAGCCTTCGAGGATAACCAGATCATGCCAGAGGAGAATGTTACGTACTCTAACTACGACCGCGGCAACATCGTTGTTGCCCAGTGGCGCACCGGAGAAAGTGGCGATCAGCAAGCAGCTGAGTTGACACAGGCCTCAAGCCGTGGAATACCTGTATTCACCGCTATTGATGGCATTGTGAATCTTAACGTTTCAGCAACCAGCGCTTAAACGAGCAAAATGACAAACCTGGAAGCATTGATGGCCGAGTGTGAACCTTATACGGTAACACAAAAAGTGGCCGAGAAGGCAATAAATGATAATTCCCTTAATCCTGAAGATACATATTCTGACAAGAAAGCAATTACTAAAACTGCAATTGATGTCCTGAGTCGGTTTCTGAGCCTTACCTCTGAGAGGGAGGGCGCCTTCGGGCAGGGTTTTGATAAGGAAGGCCTGATCATGCGAATCAAGGCATTGTGCCAGGTGGCCGGGATCGATGCTTCCGGGGTTGTCAAAGTAAGCTCAATCAGCGATGGTTCCCATAGGTGGTAGTTATGCGAAGGTATCATCACAAACTTTTCCTGAAAACTACAGAAGACGACACTCCACGTGACGCAGAAGGCAATTTCATAAAACCTCAGTTGCAAAGCACATTTGCCTGCTTCTGCAGGGATGAACCAAATGGCAACGGTCGTAAGACCAACTTGCCTGATGGCACACAGATAGACTATGCATCTGTGGTGTATGCCCCTTTGGAGTGTCCTGACCTGGAGCACGGAGATGAAATCTATGTGCGTGACTCTCGTGACAGGATACGTGTTCAAGGATCAGTCGTGAGATTTACCCGCGAGCTTAAGTACTGCCAGATATGGGTATAAGTAGCAATGTAAACGAACAACAGTTAAGGGACCGGTTCCAACGTGCTGCAGAAAGGATCGAACAGTCGATTATCGAGCGACTCTTTTATGTTGGAGAGGAGCTTGTCAATCACGCGAGGCAGATTCCATCTGAAGTTGGATACACTGACAGGACGGGCAATTTGAGGAGTTCAACAGGTTATATATTGGTAGTTCATGGCGAGATCATTCATGCAAATTTTGAGAAGACCCCAGGTGTTGAGACATCAACCGATGATGGGGTTAAGATTGGAAGATCATATGCCGAGCAACTGGCCAAAACATACACTGAAGGATATGTCCTCATACTTGTGGCCGGAATGGAGTATGCCCTGTTTGTTGAAGCCACTGGCCGCGATGTGCTCACAAGCACTGAACTGCTGGCTGGCGACAAAGTTCCGGATCAGCTGCGCAAACTAAAGGAACAGGTTAAAGTGATGAAGCTATGAACACTACCAACGACGCTATAGATATTGTGTGGCAAAAGATCAACAGCACAGTTAAAGCATCTATTGATGGTGATGTGTACAAGTTGAACAGGCCTATCAATTCAAAGAAGGAGGATATTGTCATTAATTCATTACCTATAACTCCTGACTTCCCGCAGCAGTGTGTTGTAAATATTAATTGTTATGTGCCAAACCTTAATGTTAAGATTAACGGCAAAAACGATAACACGATCCCTAATACAGCAAGATTGAAGGCGCTCACGAACCTTATCATGTCGCATACTGATAACGTTGAAGGCGCTAATTTTTGCTACTATTTTGAAGGTCAAGCTACACTTCGCTCACCAGAAACTAACGAATACTTCTCAAATATCAGATTATTCTTTGTTTTCTCGGGGGAGCAAGTTATTGACTAATAATCATTAAAAATTGAAATCAAATGGCATTAAAATTTATAGGCCTGAAAGAGATCCTTATAGGAGATGTTGCCGGTGATGGTGGCATGGGCGCAAGCCTTGCCTCCCTTGGTGGGACGTTTCGTGGATCGGCCGTAATCAACCAGGAAGACGGAGAAAAAACAGAGTTTTTCGAAGAAGAAAACGATGCTCCGTTCGACAGCGAAAGCGCAACTGGCATCAAGTCCGTTGAATGGTCCATCTATGACTTTACCCCGAGTAAAATCGTTCAGGTCCTTGGCGGAACAGTTACCGGAGTAGGCGATGATGCAGTTTGGAATGCGCCGGACACATTGCCCTCAATTGAACAATCAATTCGCATCGTTTCCAACCGTGCTTCATACATGAACATTGTAAGGGCCAAGATTGAGGCGAAGATCGAGGGTACATTCTCAAAGAAAGAGGTAGTGCTTGTACGTATCAGGGCTACTGTACTTGCACCAACCAAGGCTGATACACCTTCAGTTGTGATTGGTAAAGTGGCTTCTTAACCCCTATTAACCCTTAAAGCCCCCTGTAAAGCGGGGCTTTATTTACACTATTTCAAAAATATGACCAGCACTGAGAAACTCGCAACAGAAAAATCAGCACACGAAGTGCTGCTTGACAAAGGAGTATTAATCGATGTGGGATGGTTCACCTTTAATGTGAAACAACCTACGCTCTACGGCCTACTACTGATTAGTTTAAACTATATGAAGCTGGCAATCGATGAGCAAAAGCTGGATGATAAATCCTATTCGGGCATTTACTCTCAAATACCTGGAAACATAAAGCTGGTATGCAGAATCATTGCTATAGCCATACTAAGGCGATCATGGAAGATCAAGGTTTTCGGGGCAATACTTACTCGGTATCTACTACATAATCTTACGCCCGCACAGCAGCTACGGTACTTACGTGTGACCGTGTTAACTAACAATTATGCGGATTTTGCTCACTCTATCAGATTGATACAGACCCTCCGGATGATGAAACCGAAGGAGGATCTGATAGAGAGTCTCAAAGAGGACTAAAGTCCCTTTGGGGAAGCCTGTGGAGTGTCTGTTGCTCGACAGGATGGTCAATGAAATATGTGCTACATGAAATATCATGGATAACCCTCAGAATGATGATAGCTGATGCTCCCAAGTACAACAAATCTTCTGATAAAGAAAGGGCAGTAGAACTTCCTGATGATCTGGATGAACTTAATAGAATGTTAAAACTATGAGCGGAGACGGCCCATTACATTTTACGGCAGGCATTGATGATAAGGATTTCAACGAGACGCTTGAATCGATGGAACGTCGTATGCGTGGATTTACAGATACAGCAGTTTCGGGAGGTCAATCGGTTGATAAGATGATTGATGTCACACTTGAGAACCTCAAGATTCAGAAAGATGTGATTGCCGACCTTGAGAGTCAATTAAAGGTGCTTGAGACACAGATAAGTCGTACCCCGGCAGGACTGGCTCAACAGGAATTAAGGAAAGGCGCAGCTGATGT
>CALAZZ010000171.1 GCA_937926515.1 uncultured Bacteroidales bacterium | reverse complement strand
ACAGGCTGAAGTCATCCGGGCAGCTCACTTCAGGCAGATCATTCACTATGATGTTAAATGCACAGCTGTTGCTGCATCCGTTGCCATCGGTATAGGTGTAGGTGATCTCATGCGAACCCACGCCTGCTGCCGCAGGGGAGAATACACCATTGTTCACTCCAATCCCACTAAAAGTCCCTCCTGCAGGTGCAGCCCCTGACAGGCTGAAGGCAGGCTCATCCAGGCACAGGCTGAAGTCATCCGGGCAGCTCACTTCAGGCAGATCATTCACTGTGATGTTAAATGCACAGCTGTTGCTGCATCCGTTGCCATCGGTATAGGTGTATGTGATAAGGTGACTGCCTGAACCCGCAAAGGTGGGGGAGAAGATTCCACTAATCACTCCGGTACCTGAATAAACACCTCCAAGAGGTAAGGCGTCTGAAAGCTCAAATGAGGGACTGTCTATGCACACAAAATCATCATCCGGGCATGAAAGTGATGGGAGAGGCAAAGCTGTAATTTCAGCTTGTCCAGTCATCCATACATTTCCATTGCTTGTCATAGCATTAACTGTGTAGATACCTTCTGATTGGTCTTCCCAAACCAGTTCACTTCCTGTTCCTTCAACAGTTGAACCCGATGGACTTCCGTCTTGATAAAGTTGATAGTTGACATTCAATTCGGAGCCTGAAAGATTGACATCAACTCCTGTTGGCATGGTGTTTTCGCAATAATCTCCACCACCGCTTACCGTAAAGAGTTGAGGGAGTGATTGAGTTTCAAACCTTTCCGGTCCTGCCCAATCACTATTCTCATCAGGGCAAACCGCTCTTACATAGAAATCATATTCTTCACCAGGTTCAAGATCTGTCAGTAAATACGGATTATTTTCAATATCGGAAATAAGCGTACCTTGACTTTGAGGATCAAAGTATGCCAAGCCCCAAATAAGGTCCCATGCTTGCTCCACATTGCCTGGAGACCAACCCAATTCAGCAGAAGTTGTTGTGATATCGGTGACTGTAAGCTGTGAAGGAACAGAACAAGGCAGTATTGTGAGATAAGCTGACTTTGTTTCAGAAACAGTGCCATTTACTGTTAATGTAATAGTTTTCGGGCCCGGACTTGAATAGACAACATCATGAGGTCCTTGTGTGATGGCACCCGGCGGCAAGGCCCCACTGCCAAATTCCCAGTTCCATGAGGTAATAACGCCACCTGAAAGATCAGTCAACGTAATGATTTCACCAACAATAGCAGCAGTGGGATTGGCCTCGAAGTCTGCATAAACTTCCAGGGCGTCCCCGGTAATTTCAATGTCATCGATATCCCAATACCAACCCCATGTTCCGGTATAATTCCACTTAAACTGCACTTCACTCTGTTCATTTAACTGGGGTAAAGCAATGGCAAAGCTGGCGGGGTTATTTGTTGTAGAGGTCCATTGCTGTACCTGCGTCCAGTTGTCGCCATTGTCTGTTGTGTAAAAAAGACTTGCAGTCGACACATTCTGGTATTGCCTGAAATAGTGTTTAAAACTTAGATTTATGTTTATGTAGTTGGTCAGGTCCAAAAGTGGACTTATCAAATCAGTGTTTTGGGTATTTCCTGATCCATATGAATCGCTGTTGAGAAAGGCATAATTACCGGTCGTTCCTTGCAATCCATCAGCATGGGTGCCAAATTGCCAAACTTGTCCATTTCCTTGATTATCTATAATCTCCCAACATGGTGGCAATAGGTTTGATGAATTGAAATTTTCACTAAATGGTAAACTGGTGATTGCTTCACAAAAGGTAGTAGCATTAGCAGTACGCCCTGAGGAATACTCATCGAAATCGTCGTAGGAGAATGCTTTGTAATAATATATTGTGCCCGGATCAAGGCTCTGGTGACTCATTGAAGTGCCATCACCTCTGTAAAGTACTGTTCCGCCTCCGGGAAGGCTTGAGCCGATGGTGTAGGTAATTCCATTTTCAGGTGTGCCAAATATTCCGTCCGGCGACCATGCAATCATTACATCTTCGTTGTTGCTATTCTTATCCCAATCCAGGTCAATTTGGGATGAACTCACGGGTGTAGCAGTAAAGCTATTGGGATTTAAGACAATAGGTAATTGAGCTTGTAAATCCAGAAGTGCCAACTCAGCATTTAGACGCCCTGATCCCAGTTGACCAATATAAGATGGATTCACTGGGTAATGATCGTCAACATTGTTGACTAATAAATCCCACACTTGTGTGCTTGATAAAATCTCATTATTTCTATATCCAAATGAAATTAACAATGCTGCTACACCTGACACATGCGGGCATGCCATTGAGGTTCCCTGATAATAGGCATATGAACTTCCCCCGATTGTACTTCTTACCCCTCTGGCTGATACCTGATAAGTTTCGCCACCGGGTGCAGAAATGTCTACCCAACTGCCATAATTGGATCCTTTTCCTCCACCAAAATTCGCCTTCTTGTCCTGGTTGTTTGTAGCGGCAACGGACAAGCTACCAGAATAATAAGCAGGATACCAATTTGCTGAGGAATTGTCATTTCCTGCAGCAAATATTGTAATCCCTCCATCCATCACATCACCACCTCCATAGAGGTTGAAATAATCTATTGCATCTAATACTGCCTGCTCATATACATTTGGGTTTGTATAACCCCAGCTATTTTGTGATATAGCAGCACCATTATCAGCTGCATAAATAGGTGCAAGATGAAAACCACCACTGGAACTGCTTGTAAATACCTGACACGACATAAGGCGAACCCCATCACCTGGTCCTGTTCCTCCGGCAATGCCTGATACCCCAGTTCCGTTATTTGTCACAGCTGCAACTGTCCCTGCTACATGTGTGCCGTGATTATGAGTTGTAACAGTACTGCTTCCGGTGACAAAATTATACCCGATACCCGGCCACATATTGGCTGCGAGATCAGGGTGCGTATACTGTATGCCTCCATCAACAATGGCAACAATAATTTCCTCCTTACCAGTTTCTATTTCCCAAGCTTCAGGCAAATCAATATCGGCATCAGGCGTACCGCTTTGCTGGCCGGTGTTGTCATAATGCCATTGCGTTGAGAACATGGGGTCATTTGGTGTCCAGTTGAGTCCCCTTGAGGATGTTTCATTTTCAGTTTTGAGATCATTAACTACCTTTCCAATCAGTTTCTTTTTATAAACAGGTTCGGCAATTTCCACTTCCGGAGAAGCCTCAAATTCCTTGACCATTGAAATTACATCCACAACGGAATCAATTTCAAGCTCATACCATAAATGAAAGCCCCAGGCGCGATGTCTTTCGGTATATAGTAAGGTACGTGAATTCGTTGTTTTATAGAGGGAAGAAAACATTTGATTATAGGACTTGACACCATACTTTTGATTTAAATGATCAAGATGGATGTGTCCTGTCTCCACAATTCCTGATCTGCTGTTCTCAATAATGCTCTTTGACAGAACTTTTTCAATTTCAGGGTTTACCTTAATTTGGATCTTACCTTTATAATAGGCCTGCGCTGGTACACTATCCAGATTTATCAATACGCGTTCACCTCGTTTAACAACATAATCAGCCTGTGCTATTACTGGTTGGTATCCCATCATTAAGATACATATGGTAATGAGAAAAAGCTGTTTCATAATATCGAAACTTATTGATGCAAAGTTAATTCACAAAAACAAAAATGGACTGGGAAGCTAGTAATTATTCTTAGTAAAATACAAGCTTAAAAGAAGCTGAGGTATGTACAGAGTCATCAATCCGTACCCTAAGCAAGTAAACACCATTTTTGGTTCTAATATCTTCTTTTATAATTTGGTTTAGTTGAAGCTCGTAAGTGCCTGCTGAATGGAAGCTTGTGGTGTAGCTACTCAAGAGCCTGCCCGTCAGGTCATACAACTGCACATATAGGCCGGATTGTTGTTTTAAATTGATTTTTAGTACGCTGCTATTTATGCTGCTGTTGTAGATGAGCTTAATAATAGGGTCATGGTCAGCATTGCTCGCAGGTGTTGAGGTGATAATAACAGTAATTTGGCCGTTTTCCGTTGCCGTCAAAATGTCAAAATGATCTTCGGGCTCCAATATGGAAGCTTCATTAAATATGATGGGAAATACGCCTTCATCTTCACCTGTTGACAGTTCAAACCGAACAACATTGCCATAGCTACCGTTAAATATTGCATTGGTGGGTGACACAACCTCCAGCATAAGCAGATCGCCTTCCTGAATTACTGTAAGTTGATGATCATCCTCCCGTCCGGTTAGCACGGCAGTTCCATTCAAATAGGTCATGTTATCCGGAATTTCAATCTGGCAACTAAATGAGGTAAAGTCATATCTATTGCTAATGGAAATACGAATGGCGATGGTATCGTTGATGTCAGCCGTTCCTCCATGCAATTGCATCACATTATCATCCCCTGAAAGTATATATAATATTTTGCTATCGGAGGCAGGCTCACAAACACCTATCGGAAATGCAGTCAGGCTCAATAGGGCTGAGCCGTTTATGACATCTTGCACACCGTGAGTATAGACCGGGTTTAAGATTGATGAGTTATCAAAAGTGCCATCGCCAGTAGTAGTCCACAATAAGCTTTCAAAATTATTTGCTGTAGCACCTTCGACCTGATGGGCTTGTCCTGCATGAACGAATTTGTCATTGCCTGCAGTCGCTTCAGCTGGCTCTTCAAAGGATAGCGCAAGGCTGCTTATAGCTGCCGGGCACAGAGGTGAACCAAAGGCTGTGAGGGTTAACTGTATCGGGCTGTTGATATAATCATCAGGATGAGGGATATAGGATGTAGTAAGATTATTTGGGGAGGTAAAAGTGCCACTTCCGCCTTCCCAAAGCACGGAATTGTAATTGGTGGCTGAGCCAGAAAGCTGAACCGGATCACCGATACAAACCTGAAAACCACTCCCTGCATTTGCCGTTGGCGGCTGTCCCACACTAACGTTTACATCATCACTTACAACCTGATTGCCATCGTTTACAGTTAAAATATATTGAATATCCTCTGACGGAAATACCAAAGGAGAGGGATCGTTGGATGCGAATCCCGGAGGAACGGAGGACCATTGTAGGGTTGGATTCCAGGCGCCACCGGAAATTTGACTGCTTAACTGGACTGGCTCGCCGGCACATACCTGATCAGGATCGGCGCTTACGGTAACGCTCAACGGTCCCAATAAATTCACGGCACCATATTCTACCCCATTACAAATATTTTGTCCGGTTGAATTTCCTATCACATAATTTAGGATGGGCAATTCGTGGCTTCCCGGACTGGTAGGCGTGTTGAGGCCAAATAATGCCACAGGACCGCTATTACCAATAAAATGGCTGTTGTTGAAGGAAAACCCAACCACTCGAAGTACATTTCCTGAAATAACATTCGCTGTGATGGTGTGGTCGGTGGCCCGTTGTGGATTCAATTGTGCAGAATTGTTGATATATATAAAGCCGGAGGGGAGTGGTATATCCAACTGAAAGCTTATGAAAGGATCATCATTATTGATAATTATGTTTATTTCAATAGTCTGACCCGGAGGCACCTGAACCGAATCCAGTTTGATAATGTTGTTGCCACCAAACATTTTCAAAGAGATAAATAGTAAAACAATAACCAGAACCAGACTGTTTGTGAATGGAATAGGTGGATTATAGACCGGTCTTGTGTTTGTCGGATTAACTTTTAATGCTGTATATTGCACCATGGTTTGCGCTATTGATCCGTTTCAAAAAGCAAAACTAAACATAATTAATAGATATGAACTTTCATTTACTTTAATTATTCACCTCTTATTGAGATTGGTTTTTTGATAAGTATTCTTTTGGGGTTAAGCCTGTGTACTTTTTAAAGCAAACGTAGAATGATGATTTAGACCTGAAGCCTACTTTTTCAGCAATTCCTTCGATTGTGTATCTTTTTTCTTCACCTTCAAGATGGTCAATAACCTCTTTCATCCTATACTCATTGATAAAGCCATAGAAATTTTTGTTGAGCACGTTGTTTAGAAAATAAGTCATCTTCCGTCGATCGGTATTCGTCAATCTGCAAAGGTCCGATAAGGAAAATCCGGCATCCAGGTAAGGTTTGTTCTCATTCATAATGATCTCAAGCTGTTGCATGATTTGCTTGATCTCAACGTCAGTCAAAAAGCGGTTTTCTACAGCTAGATCTAAACTTGGATGACCCTGTGATAAATTTGACTTCAGGGAGGCAGATATTGATTTTTGGAATGTAGCATCGGGTTTTAAATCCATAGTGTTTACATCCAGAAATAGCCTGTTCTGCTTAAGGGCGAAATATCCAATGGTTCCACCAGTTACCAGGAGGATTAGATTAAATGTGATCGGGAGTAGTGAACCTTGCATTTTCAAATATGCTAACGGAACGATTAGTGCCAATATGAAGATCACCAGACTAACTAGGTTCACACGCTGATATCCCGGCTTGAAATAGGCAAGGTGACTGGCGTTGTCCTTCGCCTTTTCATTTTCATATTTGAATATCCTGGTCATTTTTAGCACGGTAAGAAACAATTGTAAAAGAAGCAGAAGTGGAAGAACAAATTTAAGTACGACCAGATGATACACAAAAGCTGACGCTAAGGTTTCTTGCCTATTAATAACTGTTGTCAAATCAAAGCTATGCAGTTGTTTTGTGCTGAATGAACGGCTGTCAATCGCAATATTAAGTATTAGTATCAGAAGTAATGGAATAAAAAGCAGGAGTTTAGCCCTTAGCGTTTTATAGACAATCGTTTCGGTTAAAGATGAAATATAGAGGTAAAATAATGGAAATATCGAAAGTAAAAGAGGCACATAAACGAAATAGACTTTCGAAAATAATTCCAGATAACCCAAGTGGTAAATGGCATTTAGAATCAACACCAATGATAGGGTTAACAACAGCAGACCAATATAAATCCGTGCAGGATTATGTCTTTTAAAACTAATAAGTTGGATGGTATAAAACAAGATCTGATAGATGGGTATTGCAAAAGCAAATACATACAAACTCTCGAGTGTAAGCATAATTTGGTTGGGATGTTGTTGCAAATTTATAAAATCATCCTGATATTATGAACAAATTAATTACAGGGACTAATCATAATAGTCCAAAGTCGACTTTTTTTTACATTTGCACAAACTTTAACTTTTCCAAGGCACACTTGTGAAGTGATAGGATAGTAAGCAACCCAATTTTAAAAGCCAAGTGCATTGAAGATGTCATCAAAGAAAAACAAAAAAGCCAATAGAGCAGCACAGAGAACCCTCCAGCATAAAAGGGTAGCACGAAAGGAGCTTCTAAGACACTTCAAACCTCTAATTTATGCCGTAGCTTCATGGCTGGGGGTTATGTTAATATTGCACCTGCCTGCTATCCATCATGATGTAATTCGTTTCTTTGTCACATTCACAGTCGATAGTGTGGTTCTTCTGGGCAGTATTACAGGTTTGCCTATTTATAGCAGTGGCGTGCCCTATCTTGCTGTTGCTGGGTACCCGATGATCGTAATTATGGAGTGTACAGCTTATAATTTCTATGTATTTGTTATTTTTCTTAGCTTGTTTTCGCCTGTAAAGTGGAAGCAAAGGTTTATTACACTCGCCATTTTTATCCCATCTGTCTTTGTAATAAATAGTCTTCGTTTCATCAGTATGGGATACATCGGGTTGTACTATCCCCAACATTTCGAAAATATTCATGATTATCTCTGGAATATATTGTTTGGTTTTCTTGTTTTCATTATATGGGTGTGGCGATATCATCGTTATTTACCCAAGGACAATAATACCTGAACGAGCTAAAATCAATTTGATAAGTAACAAAACAATTGATTTTTAAAATAATAACATGATGACTTACTTGACTAAGAACAAAAGCAGATTTCTTGTTTTAATTCTAATTTCATTGGTCATCTTTGTTCTTTGGCAGTATGGTTTTCAAACTATCTATGCCAAGTTTCTGACAGCTGGGGCAAACCTCTACTTCTACATAGTTGGAAGCGATACGAGCATAGCATTTAATATTGACCAAAATAAACCCACATTCTGGATTTTTTTAGTCATTGATGGGCAGCAGTTTCGTTTTCCTCAGGAATTAGGTGCCTTGCTGCAGCCAACGGTGATGATTTTGGCCTGGCAGTTGTTTCTGTTTTTTGTTTTAAAGCCCCTACACGCCTTTAAACTCTTAGGCATAAATCTGGTCATTTTTATTGCCATTCAATTCTTATTTATTATTCAACTTACCGGTTATCACACATCTAATATTCAAAAATTTATTTATGAATTCCTGGTTGGTAACTTTTATGTGATTGCTTTGATCCTGATCATAAAAGATAATATCTTCAATCCAGTTTTTAGGCTTAAGCCCAAGCAGTGATTCTGTTTTTTTAAAGATGTTGGCGTTTCTTGAGGGAGGATTTCAATGGTTTTATTCAAGAGAAAGATTTGATCTTTAGATAAACTTATTGATTTTTCATCAGTGGTTAAACATATTTGTGTTTTACAAATGTAAAATCGCATATGAAGACCAATTTTGCTCTGGTCAGCTAATCCTTTCCTGCAAGTTTTCCATTGATGGAAATTATTTTTTAGTTACATTCAAGCTCACACTATAATTCGT
>CALAZZ010000170.1 GCA_937926515.1 uncultured Bacteroidales bacterium | reverse complement strand
GGCGGGCATTTAACCTAAATCTTATTAATCATTAAACCATAGGTATTTAAGAGGTGAAAAAAATAGCCGCAACAGAAAATCTTTTGCGGCTACTTGATAGGCAATGCGAATGATTAGTTGGATAGCCAACTAATAATTTCCTTGTCCATTGGGTCTGTCTTTGGGCTAAATGACCTTACAAGATGTCCTTCTTCATCAATCAAGTATTTCTGAAAGTTCCAGCTCACCTTCGAATCTTCCAGGCCGTTCATTTCTTTAGAGGTTAACCAGGTATAGAGTGGGTGTTGGTCATTGCCTTTCACCGATATCTTCGACATCATCGGAAAAGTGACCCCATAATTTACCGAGCAGAATTCAGCAATTTCTTCATTTGTTCCCGGCTCCTGACCCATAAAGTTATTGGCAGGAAAGCCTATCACCACAAAGTTGTCACTGCCATATTCCCGGTACAATTTCTCCAGCTTTTCATATTGTGGTGTGTTACCACATTTGGAAGCGGTATTGACGACCATTACCTTCTTGCCCTTGAGCGAAGATAAGGGAAAAGCATTGCCCTCAATGTCCTCCACGACGAAATCATGAAATTTTTGCTGGGCGTTCAGGTTGTAGGTAAGTAATATTGCCATAATTAGTAGTATCGTTTTCATTATATTGAATTTAGGGTTTAAACAAACAAAGAAAACGAAATGTTCAGGCTGAAGTCAAGTTTTTTAGGTTATTTTAAGATTCAGCTTTTCGAATATCTTCGATGGATGCTTCCCTTACCTTAATCACCTTACCGGAAAACTTCAGGTCTTTTCCTGCAAGCGGGTGGTTGAAATCCATAGTGACACTTTCTTTCATCACCTTGATGATCCTGCCGATATGTCGGTTGCCCATCTCATCCTGCATCGGAAAGCTGTTGCCAACCATTACAACGCTGGAATCAACTTTACCCTCTTCCTCAAAGGTGTCGATCGGCAGGTCGAAAATTGCATAAGGATCGACCGGGCCATAAGCTTCTGCACACGGAATGATGAATTCAAATTGGTCGCCATCCAAGCAACCTTTTAGTCCTTCTTCAAAACCGGGCAGCATAAGCTCATGCCCAAACAGGAATTCATGAGGGGCATCTTCGTGAACCTGTTCAATTACCTGACCTGTTGTTGCATCTTGCAAGGTGTAGTAAAGTGATGCCAATGTGTTCTTTCCGATTTTCATGATGATCAATATTAAAAAACCTCCGGCAAGCATTTCTTACTGGAGGTTGAATTACTTCTTGTTTAAGCTGTTATATCTCAGCAAGGGCCCTGACGTAGTGGATGATCTTCCAGCGATTTTCGGCTGTGATCTGACTGCCGTGGGCACCCATCAGCCCTGACAATGACCCTACTGTTATGATGTGATAAATTTCACCATCGGGTTTGCTCTGTACATATTCTTCGATCAGGCTTGTTGGCTTGGCCATAAACAATCCGCTGGAGTACAGGTGCCCATCGCCATTTCCAAATTCACCATGACAAAGCATGCAGTAAATATCATACTGCCTTTTTCCCTCTGCCAGCACCTGGTTATCAACCTCAATCGGATTCATCAGCTCATTGCCGGCAGCTTGCTGATCTTCAAATGATTTAGCCTTGTAAGGGTAGGGCATATACCCGCGTGCTACGGTACCCTCAACAGGTGTTCGCATGGTCATGCTGTCAGAAAAAACCGGGTTGGGCGTGTAGGCTTTATAGGCTGGTGTGTAATACATATCAGGGAAATACACGTATCCCGGATTGTTTTTATCCTTATTGCAAGATGTTAGCACCATCAAGCTTAAAAGTAAAAGCGGTATTAAAGTCTTTTTCATTGTCATCATCATTATTACTTGTGGTTTGATTAAAGCTCCTTGGTCATACTTTCCTTCAGATACGGATGGTTTACAGGCATGATGGCCGCTTTGCTGAAAAAAGTAAAAAAGAAGTACAGAAAAATACCGGCAAATCCTACAAACATCCCTACATCAATCAATCCAAAATGCATCTCGCCAATGGTTCCGGGCATGATCTGAAGATACAACATAATATAAAATCCGATCAATAGCAGTATGGACATGGAGATTAAGACCACCTTCTTTCTTCCAAAATCATCCGACATGGTAACCAGGAAAGGAATGGTCCAGTTTAGGATGAACTCCAGGTAGAACAGTGGAGACCAGGGCGGGTTGACTCTTGTAACAAAATAGGTAGTGGCTTCCGGGATATTGGCATACCAGATAATCAAGTATTGCACAAACCAAAGGTAGCCCCATGCGATGGAGAGCCTGAAAATATATCGGCTGAAATCATGGCGGTGTGCCACATTCATTTCCTGGAAGATGCCAAACTTTCCTCTCAGGAAAAAGGCAAGCAGGATCATCACCGCAATGGCATAATACAGGGCTGAGATGATGGCCCTGAGTCCGAAGATGGTACTGTACCAGTGTGCATCGATGGTCATGATCCAATCGATGGCTGCGATGGAAAAGGTGACTACAAACAGGAAAATAAATGCCATGGAGATGCGCTTTGTTTTGTTGAATAGGGCCAGGCTGGCTTCAGCATCTTCCTTGAGCGAATAGCGCCGCATGATGACCATGAGCAAGAGCCAGATTGCAAAAACAACCACCAAACGTATCATAAAGAATGGGACATTCAAATAAGGTGACTTGTGAGCGATGAGAGCATCGTGATCGGTAACACCCGGTTCGGCCCATTCATACAGACTTGGCATGCCGAAAAAAAGCAAAATTGCGATCGCACCTGCGATAATTATATAGAAGGACATGGCCTCGGGCAGCCTTTTGAACATGGTAGCCCAACCCGACTCGGTTACATACTGCAGAGCTACAAAAAACATGGCACCCAGCGCGAGCGACAAAAAGTAAAAATTGTTTAGCAGGAGGTTTGCCCATGTTTTATCAGGATTGGAAATGAATCCATAAATGGTGACAATCAAGCCAAGCCCAATGAGCCCTGCCAGCCTGAGTTTTAGGGTTGAACTGAAGGTAAATTTCTGATCCATTATGCGCTATATTTTAATTGCTTTTAGAATATTATATGATCACATGATGCTGATCCAAATTAATTGTCCATACGTACCTCTATGGCACCGTGATCACTCAGCATTTTTTTTATGTTTTGCACTTCTTTTTCGGTTATGTCTGCATCTTGTTCAATAATCATCACAAATTTATCTTCTGTGCTGTCGATATGCATCAATTCTGCTTTTTTTCCAAAATTCATTTTGGTTCGCATTTGGAAAATAATCACGGTACCGATAAAGGTTAAAAGGATTGTCATCAGATAGATCACTACCACCCATGCCGGAAACGAAAAGTTTGGTTTACCGCCAAAAACAATCGGGTAATTGATTACTGAGGTCCAATAAATAAAACTAAAGGTGGCAACAATGGCAAATGCTCCTGCCAAAACTGAACCGTAAGGAATGCGCGACTCCTTGCCGAGATCTTTTAAAATGTGATGCGAAGCAAATGGTGCATGCACATCAGCTATTTTAATATTCTTTGATTTCAGTGTATGGATGGCCTCAACAACCTGATCGTCATTGTCAAATATACCGATGATATTTGGTGTTTTCATTTTGATTTAGGGTTAAGGTTAATGATCTGATTTTTTTGAAAATGCCTTGGTTTCGTTCATGGCAATGCTTGGTATATATCTCAGGAAAAGCAACATACCGGTAAAGAAAATGCCGAATGTGCCCACATAAATGCCTATGTCAACCACAGTGGGTGTAAAACTGGTCCAGGTAGCAGGCAGGAATGTGTGTGTAAGGGATGAGATGACGATGATAAATCTCTCGTACCACATGCCAATATTTATGATGATTGAAATAATGACCATCCAGGTGATGCTGGTTCTGACTCGCTTGAACCAGAAGGCCTGGGGCGCAATAGCATTACAGAAAACCATAATCCAGAAGGCGCTGCTGTATTCGCCTGTAGCCCTGTTCTTTAGGAAGGTGAACATCTCAAATTCCCATCCTGAGTACCATGCAACAAACAATTCGGTCACATAAGCCAACCCTATCACCAAGCTGCCAAAGATCAATACGCGTGTGATGGATTCCAGGTGTGGAATGGTGATATAATCCTGAAGATTATATAGTTTTCTGATGATGATGGTAAGAGTAAGTACCATGGCAAAGCCGGAAAAAATGGCACCGATAAAGAAATAAGGCGGCAAAATGGTGGTATGCCATCCCGGAATCACTGAAATGGCAAAGTCAAGGGCGACGATAGAGTGCACCGAAATAACCAGTGGTGCTGCCAGGCCGCCCAACACTTTCATCATGGCTTCGTAGCGGACCCAATTCTTGACCGAACCAACCCAGCCCATGCTAAAGAAGCCATACAAGGCCTTTTTAATTTTTGATGTGCTCCGGTCGCGCAATGTGGCAAGGTCAGGGATCATGCCAAAATACCATAAGGTGATTGACAAAGTCAGATAAGTGGTGATTGCCAAAACATCCCAGAATAAAGGTGAGTTAAAGTTCACCCATAGTGGACCCCGTGTGTTGGGGTAGGGCAGAATAAAAAATATCAGCCAGATGCGGCCCAGGTGCAGGGCAGGGAAGAGCCCGGCACAACTGACAGCCAGCACCGTCATGGCTTCGGCTGTGCGGTTGAAGACGGCAGCCCACCTGGCGCGGAATACAATTAAAAAGATCGTGAATGCCGTACCGGCATGACCGATACCGATCCACCATACAAAATTGACGATGTCCCATCCCCAGCCAACAGAGTTATTTAAACCCCATGTACCCAGTCCAACGGTTATGGTTTTGTATATGGCCCACAAGCCGAAAAGCAACATCAGCGTAGCCAGGGTCATGCCTGCAAACCACCACTTTGCCGTTTTCGAATAAGTTGGCCTGGCGATTTCATCGGTCACCTGCCGGAATGATTTCTCCCGCGCGGTGAACGTTCCTCGTACCAAAGTATTAATCATTGCAATTGCGTTTGTTTAGTTCTTTTATCATTTCGTTGGTCATTATGCTTCAGATGTGTTCCTGACTTTCGTCAGATAGCTCACAGATGGTAGCGTGTGCAGTTCTTCCACAAGCCTGTAGCGCCTTTCGCTCTTCATCAGCAAGGATACCTTACTCTCCGGATCATTCATATTGCCGAACACCAGTGCGTCACCCGGACATGATTGCATACATGCCGTTTTGATCTCCAGGTCTTCAAGTTTCCGGTTTTCTTTCTTGGCTGTGAGTTTCTTCTCCTGTATACGTTGCACACAAAAGGAGCATTTTTCCACCACACCACGTTCACGCACAGTCACATCAGGATTAAGCACCATCTTGCCCAGGTCAGAGTTCTTATTGAAATTGAACTTGGGGTTGTTGATATAGCTAAACCAGTTGAAACGTCGCACACGATAGGGGCAGTTATTCATGCAATATTTTGTTCCGATACAGCGGTTATAAGCCATTTGGTTGAGGCCCTCGCTGCTGTGGTTTGTGGCAGCTACAGGACACACATTCTCGCAAGGAGCATTATCACAATGCTGGCACATCACAGGCTGGTTAAATACTTTTGGGTTGTCCGGGTCTTCCGAGTAATAACGGTCGATCCTGATCCAGTGCATAATGCGGTTTCGCCTAACCTCATCTTTACCTACGACTGAAACATTGTTTTCTGCCTGGCAGGAAACCACACAGTTGCCGCAGCCTGTACATGAATTCAGGTCAATAGCCAGCCCCCAGTGGAACCCATCATATTTGGCTTCAGGATACAGTGTTGTGGCATGCTTTTCCTTGTATTTCTGATCTTCATTTCCGGATGCAGGGTTTTGAAGAAAGGCTGCCAGGCTGGTTTCCTTCACCACATCACGTCCTTCCATGGTATGCTTTACCTGTGTTAATGCCAACGGATATGATCTTCCTGTTTTTTCCAGAGTGACACCGGGTCGTGTTGTTAATTTGTGACCTTCGTCAAACCGCATCAACCGGAAAGCGTTGACACCTATCCCGTTAGCAACAGGACCGGCACCACTGTGTCCAAAGCCAAGTGCTATGCCGAGTGTTCCTTTGGCTTGACCGGCTTGGATCAGAACAGGTAATTCGAGTTCATCAGCAAACTTTACAACATCTTCTTGTTGCAAACCAAGCGATTGGGCATCGGATGGGGAAATGGTGAGGTAATTATCCCAAGTGGCCTTGGTAACAGGATCGGGCAGTTCCATCAACCAGGGATTGTTGCTGTGTTTGCCTGTGCCTATGGCCACTTTTTCATATACTGAAAGCTCAAACCCATTTTCAGTGGCGGAAGGTGTTGCAGTCAGCCTTACCTGGTTGAAAGTGATGGTTTCATCTTCCGGGTTTGGTTCAAGCTCAAACACGCCGTCATGCTTGCATTGGTTCCAGAAAGGACGAAAACCTTGCCAGAAACTCTGATTTGGAAAAATATGCTCTTCCCAAACTGATTCGAGGTAATCGCGCCAATCCAGATCACTATCCATCCACCTTAGGAGGCTGTCCTGAGCTTGGCGGGTATTGAAAATATTGTGTATGGCCGGTTGCGTGATGCTATATACACCCGTAAGTGGTTCTGCATCATCCCAGCTCTCCAGGTAGTTGTGGTCAGGACAAACATAGGTGCTCTGGCTTGCTGTTTCGTCCATACGATCGGCAAAACTGATTACGGTATCCACTCTTTTAAGGCCTTCAACAAATCTGTCGGATTGAGGAAGATCATATACCGGGTTTGTATTCCAGCACATCAACATATTGATCTCGCCATTATTCATCCGGTCAATTAGGCTGAGCATCTTTTCATCGCTGCCTTGGTTGAGGTTGATGGTACGACTCATCTCCAGGGTGCGACCATAATTATTCAAAATCCGGTTAATGGAATTGACGATCAGTTGATTTTGAAGGCTATTTGTACCGCATACTACGAGTGACTTTCCACTTGCATTTACCAGTTGTTCGGCCATTTGACTCAAGTCAATAGAAACTTCAGGTCCATCGAATTGTTCATTACCGGTCAGGGCTGCAATCTTATTATACAGGGCGAGCAACAAGGATGATTCCTCAGATGGTTTAATGGCAATGCGTTCATCGGCATTGGAACCCGTAAGTGACAGGTTACTTTCGATCACCATTAGTTTATTCATGCTGTTATGGCCATTGTCAAGTTTTCGCCTGCCGGTAAATTGCTTGGTGAAGGTCACAGGCAGTAACCAGTTCCCTAGAAAATCAGCTCCGAAGCTGACGATCACATCCGCTTTGTCGAAGCGGTAAAAAGGGATTACGGGTTTGTTTACTGTTTGCTGGTGTGCTTTACGAATGGCATGATACGATACGGCATCATAGCTCACCCATTCTGTCTTTGGGTTGGCCTCAATAAAATCAGCAATGAGTCTTTTCGTTGAGGGGCTGATCAATGTACCTGTAACAATAGCGAATGAGCCTTGAATATCACTGAAAGCATTGAGTTTGCCCATGATCTCACTGTCCACAGTATCCCAATCGGATTCTTGTCCGTTTTTCATGGGGTTTTTCAGTCGGGCATCATCGTATAGATTTAATACAGATGCCTGTGTCCTGGCATTTGTTCCGCCGTATGTGAGTTTACTTAGCTCGTTGCCTTCAATCTTAATGGGCCTTCCTTCGCGGTTTTTAACCAAAATGCTGCAATAGTCATGACCGTCGTAAAAAGTGGAAGCGTAATAGTTTGCCACCCCGGGTGTGATCTCTTCAGGTTTATTGAGAAACGGGATCGCTTTCCTGACAGGCATCTGACAACTACTAACAAGAGCAACTGCACCAACACTAAAACCAAGTGATTTAAGAAAATCACGACGACTGGAATTGCCTTTTACTTCTGAATCATCAAGTCCATCAATGGTGAACTCTTTTTCGGGTTGCTTCTCAAAGAGCGATTTGGTGGATTTATTCTGGTAGGCTTGAAGACTTTGCCAGTATTTTTTTTCCATTGCTATCAAATTATATTTTTAGGCTTATGTACTTATTTTCAACCGGAATGAATTAGTAGTGACATTTCTGACACTCATTGCCTCCTATGTCATCAACAGTTATGCGCGATCGTTTGCCGGCATGAAGCTCTTCGTGCAATTCCCGGTACTGTTCGTAGAACATATTTGTGGAAAACTGCACTTCGGTTGTGCGATGACAGTCTATACACCAGCCCATACTAAGGTTCTCAACCTGCATCACTTCATCCATTTTCTCTACAGGCCCGTGACATTCGGCACAATCCATTTTGCCTACTGCTACATGCTGCGCATGGTTGAAGTAAACGTGGCTGGGCAGGTTGTGCACTTTAATCCATTCGATGGGCTGGCCCGACTCCCAGGCTGCATGAATCTTGTCTATTTCTGTTCTTCCGGTGATCGAACCTTCGCGTACCACATTATGACAGTTCATGCACAATCCCACGGAAGGAAATCCGGCATGTTTGCTTTCTTCAACTGTTGTATGACAATACATACAGTCTATTTTATTTTGCTCGGCATGTATGCGATGAGAAAACCAAATGGGTTGCTCAGGCTGATAATATTGCTGTCTGCCAAGGGCAGTGGCCTCCCTGTAAGCCACTTCCGCAATGATGGCCACACCTATCAATATGATTGTAATATGAACAAACCTGGCTTTGATGACCTTTGTGATAAAGAGGTCAGCAAGTACCACCAAAAGGATGATCAAAATAATCATGAAAGTGGTACCCATATTTCGGTTGGCGTCCCTGTCAAGCTCAAGGAGCATTTGCTCCCGTTCGGCCAGTTTATCCTCCAGCCGCTGCAGCTCTGCAGATTTTTCAACTGCCACAGGCTCAGCCGCAGCATATTCAGGTGCTAACTGGCCACCGTTTTCAATATACAGCAGCAGGTCAATGATCTGCTCATCAGTTAGGTCATTGGGTGGCATAGGGATGCGGTTATACTCCTCGAAGAGCTGCACAGCGTATTCATCGCCTGATTCGATCACTTCCTGTGAATTTCGAATAAAGCGAATGAGCCAATCCTGTTCCAAACGCTCTGTTACACCTTCCAGGCCAGGGCCGATTAGCCTGTTTGTACCGAGGCTATGACAAGCAGCACATACACGCCAGTTTTGCTCTGCTTCAGGTGTCTGTCCTTTTGCAAAGAGGAGGGGAAGCATGAAAACAAGTACCATTACGAGGTGCCTTATTTTCTTAAAACTGTAAAAAAAAGGTTGATCGGGTAAAGATTTTATCATCATACCAGCAAGATTATGGAGACTAAAATATTTTATATGTTTTGAAGTGGAATACAATACACCTTCATTATGAGTAAATTTGGTAGTTGATTTGGTTCCAAGTGTTAGTGCGCCAAAAATATAAATTTTTTGATTTCACAGTTATAAATTTCGGTAAGGACTTACCAGTTTATTATTAACAATTTATTAAGAGCTAATTATAAATTTATTGTGAACTGGTTCAGTCAATGATTTTTATTTAGATAATGGCTTATTACCAGCTGCCTCCAGCACCCCCGCCACCGAAGCTACCACCTCCGAAGCCTCCGAAACCTCCGCTTCGACCGCCAAAACCTGATCCTCCCGAAAAACTCTTCCAGCTTCCGGAATGACTTCGTGAAGCTTGTCCGGCGAGCCAGATGGCGGTCCAGAAAGGCAAACTGCTTTTTGAGCCCATATGATTTGCCGAGCGGGATGTTCGGATCATGAACAGGATGATCAGGATAATGAAAACAGGAACAAACCAGGCTGCAGGAACATCATTTGAATGGCTCTGCCTGTATTCATCTGCACTGTATTCCCCGGCTGCAAGGGCCATCATCACATCCAGCGCCTTGTTGATCCCGTTGAAATAATCATTTTGTTTAAAGGAGGGAATCATTTCGTTCTCTACTATTCTTTTTGCTAATGCATCGGGGATGACGCCTTCAAGCCCATAGCCTGTAGCAATGAAGGCATGACCTCTCCGGGAGCCTGATTTGGGCTGTATAAGCATGACGGCACCATTGTTACGCCCTTGTTGTCCAACACCCCATTTCTCGCCAATGGCATAGGCAAAATCGGCTGCTGTCCGCATGCCAATATCACGGACCATTACCACCACAAGCTGCGTGGAGGTGGAGTCGTTGTAATGCACCAGTTTCTGTTCCAAATGATTGATCTGTGAGCGTGTGAGTACCTCTGTAAAATCATTTACGAGCCTTGGCGGAACCGGCATTTCAGGAATATCGGATGCTTGGATGTGAAACACACCTAAAATAAACAAAATTGAAGTAAGGGTTGTAAATAGAAAGGTTTTACTCATTATCATTATATTTTGCCAAAGGAGATTTCATCACTTAGTTCATTAATATCATCCCGGTGGAAAGGAAAGTTTTTCTTGAGTTTTTGGCCCGCCATGGCAATTCCTTCTGCCAGTCCGTCGGCAAATTCATTCTTTTTAAAATGTTGCGACATCAACTCTTTGATCTCTTTCCAAAAATCCTCTTCAACCACCTGGTTGATACCTGCGTCACCAATAATGGCAAATTTGTGGTCTTTTACAGCAAGGTAGAACAGCACACCGTTGCGTTGCTCGGTCCTATCCATGTTCAGTTTGTCAAATATATAGGCTGCACGATCGAGTACATCTTCTTTACAATAATTTTCGATATGTACCCTTATTTCGCCTGAAGTGTCGAGCTCGGCATTGATGATTGCCTTTTTGATCAGGTCTTTTTCTTCGTTTGTAAATAAATTCTGTGCATTTGGCATGATAAATCTATTAAGGTTTTACATCAGTTGAAAAAGAACAAAAAAAAATTACTCGGTTGATATACTTAGAAATCCACTATGGGAGCTGTGTCTGCTCCCTGCACCGCTTCAAAATAGGGCTTGCTGTCGAATCCCATCATGCGGGCGATGAGTGTTTGCGGGAAGGTACGGATATAAGTGTTGAATTCCCTTGTGGCATCATTAAATTTCATCCGTTCCACTGCAATGCGGTTTTCAGTTCCTTCAAGCTGGGCCTGTAGCTCAAGGAAGTTCTGATTGGATTTCAGCTCGGGATAGCGTTCTACTACCACCATCAATCTTGAAAGTGCTCCACTAAGTCCTTCTTGTGCTTGCTGAAATGCCTGCATATTGGCCTCGGTCAGGTTATCGGCATTGATGTTTACCGAGGTGGCTTTTGCACGTGCTTCAACCACACCGGTAAGCACTTCCTGCTCCTGGGCTGCAAATCCTTTAACTGTATTCACGAGATTGGGAATAAGGTCGGCGCGTCGCTGGTACACATTTTCAACCTGGGCCCATTGTGCAGTCACAACTTCTTCGGTTCTTACCATTTCGTTAAAGGTTTTGCGGAAAAAGCTGTAAAAGAGAATTGCCAGTATGGCAATCACGATCAAAACGATAATGCTTTTTTTCATGTTGTGCTGTTTTAAAAGGAGCGCTAATTTAGTAAGAAATCCATACTCATGAACTTTTTTAGGTAAAAATATTCGCATTGTGACAGCCGGTTCACTTTCCCGTAGTGAGGTCATAAATCGAATTCAATCACAGGGACATTTTGAGAAAAAATAACCTTTACCCTCTTGTTATATTCCCAAATTGATTAATTTAAAAGCAAAAAGTTTGATTAGAAAATAATCATTATACAGACTATTCTATTAAAATCAACTTTATCAAGATTTTATAAATGATATACATCAACGGATCAACTCTTGCTTATGCTTCTCAATGCACACAGTTATTATAGTCTTCGGTATGGTACCATTCCGGTTGAGACATTGGTTGCCATGGCTGTAGAAAATGGTTATAATACCCTGGCAATCACCGATATCAATACCAGTATGGGCATGATTGATTTTGTTAGGGAGTGCCATCGCCAGGGGGTGAAACCGGTGGCAGGTGTGGAGTTCCGCACCGGCGACAGCCTGCTGTATGTAGCCCTGGCATGTGATAATCGGGGCTTCCGCGAATTGAACGAGCTGCTTACCAGGCACAATCTGGACAAAACTGCTTTTACCGAAGCGCCTGTTGGCCTCAGTCATGTGCATATAATATACCCTTTAGGCTCGCGGTTGCCAGCAAGCTTGCATGCCAATGAATGGCTTGGGGTACGCTTGTCGGAGGTGTCGCGGCTGCTCCATTCGGGACTGCAAAAGCATCAGGATAAAATGGTTGTGATGCAGCCTGTTAGCTTTGCTGAAGAGAGAGGCTGGCATGTACACAGAAACCTGCGCGCCATTGACCACAACTGTCTGCTCTCCAAACTTTCGGAGACGCAGTTTGCCGGCCCTGATGAAGTGATGCTTCCTGAAGCCAGATTGCGTGCTGCCTTTGCCCTGTTCCCACAGATTATACACAATACCGAGAAGATATTGGATGAATGCAGCATCGATTTTGATTTTAAGAGTCACAAGAATCGCAAAACCTTTACCGGCAATGCATACGATGACCGCATACTCCTTTCCAAGCTGGCCCATGAGGGGTTGATTTATCGCTATGGAGCCCAAAACAAGGAAGCGCACAGAAGGGTGCAGAATGAACTTGATATTATTGACAAGCTCGGTTTTTCGTCCTATTTCCTGATTACCTGGGATGTAATCCGCTATTCCATGTCGCGTGGCTTTTATCATGTGGGGCGTGGTAGTGGTGCCAATAGTGTGGTGGCTTATTGTCTGCGCATCACCGATGTGGATCCCATTGAGTTGGATTTGTACTTTGAACGTTTCCTCAATCCAAAGCGTACCAGTCCGCCCGATTTTGACATCGATTATTCATGGAAGGAGCGCGATGATGTGATTGATTATATTTTTAAACGCTATGGCCACAAGCATACCGCCCTGCTGGGTACCATTTCCACTTTCAGGGGCAAATCCATCTTTCGGGAGCTGGGCAAAGTACATGGCCTTCCAAAGTCCGAGATTGATGAGTTGACCAACGACCCCCATCGCTTCAAGGACTTGAACAATATCACCCGCCATATTTATGCATTGGCAGAGCAAATTGTTGATTTCCCCAACCAGCGCAGCATACATGCGGGCGGGATATTAATATCGGAAGAACCCATCAGCAGTTATGTGGCCCTCGACCTGCCGCCCAAGGGCTTCCCAACTACGCAATGGGATATGTATGTTGCAGAAGAAATTGGATTCGAAAAACTGGATATCCTCAGCCAGCGGGGCATCGGGCATATTGCCGAGGCGGCCTCCATCATCCATGAAAACAGGGGCATCAAAGTGGATGTGCATGATGTGAAGCGGTTCAAGCAGGATGAAAAAGTGAAAGATCAGTTGCGCTGTGCCGAAACCAATGGTTGTTTTTACATCGAAAGCCCTGCCATGAGAGGTTTGTTGCGAAAACTACACTGCGACAATTACCTCACCCTGGTGGCGGCCAGCTCCATCATCAGGCCGGGGGTGGCCAAGTCGGGCATGATGCGCGAGTACATTCATCGTTTTCATAATCCTGATGGATTCAGCTACCTGCATCCTGTTATGGAACAACAGCTTAAGGAAACTTATGGGGTGATGGTGTACCAGGAAGACGTGCTCAAGGTGTGCCACCACTTTGCGGGGCTTGACTTGGCCGATGCGGATGTGTTAAGGCGCATCATGAGTGGCAAAAAGCGCAGAAAACGCGAATTTGAAGATATTGTGGAGCGCTTTTTTAACAACTGCCGCGAGCGTGGCTATCCCGAAGAAGTTACGAAAGAGGTGTGGCGGCAGATAGAGTCGTTTGCAGGCTATTCCTTTTCGAAAGCCCACTCAGCCTCCTATGCTGTTGAGAGTTTCCAAAGCCTTTACCTTAAAGCCCACTTCCCCCTGGAGTTTCAGGTGGCGGTGATCAACAATTTTGGTGGGTTTTACCATACGTGGGTCTATTTCAATGAAGCAAGGCGACAGGGAGGCCTGATAAAGCTGCCCTGTGTAAACAACAGCCATTACCTGACTTCTATAAGCGGCTCAACGATTTATATCGGATTTGTGCATATGGCAGGGCTGGAGAACAAGCTTGCCAACAGCATCGTGGATGAACGCAAGCGCAATGGGCCCTATTTGGGTTTGCACGATTTTATTGACCGGGTGAACCCTGGTATGGAACAACTCATCCTGCTGATCAGGGTGGGGGCCTTTGCCTTTACTGCCGAAACCAAGCCTGCACTGCTGTGGGAAGCCCATCGCTACCGCAAAAAAAGCAAGCTGGCAGAGGTGTCTTCAGCGCTGTTTCGCGAGCCGGCTTCGGCCTATCAGTTGCCGCAACTGGAACACAATCCCATTGAGGATGCCTACGACGAGATCGAACTGATTGGTTTTCCGGTATCAGTAAGTGATTTCGATCTGCTGCGCACCCCTTTCCGTGGTGAGGTGCAAGCCAACGAAATGCTGCAGCATACAGGGAGCAAGCAGCGTATGCTGGGCAAGCTGGTGACCATCAAATATGTGAGGACAGTAAGGGGAGAGCTGATGCATTTCGGGACCTTTGTAGATCACACGGGCGAACTGTTTGATACGGTTCATTTTCCACCCACATTGAAGGCGTATCCCTTTCAGGGAGCGGGTATGTATTTGCTGTTTGGTAAGATTGTAGAGGAATTTGGCTACCCCATGATGGAGGTGGAGAAGATGGCGCGGATGCCGCTGAAAGCTGATCCGAGACAGGATTGATTATGCCAGTACTGAAATCTGAATAGCACCGGAAAGTCTAGGTAATATGCATTTTTAAAATGCTGTTGGTGATTATTCATTTTTTTTCGGGTTGTAGTATTGCATAACGGTTTTAAAATAAGTATATTCGTGCAAAAATTCAGGTGATTAAAGCTTTTCTGTTTTCAGGCGATCAAGCGGCTGTCAGCACCATATCAGCGCTGATTGTGTCATGCTGTCCCGATATTTCAATTATTTCCTTTGCAACTATACAGAATGAAGCCATTAGCCTGATCAATTCGAACCAGGCTGATCTTATAATTCTCGACACCTATCTTAAGGATAGCAGTGGCTTTGAATTGCTCAATCATTTTCAAAAACCCGATTTCAAAATTATTTTTATCTCGGAATATGCTGAATATGCCATCCGCGCTTTTGACTTTAATGCTCTCGGGTATGTGCTGAAACCCATACAGGAACAAAAACTGATCATCGCATTGAACAAAGCCATGGACGCGGTTAGGTATGAGGAGAGACTTCAAATCAGGCAGTTAGAGTCAGATTTAAAAGGGCTGAAACAAGCCGGAAAGATCATCCTGAGAACCAACGAAGAAATTCATTCTGTTGATTACTCAAAGATCATCAGGCTAAGTGCCGATGGTAGTTATGCCACATTCTTTATTGAAGATGGTCGTAAAATTATGGTGTCGAAACCCATGAAGGACTTTGAAGAGGGATTGCTTGAAAACGGTTTTTTCAGGCCACATAAATCGCATATCATCAATGTTAAGAAATTGAAATACTTTGGAAAGGCTGATGGCGGATTCATTGTGATGGAAGATGGGGCTAAGGTTCCGGTGGCCTCAAGGAAATATGATGCGGTTATGAAGTTACTGGAATCATTAAGCTGATTGCATTTCGGGTTTCTGAGAAAGATATAAAGTTATTGGCGTACAATCAGTTATAATGTACGTTTTGAAAAGCGGCTACCTGAAATGAATTTGTCGGTTATTTTCACCCAAAAAAAATGAGCCATGATTGCAAGCCTTAAAAACCTGGCAAAAATAAAGGCCGCTGTTATTAGTGGAGCCATTGATGGGTTATCTGAACCATCCGGAAGTGATGAAATAAATCAATTCGAAGATTTAATCGAATCGCTTTATCAACTGATACATAAAATAGCTGACTATCACGGTGGCGATCTATTGCAGTTTACCGGGCGGAGCTTTATCATAGTTGTAAAAGACGAAAAAAGGAAAAAAGCAGCTACCAAATCCATGGAGGCAGCCCTTGAGCTTGGCAGAAAAATCAAAGATATTGTCCTGTTAGCAGATAAACCATGTCAAATAAACATGAAAGCCGGTATTGAATACGGTGAATTGCAAACAGTCCGGTTGGGCAATGATACCAACAAGCAACCTGCCTATTTGGGACTGCCGCTTGATATCGCTCAGCGTATTTGCTTGATTGCCAATTGGGAACAGCTAATGGGTTCGCAACAAGTAGCAGATTTTTGCAGGGATGACTATGATTTTGAAGCACTGGAGCCGGTAACAATCAAAGAACTGGGAGAGCTGCTTCGTATTCATAAGTACATCAGAAAAATAGAAAAAGTCCCGGTAGCCACCGAAATGGAAAGCCGTCTGATCCAATCGCCCATGGTGGGCAGGCAAAAAGAGTTGGAGGTGTTGAAAACTGCCTTACTCGAACTTTTCAGGGGGAAAGGGCAAATCATCAATATTTACGGGGCGCCCGGAACCGGAAAATCCCGTCTGTTAGCCGAACTGAAAAAGGAGAACATTCTCGACAAGCTTTACTGGTTCGAAGGCCGCGGGCTTTCAAACGGGCATCACCTCAGCTATCATCCTTTTATTGGCATCGTCAAATCATGGACGGGCATCAGGGAAGAAGACAGTGCTTTAGTAGCTGAAAATAAGTTGAGAGAAAAGATATTGAGGATTTATCCTGAAAACCCCGATGAGGTATTGCCATTCATCGCCCGTTTTATGGGTATGGAATTAAGCGGCGTTGCTGCCGCCAGGATCAGCGGAATTGACTCCAATGCACTTGAAAAGCTTATGCTGAAAGCCATCCGCGACCTTCTTGTTAAACTCAGCACGCTGAATCCCGTTGTGATCGCCATTGAGGACCTGCACTGGGTCGACCAGTCGTTCATGACTTTATTGCGTTCGATGTATGAATTGTCGCACCTATATCCGGTACTTTTTCTAAATATCTTCCGACCGGGTTATACTGATACGTCGGATCAACTTGTGAATTTTCTCGAAAAGAATCATTCAGAACACCTTATTTCATTAAAGATTGCTGATCTCGACAGGGAAAAATCGGCAGAACTGATCAGCAATTTACTTCTATCCAGGCAAATCCCTGAAGACTTATTAAACATGGTGATCACTAAAACCCGCGGTAACCCATTCTTTATCGAAGAAATCCTTCGATCTTTAATTGACCAGGGCATCATTACTCATTCTGGTGCTACATTTCAGATAACGGGAGATGTGGATGCAGCCATCATGCCCGAAACGATCAGCGAAGTACTCCACGACAGGGTCTTAAACCTCGACGAAAAAACACGAAACCTGCTTGATACGGCCTCAGTTATTGGACGAAATTTCTACTTCAAAGTGCTGAATGAAGCTGCCGATACCATTGGTGAGGTGAGTGAGCGCCTTAAGTATTTAAGGAACATGCAATTCATTCAGGAAACAGGCGATGAAGAGAACCTGGAGTTCGTATTCAAGCATGCATTGGCGCACCAGGCTGCTTATGACTCTTTGGTGGATAAAAAAAGAAAGGAATTGCATCTAAAAATCGCTGAAGCCATTGAAAATGTTTTTCCGGAGCGTATCAGCGAGTTTTACGGAACCCTGGCGATGCACTACAGCAAATCGGAGAATTTTGCCAGGGCGGAGGAATACCTGTTGAAAGCTGGTGATTTGGCGCTTAGTTCTGCTGCTCCCGCCGAAGCGGTAGAATACTACAAGGAAGCATTAAAATTACATTTATTGAACTCGGCAGGTCATCCGTCACAGGATAAACTGTTGGATTTATACATGAAAATTGCCCGCAGTTATTACTCTCTCACATTAAATGTCGAAGCGCTTGATTATTTCGACAGGGTGCTGAGATCCTACGGTTTGAAAGTCAGTCGCGGCAAGCTGCCTTCTGTATTGACAGCAATACAAAGTCTCCTGATATTGATCTATTCTTTGAATTATCCCGGGCTGAGGTTTAAAAAGAAGCCAACCGTGGATGAAAACAGGATTCTCACCATTTACTTCTACAGGGCCAAACTGCTATCCAGCCTCAACCCCAAAAAAGCAATATTCGAGAACATTGCCATCTTCAAATATGCAACGCGTTTTGATCTCTCCCAATCGGAATTTGGGCTCGCCATTTTCCCGATGACCAG
>CALAZZ010000169.1 GCA_937926515.1 uncultured Bacteroidales bacterium | reverse complement strand
CCGAACTGAATTCCCAAAGCATAATAACCTGAAATGCCTGCTTCCAGCTAAGTTGTTTTCCAGTGAGGATCCTTACACGGTACATATAGGCAATATCCCTAACAAACATCATGACTAAAGCACCTAACAGCCACAAGGTAGCCTGCCAGGTCCACTTAAAGAATGTAAACGCTTCCGGATCAAAATTCCTGACAAAAAGCCATGCAACAACCCCCAATCCTAAGACGATAGGGTATATTATCCTGCTTGTTTTCAGGTATTTCTGTATCTGATCCATTCGGATAGGGTTATTTGATGCAAAATTAGCAATATCATGAATGTAAAGAGTAAGCCAATCATAAATATTTGATATTTATTAATTTAACAGATGTTAAATGGAAATATTGTTTAGGCGACAGCATTGGAAAAATGTTTAATTTTGCAAACTTGTTTTATAAAACTCAATCATAACATTTTCAATTACTTAATAAGTTCAGATCATAATTATGTCCATTGATAACACTCATGAGCTTTTAGCTATTCGCCACCTTACACCATCAGCCTATGTATTGAGGATGAGCAGGCGCGGACTTTCCTTCAGAGCCGGTCAGCATATTTTACTTGGTCAGGCTGGAAGTATTCATAACCGTGAATATTCCATTTATAGTGGGGAAGACGATAATTATTTTGAGGTGCTTGTAAAAGAAGTCACGGATGGGCTGGTAAGTAAACAGTTAAAACATGTCCAGGTTGGTGAGAAACTTCAGATGGAAGGACCGTTGGGTTTCTTTACAATCGAGCCCGAACTTATTGAAAAGGGAAAGTTTTTATTTATTGCCACAGGTACAGGTATAGCTCCATTCCATAGTTTTGTGCAAAGTTATCCACACATTAATTATCAATTACTTCATGGTGTTCGTTTTTCGAGCGAAACTTACGATTATGAGTCCTATGACAAAGAGCGTATTTTGCTTTGTACCTCTGGTGATGATAAAGGCGATTTTCATGGCCGCGTAACAGACTATATTAAGCAGCATCCTGTTTCGATTGATACACATTGTTATCTTTGTGGCAACTTCAACATGATCCATGAAGTTTTTGACCTTCTTGAGCAGCAAGGATTACCACCGGAGAACGTGCATGCTGAGGTTTATTTTTAACAAGCATATTAGGAAGATAATAAAATGAAATATCATATTCTATCACTTGGTTGTCAGATGAATCAGTCCGATACTGAACGAGTCAGGACTGTATTGCAGGATATGGGTTTTTCAGCAACTGATAATGAAGATGAAGCCCAGGTGCTGGGCGTAATAGCTTGCTCTGTGCGTCAAAAAGCTATTGATAAGGTTTATACCCGTATCGCCAAATGGAACAAAATGAAGAACAGCAAGAGCTTGATTACCTTTGTTTCGGGCTGCATCTTGCCTGCTGACAGGGAACGATTTTTAAAGCTTTTTGATCTGGTTTTTCCTATGAGTGAATTGCCGGCATTGCCTGATATGATTACCCAATATGGTATTGTCACTCCTGCCGGACTGAAACAACTGGATAATAGTCATTCCGGTTTGCAAGCAGACAAACCTACTTACGAGCATAATAGTGTGCTTCAAACGTTCAATAACAGATCCAATAAACACAGTGAGGTCTATTTTAATCCTGCTCAGGATATTGACCATTTCTGGAAGGTAGAACCTACTTATACCTCAGAATTTGAGGCTTATATACCTATACAAAATGGATGCGACAAATTCTGTACCTTTTGTGCAGTACCCTATACCCGTGGACGGGAAGTTTCAAGGCCCTCATCAGAGATATTGTCTGAAATGAAAATGTTGGTAAACAAAGGTTTTAAGTCCATTACCCTTTTAGGTCAAAATGTAAATTCATACGGCCTTGATAAGAAAGGTGATGAGATTAGTTTTTCTGACTTGCTCCGCCGAATAGGTGAATATGGGAATCAATCACCACATGAATTTTGGGTCTACTTTACCTCTCCGCATCCGCGCGATATGACTGATGAAGTTATTGAAGTTATTTCACGGTATGCCTGTTTGGCCAAACAGATTCATTTGCCAATACAATCAGGGGATGACCGGGTACTATTGCGTATGAACCGTAAGCATGGCATGGAAAAGTATAGGCATATCGTTCATACAATAAGAAGATTGATACCTGAAGCAACATTATTTACCGATATCATTGTAGGCTTTACGGGTGAAACTGATGAACAGTTTGAGAACACACGAATGGCCATGGAAGAGTTTAAATACAATATGGCCTATATTGCACAGTACAGCGTACGCCCAGGTGCTGCCAGTTCACGTTGGGATGATGATATACCCCAACTTGTGAAAAAGGAAAGGTACCACATACTCACTCATGAACTGACCAGGCATTCGTTGGAATATAATAAAAACCTTATTGGACGTACAATTAAGGTCCTGGTTCGTGGCCATGATCGAAAGGAGGGATTTCTTTCTGCTTTGACTGAAGGAAAGATCGTTGTAAGATTTTTATCAGATGATGAACACCTAATTGGAAGGTTTGTCACTCTGAACATCACAAGTGCTGCGCCCTTATCACTTGAAGGTGAGCTTGTTGAAATATCACAACCTCAAACAGCCTGAGAATTTCATGAAGAAGATTGCTTTTCGAACCCTGGGTTGTCGTCTGAATCAGTACGAAACTGATGCCTTGGCTTCTCGTTTTCATAAAGGAAGTTATCAGATTGTTGATTTCAATGATAGCGCTGACATTTATGTGGTCAACACATGTACTGTAACCAACCAAAGTGATCAAAAATCAAGGCAAACTATCAATCAGGCGCATCGAAAAAATAAGGATGCACTTGTGGTTGTAACCGGATGCATGGCTAATAATTATAAGGATTCACTTCTTCATGCAGATCATATCAATTACTTGGTCGACAACGAACGTAAATCATCTATTTTTAGCCTGGTAGAGTCGCATTTTCGTGGTGATGTAGCTGATCCTGAAGGATTCGATAAAGATCTGTTCAGTTATGAGGCGGCATACGAAACATTTCATACGCGTAGTATGATCAAGATCCAGGATGGATGTGATAACTTCTGCACATTCTGCATCATTCCAAAAGTGCGTGGCCGTGCCAGCAGCAGGCCTCTGAAAGAAATTATCACAAACATTCAGGCAGTCCTGGATTATGGATTCAAAGAAGTGGTGCTCACAGGAGTGAATATTGGACGTTATCATGATGGCCAAACCAATTTCGAACAATTGGTCGAGCGTATTATCAACCTTCCAGGTGATTTCAGGGTGCGAATTTCCTCGATCGAACCAGATGGCTTCTCTGATCGATTTTTTGAGCTGTTTGCACACCCTAAGCTTACACCACATCTTCATCTTTGCCTGCAAAGTGGCTCCGAATCTGTTTTGCTCAGGATGCGCAGGATGTATACAGCAAAACAATTTCGTGGAATGGCTGAGAAATTAAGGCTAATGTATCCTGATTTTAATCTGACTACAGATATAATTGTTGGTTTCCCCGGTGAAACTGATTCTGATTTCGAACAAACCGTATCACTTGCCAAGGACATAACATTCAGTCATATACACACCTTTAAATATTCAATTAGGACAGGCACACGTGCCGAACGTATGGATGGCCAAATAACTGAAAAGCTTAAAAACCAAAGGAGTGCTGTTATCCGAAGCATTTCTGAAACCGGGAAGCGTAATTATATCAGTAAAATGATTGGAAAGAACCAGCGCCTTCTGACTGAGCGCATTGGTCATGATGGTATTGTAAAAGGATATGGGGAGCATTATTTTCCGTTACGAGTAAACTCAAAAGTATTATCCAAGAATCAGTTTGTGGATGTAAGAATTACTGATCTTTATGAAGCCACAGAGCCTGCCGCAATAGCTGATATCATTCCTCACTCTTCAGAAATATAAAATGGAGACGACCAAGTGATCATCTCCATTTATTGGATAGGTTTCAATTCATTCTTTTAACGTACGACCAGTTTTCTGGTATAAAGCTTATTGTCTGCAATAATTTTTACGAGGTAAATCCCTTGTGGTACTTCAATAAACCATTCAGTTAATTGGTAATTACCGGACTGTATATGACCATAATTAACAGCATTAAGTTCACGTCCACTCATATCGTACAAAGCGACCTCTACATTAGCGGCTTTTTCAAGCGTAATAATTACTGCAGCTTCTTTGCTTGCTGGATTAGGGTTAATGTTCACATCAAATTCAGCCATGATTTCCTCAAGTTCAACCAACCCATAACCAAACTCATGAATTTCCATATGACCAAAATTACTACCTGTAATGATTGGTTGCCCTCCTTGATTTAAAATGCCATAATATCCTGTACCATGGCTGCAGCAAATTCCATCACCACCTTCATCATATATAATAAAGGTGTAGCAATCAATATCAGAAATACTTAAAGGAATAATGTTTTGTCCAGGTGATGTATATGACCCTCCTGATTGGACGACCTCGCCTACGGAGTTAAGCAGTTCCCATGAGGTCTCGTGCGGTTTATTGTCCAGCAGCAGGAACAAACTCAGATTACCTTCTACATTTGGTGCTCCGTCAAAATAAACAGATTTTGTGGTGTTCAAGGGATAGTCATCATTATTGCCATTGGTTGATGTTATTTCTATCTTCAGTTCATTTTCTGCAATGATACCAAATGGCAGGTCATCAAGGGAGATTGTAGCTTTTTCCAGAAAACTGAGGTTGCCAGACCACAATTCATTATAGACCTCATTGCTGTTGATACTGGCAACAATCTGTGCGGATGTAAGCGGCTCACTCCCATGATTGGCTATGGTCACCTGGGCGCTGACTACACCACTACAGTTTGTTTTAGTGAAGTCAAGTATATTATTAACAGCGGCATCATTTTCATAATGTGGAATGATTGGATCAGTGCTGCTGTTTGCAGCCTGGTGAACATGCTTATCGTCGTTATCCTGCACAAAACCTACTGCCGCAAGTTGTTCAATTTCATATACATTTTGTAATTCCCAGGCGGCTTCTATGATCACGTATTCGCCAGGTTGGAAATCGGGCAATGATGTACCTGTACGAACCGGGAGCAGGGCTTTAATAACATTATAAAAATCACGTTCACCATTGGTGCCCGGTGGTGTTGTAAAATGAATATGTTTCTCAATTACTGCAATATGTGCTACCAAATTTCCACTTACAACTGCATCAGCTTTAATCAGCATGGTAACAAAAATGGTGTCCTGAGTTTCATTGAGCTGGTGTTGCAATTGTATCTGGAATGGAGAGCTATTGTTGGCAACAGATTGCAACATAGCTTGGCTCACCTGTGCTGGAGCTCCCTGAAAGTGGTTACCATTTACGACAACATTTGGTACAGCATTCACGCTATAATAATTTCGGCGCGCAGTATTATCCAATGGGTTATGATGATGCATTGGGTCATTTCCGGGAGCCGGCCAGTTCATCTGATATTTGATGGAGGTCACAATGTCCTCGTTGGCATGTAGCAATGCATTCCATGCAGGATTTTGTGCTGCACATGGTCCACAGGTAGCGCTGCTGAATCCTTCAGCCAGTACCAGCCTTGGATTTTGTCCATAAATTAAGGGCATTGTCAAAAGTGAAAAGAATAGAAACAAGGTAAATTTTACTTTCATGATGATAAAATTTTAAATGTGAAATAATTTTTCTTTATTTGCACTACTAAATAACAGAATAATTTTTAAATACAGATAATTCGATATAAGAAATTTTGATTTATTTTTAATAAGAAAACTTGCACGGTTTTTGTAGTAATTAGCTGGAATAAACATCACAATAATTATGAAAAAAAGAATACTTTTACTGATAACAGCATTTATTATTGGTGGTTTCGCCATTGCTCAAAGCCTTAGTTTATCTTGGGAAGGCGAAAGCATTCAACATGAGGACACCATCTACGTTTATGGTGAGCTGACCGAAGATATTTTTTATGAAGTAGTATCACATGCAATGGTGACCAATAACACTGACCGCACACTTCAGGTTAAGGCCATGCGTACAGAGATCGACATTGTTGAAGGAACAACCAATATGCTTTGTTGGGGTTTGTGTTTTGCCCCTGATACGGATGTTTCACCTGATCCTATTGCAATTGAAGCCGGTGCTACTACTGAAGACTGGGTATTTGCAGGGCATTATCAGCCAAATTCAAAAAACGGCACTTCAATCATTAAGTATACATTTTTTAATGCTGATAATGAAGATGATCATGTGTCAATGATCGTATATTACGTGATAAGCCCTGCTTCAGTTGATGATTTACAGAAAAGAATAGCTTTCGGCAATGCCTATCCCAATCCGGCCCGCAACCAGGTAAGCTTTGACTATGATTTTCCGAGTGAGATCACGACTGCCAATTTGCAGGTATACAATATGCTTGGGAAGCAGGTGCTTGATTTTCCAATAAATCCAAATATGACAAACGTGACCATTCCGGTTCAGGATTTAGGAGAGGGCTTGTACTTTTATTCGCTGGTCATAGACGGTAAAACAACTTCAACACGAAAACTTGTGATCCAGCGCTAAATGCTTATAAATCAAAAAAACAGCTTTTAAAAAGCTGTTTTTTTTTGAGGGGATTATGTATCACTACTTTTCTATAGTGAAAATGCATTCTTAAATTGCTCAACCATATCAAGTTTTTCCC
>CALAZZ010000168.1 GCA_937926515.1 uncultured Bacteroidales bacterium | reverse complement strand
GGTCGTAGAAAAGGTCGTAGAAAACCTTTCAGAAAACCAAAAGCAGATCATTGAATTAGTCAGAGAGGACAATTATATTACTGCTTACGAAATTGGCAAATCTATTGGTATTTCGCAGCGCAAGGTACAGGAAAATATGGCCAAATTAAAAGAGATGGGCATCCTGAAACGCATCGGCCCCGCAAAAGGCGGCCACTGGAAAATTATTGAGAAATGATTCAAAAAAAATACAAAAAGAATAAACCAGTTCCCAACCTATCGCGAGCTGGAATCGGCTTTGCCCGGGAAACTTCCGATAGCAGAAATGATTACGGAAAGGGTAATCTGTTTGCCACTGTTTCCTGAACTAACAACAGATCAATTGCATGCAATTGTTAAGGTGATCACGCCAAAATAATTATTCTAAAATTGATATTTAGGTAAAAGAGAAGTAAGCCAAAAAAAAACTGCAACACAAAATCATTTAAAATGGAATATGATCCAATACCAATAGAACTTGAAGAAATTGGAAAGAAGATAGTCGATGCTGCCTATCATGTTCATAAATCACTTGGACCGGGGCTGTTGGAAAAAGTTTATGAGGTTTGTTTATGCTACGAATTGAATAAAAGAGGTTTAAAATTTAAACGACAGCTAGATATTCCAATAGTCTATGATGGTTTAGTCTTCGACGAAGGACTGAGATTAGATGTTCTGGTTGAAGAGAGCATCATTTGCGAAATTAAAGCTGTAGATTTGGTAAACCCAGTATGGGAAGCTCAAGTATTGAGTCATCTCAAATTAACAAATAAAAGGCTTGGTTACCTAATTAACTTTAACGTTGTAAATATAGGAAGTGGAATTAAACGTTTTGTGTTATAAGCAATCATACTTGCCAGTTAGTGCCTTCGTGTTTTAGTGGCAAAAAAACTCATAGAAAGCCACAAAAGCACCAAAACACTAAAGCTCACTAAAGGCAGTACACAGAAACCTAAAATATTCAGTTCACAATAAAACCTTTCGTGCCTTCGTGTTTTAGTGGCAAATAAAACTCATAGGAAGCCACAAAAGCACCAAAACACTAAAGCTCACTAAAGGGAGTACACAGAAACCTTATGCATTCAGCTCATTATAAATACCTTTCGTGCTTTCGTGTTTTAGTGGCTAATAAAACTCTTAGGAAGCCACAAAAGCACCAAAACACTAAAGGGAGTACACAGAAACCTTAGACATTCAGTTCGCTATAAAACCTTTCGTGCTTTCGTGTTTTAGTGGCTATAAAAACTCATGGGAAGCCACAAAAGCACCAAAACACTAAAGCTCACTAAAGGCAGTACGCATAAACCTAAAATATTCAGTTCGCTATAAAACCTTTCGTGCTTTCGTGTTTTAGTGGCAATAATAAACTCATGGGAAGCCACAAAAGCACCAAAACACTAAAGCTCACTAAAGGCAGTACGCATAAACCTAAAATATTCAGTTCGCTATAAAACCTTTCGTGCTTTCGTGTTTTAGTGGCAAAAATAACAATCAACACTATGTAGGCATTGAAATTAAATTAAATTCAGAACAGTGACAACAAACAAGGAAAACATACACCCTGTATTCAGTGAGATACGCTCGCGCGAAGAAAAAGAACGTTTTTTAAAGCAAAATGCCCGCGTCATTTGGATGACAGGCCTTAGCGGTGCCGGAAAAACCACCATAGCAATGCAATTGGAACATGAACTCGGCAAGCGCGGGTTCTTCACACAGGTGCTTGATGGCGACAACGTCCGGTCAGGCATCAACAACAACTTATCTTTTAGTCAGGATGACCGTTTCGAAAACATCCGGCGCATTGCTGAGGTATCCAGGCTCTTCCTCAATTGCGGGGTCATTTGCATCAACAGCTTTATCAGCCCCACCAAAAAGATACGCGAGGTGGCCTATCACATCATCGGACGGCACAACATGATCGAAGTGTTTGTTGATTCACCTGTGGAAGTATGCGAGCAGCGCGACGTTAAAGGCCTTTACCAGAAAGCACGCAAGGGACTCATCAGTGATTTCACCGGCATCAGCAGCCCCTTTGAACCCCCCGAAAACCCTGATATTATATTAAATACAGATACCATGACGGTGAAGGACTGCATAACAAAATGCCTCGACTACATCCTGCCAATCATAACATATAAAGATAAATAACAAAAAACCCCGTTAAATAGCTCGTGCCTCGCATTTCACAGGGTAAACAACGAACAAAAAACAAAAAACACAAAACACAAAACACAGAACACAAAACAAAAAACACAAAACACAAAACAAAAAACAACGAACCGCCGCAGGCCCAAACAAAGAACATTCACACCGAGCGACTCGCATTGAGCGAAGTCGAAATGAGTCGAAGTGAAGAACACAAAACGCTGAACAAAAAAAGTGATATGTTTGCCGCTGTATCCGGATTTGAAGCACAATGAAATTAACAGAATATGCAATACGATGAATTTGTAAGATGAAGAGAAAGAAGATATTATTTCTTGGGGGTGCACATTCACAACTTCCTGCAATAAAATATGCCAAATCAATTGGATTAAAAGTAATCACGGCAGATTATCTCCCATCTAATCCGGGACATAAAATATCGGACGAGTATTACAATATAAGTACAGTTGATAAGGAAAGGATACTTGAGCTTTCAAAAAAAATTAAAATTGATGCCATATCTGCTTACGCATCTGATCCTGCAGCACCAACAGCAGCCTATGTGTCGGAGAAAATGAGGTTGGTTGGCAGCTCATACAAGGCCGTAATGACATTATCCGACAAATTATTGTTTAGAACTTTCTTAAAAGAGAACGGTTTTAAGACCCCTTGGTATTTTGGCTCTGAGGTATTAGAAGATTTAACAACCAAGTATCCTGGAGGTAAAGCCATACTGAAACCAGTAGATTCGAGTGGTAGTAAGGGGATTAGTTTAGTGAATAATATAGAAGACCTTAAAAAAAACTTTCCCCTGGCAATGAAGTATTCTAGATCGAAACATGTAATTGTTGAAGAATTCATTGAGCGAAAAGGACCTCAAATTCATGGGGAGGGATTTGTGCTTAATGGTGAAATTGTTTTTATACTATTAGGCGACCAGGTATTTAGTCCCTCTAATAATCTTATACCTTACTCCACTATCGTGCCAAGCATCTGCCATAAAGATATCATGAATGAAGCCCATCAACTCGTAAAATCAGCAATTGAAAAAGTTGGTTTCAACACTGGTGGTCTTAACATTGAGATTATCCGCGACAAGCATGATCATTTGTATATTCTTGAAATAGGTGCACGCAACGGAGGGAACTTTATGCCTCAGCTTATGAAGCATGCAACAGGATTTGATCTAGTGAAGGCGAATATTGATGCATTAATAAATGAAAAAATCATACCTTTAAATACAAAAATTATTTTGGAACATTACACCCAGGTTATTTTGCATGCTGAGAATGACGGCTTGTTTGTTGGTATAGATATACCTGATAAGCTTCATTCATGCATTGAAGAGAAGCACATTTATTATAGACCAGGCCAAATAATAAAACGTTATAAAGATTCGGGAGATGTGATTGGAGTAGCTATCTTCAAACTCAGGGAGCAGGAACATCTCAACATCTTTAAACTATACCTGGATAATAATAACTGGACAGTGTACAGTCCATCTAAAGTATAGAAGACTATGGAAATCGGAGGTTATTTTGAATTGGAACTGCCTAAAAGAACAGAATATCATAATGATAATGTAATCCGACTGAACACTGGGCGCAATGCGTTTGAATATATACTAAGGGCAAAAGGCTATAAGAAAATCTATTTGCCATACTACACCTGTGATTCAATGCTTGAGCCAATCAATAAGCTTACTCTTGAATATGAGTTTTACCATATAGATGAATCATTCAAACCCATTTTCGATTTTTCCTCCATTCAATTACAGGAAGTTTTTGTTTACACAAACTATTTTGGAGTATGTGACAAACAAGTTTCAACTGTTGCAAAGCTATGTAAGAACCTTATTATTGATAATTCACAGGCGTTTTTTGAAATGCCCTTACCTGGTGTTGACACTTTTTACTCCGCGCGTAAGTTTTTCGGTGTCCCCGATGGTGCCTACCTATACACAGATAAAATAAACGAGTTGGAGCTGGAACAAGACGAATCGTTCAATCGTTTCAGGCATTTGCTGGGGCGTATTGATGTTTCAGCTGAAGCATTTTATTGGAATTTTAAGGAAAATGACGGTTCATTAAGTGGGCAAGCAATAAAAAGAATGTCAAAACTAACACAAAGAATGCTTCAGGGTGTTGATTATAATTCAATAGCAGAAAATAGAATAACAAACTTCAGATTATTACACAAAGAGCTAGAGCAATTCAATAAACTAAAACTAAATCCTAAACCGGATGCCGTGCCTTTAGTATATCCTTTCCTTTGTGACAGTGGATTAGACTTAAAGGATCATTTAATTGCAAACAGAATATTTACAGCTTCCTACTGGCCTAATGTGTTTAGTTGGACAAAAAAAAGTGATCTTGAATATGTGTTTGCAGAAAATGTTGTAAACTTGCCAATAGATCAGCGGTATAATAGAAATGAAATGAATAGAATCATTGAAAAAGTCCGGGCTTATAAGCATGTCAAATCTTAACGGAAAAAAACTTTTAATTCTTGGAGGAATTGCCCCATCAATAGAGGTTGTCAAACATAGCAAACAAATGGGGTTGAAGGTATATGTTACAGACTATTTACCTGATTCACCCGCAAAAAAAATCGCGGATAAAAGCTTTATGGTCAGCACAACCGATGTGAAAGCTCTCGCAGCTTTGATAGAAAAAGAAAAAATTGACGGGCTTATTACAGGATTTGTTGATCTGCTGCTACCTTACTATCAGCAAGTGTGTGAATTAACCGGCAAACCATGCTATGCGACAAAGGAGCAGATTGATATGCTCACCAATAAAGCCAGGTTCAAGGAACTATGCCATCAGTTTGATATCCCTGTTGTTGATGAATACACGTTTAAGTTGCCACTGACCAAAAGTAAAATAGAAGATTATTCATATCCTGTGCTTTTAAAGCCGACGGACAATAGCGGAGGGAGAGGAATTTTTATTTGCAGGTCGCCAGAGGAATTGATTGCAAATTATGAAAAAGCTTTGGCTTTTTCTACCAGTAAGCATGTGCTGATTGAACGCTACATGATAGCAAAGGAAGTAACTATCTTTTACCTAATGCAGGATGGTGAAATATTTTTAACAGCCATGGGCGATCGGCATGTTAAACATTTTCAGGATGGTATTATTCCACTACCGGTTGCCTATTCTTTTCCCTCTCTTTATCTTAAGGAATATCAAAACTCAATCCACCAAAGGGTGGTTGATATGTTTAAGGCCATTGGAATGAAAAATGGGATGGTGTTTATACAATCGTTTGTTGAAAATGGAAAATGTATTTTTTATGAAATGGGATACCGCCTGACAGGATCTCTTGAGTATAAACTGATTTCACATGCATGTGGCTTTGACCCCATGGATATGATGATTCATTTTGCCTTAACTGGAAAAATGAGCCGCGTGGATCTTGGAAAACTGACTAATCCAAATTTTAACAAACCCTATTGTAACATTACACTATTGGCCAGGCCTGGAAAGGTGGGCAAAATGCAAGGGATAGAAGAGACGAAAAAAATCCCTGGAGTGCTGGATGTTTTCTGCTCTTATGCTGAGGGCGACGAAATCCCCGATAAAGCACTGGGAACCCTCGCCCAGGTGATCATTCGGGTTTTTGCATTTGCAAACACAAAAAGAGAACTTGCAGGTCTCATGGACAAGGTGCATAACACAATAAATGTATTTTCTGAAGAAGAAGAAAGTATGCTTCTTCCGGTTTTCGACACACAAGAGTTGTATTATGAATAAACATATTGCTAAAATCCGTACAGTACTTGTAACAGGCGCCGGTGGTTTCCTTGGCAGCTATCTGATTGAAGCACTTATACAAGAAAACCTCTTTCAAATTATGGCATTTGATCTTGACAAAGCAACTTTAACAAAGCGATTTGATCAAGCCGAACAACTTGGATTTTATGATATCGCTGATTTTGAAAATAAAAATATACCTTTTGATCAGGTAGATATTGTCATTCATTGTGCGTTTTCAAGAAGCTTTGAAGGGTTTGCTCTTGCAAAAAGCCTGGAGTTCACAAAACAAATACTTGGAACTGCTGCGGAATATGAAATTTCCTCATTCATCAATATTTCATCCAGGAGCGTTTACGGGCAGAACCCAAATACACCTTGGAGTGAAGTGACACCGGTTAATCCAGATAGTTTATACGCTATGGCAAAGTTTAGCAGTGAGTTATTAGTTCAAACACTGGCTAAAGCAGAGTCAAATTTCTTCTATACTAACTTAAGGCTTGCGGGTCTTGTTGGGCCAGAGCTGGATGTACGTATTGTCAACAGGTTTGTCCAGCAGGCTTTAAAAGGAGAAACCATTAAAATAAAAGGAGGCAATCAGCAATTCGCATACCTTGACGTTAGGGATGCAGCCAGTGGAATTGCTGCATTACTTCAAAAAAAATCAAAAACCTGGAAATCTGTTTTTAACCTGGGATATTATAGAAGCTATTCCATAATAGAAATTGCTGAGGTAGTGGCAAATGTGGCCCGAAAGTTTAATTATCCTGAAGTAAAGATAAATATCGAGAAAACAGATGAAATGCTTTATGCCGATATAGACTCTTCACTTTTTTACACTAACACCAACTGGAAGCCGAAGTATGATATGGAGGCGATAGTGGCATCAATATTTGAAAAGCAATTAAAACCTAAGAAATACAAATGCAAGCAATAATTTTAGCAGCCGGCATGGGCAAACGCCTTGGTGATTTAACGAAAGAAAACACCAAATGCATGATTAAGGTAAATGGAGTTACTTTAATCAGTAGAATGCTAGGCCAAATCGACAAACGTAATTTCGATAGAGTAATCATTGTAACCGGTTATAAGGAAGATAGCTTAAAAACTCATATAGCAGGACTAACTGTCAAAACTCCCATCGTTTATGTTTCAAATCCGATTTATGATAGAACAAACAATATTTATTCACTTTTTCTAGTAAAAGAATTCCTCGCAGAAGATGACACTATACTCTTTGAGTCAGATCTGATTTTTGAGGACAGCATTCTTGATCGGTTGATTAACAATCCTTATTCTAATGTGGCTCTGGTTGCAAAATATGAAACATGGATGGATGGCACGATGGTTCAAATAAACAATAATTACGATATCATTAATTTTATTTCAAAAAAAAACTTTTCATTTAAAAATATAGATTCATATCATAAAACGGTAAATCTTTACAAGTTTAGCAAAACTTTTTCAAACAGTCACTATATACCCTTTTTAGAGGCTTATTGTAAAGCCATAGGGCATAATGAATATTATGAACAGGTTTTACGTGTAATAAACTCACTGGAGAATGTCCAGCTAAAGGCGTTAACCTTGAATAATGAAAAATGGTATGAGATTGATGATATCCAAGACCTGGATATTGCTGAAGCGCTTTTTTCAAACGAAGAGAATCAGTTGCCACTATTCCAGAAAAGATACGGAGGCTATTGGAGATTCCCAAAACTTATAGACTTTTGCTATTTAGTCAATCCTTATTTTCCTCCAAAGAAGTTGAAAGAGGAGATTGTTGCTAACTTTGACAAACTGCTATCTGAATATCCATCAGGGTTACGCATAAATAGCCTGCTTGCTGGTAAATACTTTAATGTTAATCCAAATTATACTTGTGTTGGTAACGGTGCATCTGAACTAATAAAGTCTTTGATGAAAAAAGATATTGGGAAAATTGGCATTGTTCAACCAACCTTTGATGAATACATTAACAGACTGAATACAGAGCAAACTGAAGTTTACAACTCCAAAAACGATTCTTTTACATATAGCTCTGACGACTTGATTTCTTTTTTTAACAATAAGAATATAAACACTTTGCTACTGATTAATCCGGATAACCCTTCGGGTAATTTCATACAAAAAGATCATGTGCTTGGATTGTGCAAATGGGCCATCGACCAGAAAATGAAAATAATTGTTGATGAATCATTTGTTGATTTTTCTGATGATTATGAGAACAATTCTTTGTTAGATAACGAAACCCTCAATGATTTCCCTAATTTGATTGTTATAAAAAGCATTTCAAAATCCTATGGAGTTCCTGGTTTAAGATTAGGGGCCTTGTTTACTTCTGATGAGCAGCTGATTTCATACTTGCGTAAAGATGTAGCTATCTGGAACATTAACTCATTTGCAGAGTTCTATATGCAAATATTTAACAAGTACGAGGACGATTACAAAATTGCTTGCCGTAGCTTTGTATGTGAAAGGGAAAGATTTTTCGCGGAATTATCTAAAATTAAATGGTTGAGGATTATTCCTTCTCAGGCAAACTTTTTTTTGTGTGAAATTATTAATAGCAATCTCTCTTCCTATGATTTAATGAAAATGCTGCTGATCAAATACAACATTTTCATTAAGGATTGTTCCCCAAAAGTAGGCTTTAATGGAAGAAACTATATAAGACTGGCTGTTCGTGACACTCATGATAACAATTTTCTATGCAAAGCTCTTGAAAAGATTGGGGATTTTTTTAAACAATAGACTCAATCTTTTATATTTCGGTAGCTTAATAATTACAAGTAAGGAAATATGAAAATCATAAACCATAACCTAATTTCTCAAAAAGGCTTAACTCCTATACAATGTGTCCAACTCGTCAAAGAATCATTTCTTTCAAAGAGGAAGGCCAAACTTCCAACCAAAATTAACATCAGGTTAGAGGGGAATATCAGGCTGGCAACAATGCCCAGTCTCTCTCCTGAGTTGGGAAGGTATGCTATGAAATTGGCAATGAGATATCCTTTAATGACACCAGCATCAAGAAGCTATTTGCTACTGGTTGATTCCGAACAAAGAGAACTTATTGCTTTACTGGATTGCACGTGGATCAGTTCTATGAGAACGGGAGCTGTTGCAGCACTGACAATAATAACCTTGAAAAAAAACAAGTATGAAAATAATTTATCCATCCTTGGCTTGGGGAATTCTGCACGTGCAACATTATTATGTCTTCTTGATTCTCTTCCCGAACAGCAATTTAACATCAAGCTTTTAAAATATAAAGGGCAGGAAAACTTGTTTATAGAAAGATTTTCTGAATATAATAACGTAGTTTTCACAGTTGTTGATGATGTTGAAAATTTAATCAAACAGGCTGATATCGTTGTCTCTTGTATAACGAAGGCTGATGAAAACTTAGCAGATGTTAGTTGGTTTGATCCCGGAGTTTTGCTCGTACCAGTACATACGCTTGGTTTTCAAAATTGTGATTTGTTTTTTGATAAGATTTTTGCCGATGATACTGGGCATATCAATGATTTTAAGCACTTTAGCAGGTTTAAGTATTATGCAGAGTTTTCAGATGTATTATCTGGAAAAATTAAGGGACGTGCAAATGATAAAGAAAAAATCATTTCTTATAATATCGGAATAGGTTTACACGATTTGATATTTGCCAACGAGATATTTGAGAAAGTTAAAGATCTCACTCCTGATATTGAAATTGAAATTCCTCTCGAAAAGTTCTGGGTTTAAATAGCTTAAAAGATGACTCAAAATACTATGAAACCAAGAGTGATAATTTTCGGAATAGGTTCAACTTGTAAATTCTTTTTTGAAAACTATTCCAACGAATATGAAATAATTGGCCTAAGTGACTGGGACAAGTCAAAGCATGGCTCTTATCTTTTTGGTTATGAGATATTAAACCCTTTTCTTTTAGATAATTATGATTTCGACTTTATCATAATAATGAGCTTTTATATACAAGAGATAAAGAAACAGTTGATAGAACGTATTGATATTGATGAGGGAAAAATTAGAATATTAGATAAGTATCCTGTTCGCCTGTCTGACTGGTCAATAGGTGTTTATAGCTCGAATGAACGATTTGTGATAAGCAAAATAACATCAAATCCAATAATCACAAGAGATGATTTAAATGAATTTGATGTGTTATTCGTTGCCGACCCATTTGTTTTCTGTGAAAATGGAATCTTTTATCTTTTTTATGAAGTAATGGTTATAGATTCCACAGGTCACGAAAAGGGTATAATAAATGTTGCAAACAGTAACGATGGTATGAATTTTAAGCTAATGGGCAAAGTATTGGAAGATATGGCTTCAGTTTCATTTCCAATCGTATTTAAACATGGGAAAGACTACTACATGACAGTTCATTCGAAAAAAGCAAATAATGTAAGGCTTTTTAAAGCAGTAGATTTCCCCTTTACTTGGTTTTCCTATAGCATATTGCTTAATGGACCATTTTGTGATCCGGTTCTTATCTATAAAGAATCAACCTATTATTTGTTTACGTCAATAGGAGATAATTCTCTCTTATTTTTTTCAGATAATCTTATAGGGCCTTACATCGAACATAATAAAAGTCCTATTGTACTTAATGATAAACGTATAGCAAGAAACGCGGGAAAGATATTTTCAATTAAAAATCAGCTTTACAGACCTGTGCAGGATTCTTCTAAAATGTTTGGAGAAAAAGTAAGATTAATGAAAATAATCGAAATTAGC
>CALAZZ010000167.1 GCA_937926515.1 uncultured Bacteroidales bacterium | reverse complement strand
GTTTCAATTCCATGATGGTGCGATTGATAGCCGTGTCATTCAAATAAAAAGAATTCTGCTAATCAGCAAATTAACAAGAACGAAAGTACAAAAAATATCGGCAAAAATCGTCAACCCCCGGTAATAATTTTTAACCAGGGGATTGACGACTAAGTTTATCTGTTTGATATTCAAAATGTCAAAGAACATTTGAAATAAATTCCCTGTTATAACCAGCACACACTTACAACGATTTTGTGTTGCCGACAACTTACAATATGTGCTCCAACCCGCTGCGCTCAACCCCAACAATCTGCTTTTCAAGCCATTTCTCCTGCCGCGTCTTAAACATAATCAAACTGTCCTGCTCAAGATTCATAATGCCTTTTGCGCGTATGACCAACTCCTTGAGCTTTACCTCGCTGATCTCGCCTTCAAATACCGAATTCTGGATCCAGTTTAAATACTGCCGGCATAGTTTCAGCATCTTGCCAACACGCTTTTCGCCAATATCATATACCAAAATAATGTACATCTCTTAGTATCTGTTTTTATATGTAAAGCATCTCATCACATGACCAACAGTTTGAAATGCCTGCAGTCATCCGGGCTTACCACCACATTTTAAACGGTTTATAATCCTCTATCCCCATCAAATGCTTGATTAGTTTGTAACATTCCAGCCTGATGAGGTATTTATAGCTCACACTGCGCCTAAGCTTGCGGTGTTGGATGGTTTCTGACAGCCTGTTCTCAAATCCGGTTACAAATGCTTTCTTTCCGTTTTCCTTCAAAAGAACCCGGTTCAATTTGTGATCAAAATCATTGCTTTTTAATTCTCTCCTGTTCAGCATGCTAAAAATGAGCCGGTCCACCAAAACCGGTTTGAATATTTCGGCCAAATCTAGTGCCAGGCTGTAACGCCGCTCACCGGGGGCATGTAGGTAGCTGATGGTTGGGTTGAGCTGGGTTTGGTGTATGGCGCGCAGGCATTGTGAATAACACATCATATTGCCAAAAGAGATCAGCGCATTTACCTCGTTGGCAGGGGGCTGTTTGCTGCGGGTTCCCATTTCGAAATCTTTGATAATAACACTAAAAGCCTCGTAATAGGTCATGCGAATATTGCCCTCTAAGCCCATCAGTGCTTCCACATCTTTTGTTTCATCAATTTTGTGACTAAAACGCTCTATTACCTCTATAAACGAAGTTGTTTCGCGGCCACGATTCTGGTAATAGCGCAGGTTTTTCAGCATATTGAAAGCCCCTCCGGCCACCAAAGCCCGCGCCAGTTCGATGCGCTTAGCCTTCGAAGTGTGGTGCTGCACCTGCATCACCAGCAATTTGCCCGATAAAAGCTGGTCGCGGGGCATGAACGAGCCGGTATAGTTTTCGTAATAATCGAAGAAATGCACCGACACCTGGTTTTTGCCCAGAAAATTGTATAAACTGCTGTTGGCATCAAGGGCACCAAATACATAGAGTTCTTCAACGGCTTCCACTGGCAGAAAACGTGGTTTGCCTTCCTGTCCGTTTTCGTCAATAGGCGTAAACTTGAGCGTGTTGTCGGTGCGTGACATACGCCCGGGATTGAACAGGTAATAGGTTTTCTTCATTGTTTTTTTTGTTTTACCGGCTGCGTTTCACTGCCTTAACTTTCTGCTTCGCCGGCATAGCACAGATCATAATAGGAGCACTTGCGGCATATTGTTTTCTTTTGCAATTGCGGGGCTTGGTCGCGGCCTGTGAGCTGTTTTATTTCATCTACCATTTCAAAGATGCGTTGTTCGTCCACTGTACTTAATAGCACCTCTTCGCGCTTGCGCAGTTTTGGGTATTCCAGTATGCCGCTTACCCCTTCTATACCATTGTTTTTCAATACATATATGTAGTATTTCAATTGCCACTCATGGGCCTGGTCGAGCTTGTCGGATTTTTTGATTTCGTGGATTACCTTATTCCTGGCATCGAAATAGTCAATTTTAATGCCGTCTACCTCCACTTCTTCATAGCGTGTTGCCCTCTGGGGATAGCTGCTTTCGTGGATGAGCTTGCCTTCGTAAACCAAATCGGAGGTGTGTTCCATTTGGATGTTGTTTGCGAAAAACCACAGTTTGCGGTGGCAAACAAGGAAATAATTGAAGTGTGTGCCGGTGACTTGCATATAATTTGCTGTTATTTAATTCAATATAAGAAACCGAACATCCACAATGGCAGTTTGTTACGGTACACTGTTTCAATCCCGTCAGCGGCAACGACCAGGCGCTTGTTTTGTTCAGTTACTGACTTTGACTTGCCTCCAACTTCTATCGTCCAGCCCCGGGTTTCGAAATCATGCTTTTTGGGATGATGCACCTCCAAACCGCTGTTAACAAGTTGATTGAGCAGAAAGGTTTCCCTCAAGCCACCCACATCCGGACGGGGATCGAGCGCATAGGCAAAATTGGTGTTTTCGAGATATATTTTCTCGGGTTTCTGCAATAGGGCTGTAGATTTGCCTTCGTTGCGCAGCAGGTTTAGCACCTGTGCTTTCTCCATCAGGCTGATCCACTCATACACCGAATCACGGCTGGCGTCAATTTTGCGCGCCAGTTCGGTGATGTTTGGTTTAAACGGTACTGATGCTGCCATCACACCCAATAGTTTTTTGATTTTATGTGCCGTGCCGGCATTGATGCCTGCCACCCAGGCCAGGTCTGTTTCGATGATGGTGCCAATCACTTGCTGCAGCTTCATCAGATACTCTGCCTCGGCTCCGGCTACATAGAGGGGGAGGTAGCCATATTGCACGTAGTGTTTGAAATGCGGCAATGGCCTGATCTGCGCCACCACTTCCTGTTGTAGGTCAAGCGGGTTGTTTACCAAATCTTCAAAACTGCGTGCTTCGGTGTGCATGATGCCTTGCAGTTGCAGATACTCACGGAAGGATAGCCCTGGCAGGGTATAAACGATCAAGCGACGCGAAAGGTCGGCCTCACCTTTGAACAGATCGAGGGCTGAGGAAGCTGACAATATTATATGTAGTTCAGGATAAGCATCATAGATGTTTTTAACCTCGCGAGACCAATGTGGGTATTTGTGCACCTCGTCAACGAACAGCCATTTGCCGCCATGTTTTACAAAATCTGCGGCAGTTTCGGCCAGGGTATTGGTATAGAACCAATGATGGTCGGCTGTAAGATACAATGCCTCGGTGGCTGTTGCCTTGATGCCAAACCTGAGACGCTGAAGCATCATGGTGGTTTTGCCTGCCCCGCGTGGGCCCTTGATGGCAATCAGCCGCTGGCTCCAGTTTACCTTTGCGTACAGGAACCTGAAAAAGCTGCCCTTGGCCTGGCGCAGCATATTGTCGTGAAAAGTATACAAAATATCCATAATATTGTCGTTTATATTCGACAAATATACATAATTATTGTCGTTTTGTAAAGGCAAAATATATATTTCCTTCCAGTCACCAGCTTCAAACGGGATTAATAAGTAAAGGACAATCGAAATTCATATGCCTGCAAATTGTTCTATAACAAGCACAACCTGTGGTGCGGGCAAGCGAAGAAATATTGAAGGCAGTTCCTGACATAAGCGAGGCGTTAACCGTTGTCGCTAGAATTAACTGAAATAAAAGCACCACACTCAAAATGATCCTCATTGCGTTGGTCGTACCTGTTCATGGTACAGAGTAGGTTTTCTTCGTTATCATCTATTTGATAAAGGCGGCACAACAAGCAAAGACCGGGTACCTTCACCAGTCCGGGGTCCACCTGATTGCCATCATCATCATAAAAGCCGCCCAAAAACCGGGGGCTTTGTTCTTCAATAGGGTTGTTTTGCTTCCATTGTTCCAATTCGTCCTGTGTGGGAAGCAAAT
>CALAZZ010000166.1 GCA_937926515.1 uncultured Bacteroidales bacterium | reverse complement strand
TTGTAGTCAGTTGGCGGATTGAAGTTCTCTTTGATAACACGGGCTGAAACCCAACGCAGAAGATTCAGGTATGAGCCTGACTTATCATTTGTCCCAGAAGCTCTTGCACCACCAAAAGGTTGCTGACCCACCACAGCTCCGGTAGGCTTATCATTGATATAATAATTACCTGCTGCATTTACCAGTATTTCATTGGCTTTTTCTATCGCGAAACGGTCACGGCCAAAAACAGCCCCTGTCAAGGCATAAGGGGAAGTCTGGTCAACCAGATGCAGGGTTTCTTCCCATTTCTCGGCTTCATAAACATAAATTGTGAGTACCGGCCCAAACAATTCTTCGTGCATAGTAATATAATGCGGGTTTGTTGTATGGATGACCGTAGGCTCAATAAAATAACCTTTGGATTTATCATAACCTCCACCAACAATCACTTCTGCATCAGCATCTTTCTTGGCATTATCAATATAGGTTGACAGTTTGTCAAATGAAGCTTCGTCAATCACAGCACCCATGAAATTGCTAAAATCCTCCACGGGGCCCATTTTGATACTTTTTATGGCTGATATCAACATGGCCTTAAGTTCATCCCACAACACATCCGGGACATATGCACGTGAAGCTGCTGAACACTTTTGGCCTTGGTATTCAAAAGCACCACGGACCAATGCGGTACACAATGCTTTTACATTTGAAGTTTTATGTGCTACAACAAAATCTTTTCCGCCGGTTTCTCCAACAATCTTGGGATAGGTATTGTGTATGCTAACATTATCTCCGATTGCTTTCCAAATTTTACTGAATACGGTCGTAGAACCTGTGAAGTGGACTCCCACAAAATCTGGATGTGCAGCCATGATCTTACCACCAACCGGACCCGGCGGAAAAATCAGGTTGATCACGCCATCAGGCAAACCAGCTTCTTCAAAAATTTCCATGATCACGCTGGCTGAATAAATCTGGGTATTGGAAGGTTTCCATACAACTACATTACCCATCAATGCCGGCGCCGAAGGCAAATTGCCGGCTATTGCAGTGAAGTTGAATGGTGTAAGTGCATAGATGAAGCCTTCCAGGGGTCGATACTCTATACGATTCCAAATTCCGTGTTCTGATATGGGTTGCTGGCTGTATATTTCAGCCATAAACTGAACATTAAACCGCAAGAAATCAGCAAACTCACAAGCAGCATCAATTTCAGCCTGATGTATGGTTTTTGATTGACCCAGCATGGTTGCAGCATTGATCTTGGCACGATAAGGTCCCGATACCAGATCTGCAGCCCTTAAAAATATGGAGGCCCGATCCTGCCATTCCAATCTCTGCCACGAAGGCCTGGCTGTCAGAGCTGCATCAATTGCCATATTAACATGACTAGCATCGCCCTCATAATAATGGCCCAATAAATGCTTAATATCATGGGGAGGATGAATGCTGATCTTTTTCTCTGACCTTATTCGCTGTCCACCAATCACCATTGGTATATCTTTAACTTCAGCACGCATTTTAGCTAACATGGCCTTAATTTCTGCCCTTTCCGGACTACCGGGAGCATAAGTTTTTACCGACTCGTTCCAAGCTTTTGGCACTTTATAAAATCCACTGTACATTTCGATTTAAATTACTTTGAAAATGAATGATTTATAAGAAATATTTTTGTGCTGCAAAGGTAATATTTAAACTTAATCAGAATCAATCTAAATTACTTTCTTTGGATTGCGCTGTTTTTCGTAATCATGCTCAATCCCTGCTTGGGTGAACTTGCCAAATTTTTTGGTAATTCGTACCTTTGCATTGGTGGGTTCGATGCAAAATAAAACACATGCTCAAATCAATCAAAGTAGCTAAATTTACAATTTATGCTCTATTTCGCATTGGATCAGGATCCTAGAAAGCTTGAAAGATGTATAAAGATATAATGAACAAACGCGCAAAGTTTAAGAAGATTGACAAGATTGCAATAAATGTAAAGTCTCATAAAATTCTCAATCAAATACTTGCCGAAAACCCCGATGTTAAAGAAATTTTATTGCAAGCCAACGACAAGGAAGAAGCTTTGCTTGGCATGAAACGTTGGATTATGGCTTATTTTGAAAAGAATAAGCATGCAATGGATTATTATGATGGCACCATAACGGGCAGAGCTGCTTTTGATAAGCTAAGCTGGTCAGACTTTGGTGCCATTCGCATCCTTGACTATATAAATAATGCTGGTCGTATTTTTAAAGATATTAATATTCGTGGCGACCTGGTTGGGAGCAATCCCATCAAATACTTATGGTTGGCTGCCAAATTTGGTACCGGAGGAGCAATGCCTGACTTCTTTACTGATACCCTTATGCTTTTCAGGCAAATAAAAGGCACCTACAAACGCAATCTACCAAGTCGTAAACAAGTTGAAGATTGGATGAATCGCCATCCATCCGGTCTTGATCCGGAATTTATTAATATTAGAAAGAAAAACAGGGACAGAATTTTAAAAGTAATTGTTAATGAGATCAGTTCAGGTCAGATAACCAGCAAACGTTATTATTTTGAACCTGAAATGACGGATGAACAAAAATATCTCAAAGCACTGGAGTGGTGGGAAGATAAAAACTTTCACCTGCGTTTTGCTGTGCGCACTCCTGCTTTGCTTAATCAGATGTTGAACAACTCCCTTAGCAATCAAACCATGAAATTGCTGAATGCAGCTAAAGAAGCCGGAATTCCATTTTTTGTAAATCCCTATTACCTCTCACTGCTTAATGTAACAGAACCAAAAAGTGCTGTCGGCTCTGATCTGGCAATACGTGATTATGTGCTATACAGCAAAGAACTTATTGATGAATTTGGACATATCGTAGCCTGGGAGAAAGAAGACATCATCCAACCCGGTAAACCGAATGCAGCAGGATGGATTTTACCAACAGTTCATAATCTTCATCGCCGTTATCCTGAAGTGGCCATTATGATTCCTGATACAGTTGGACGTGCCTGTGGCGGGCTTTGCGTAAGTTGCCAGCGTATGTATGATTTCCAGAGTGGTCACCTTAACTTCAACCTGGATATGCTGAAACCAAAAGAAACATGGCCGCAGAAATTGCAAAAGCTGATGGACTATTTTGAAGAGGATACACAATTGCGAGATATCCTTATCACGGGCGGCGATGCTTTGATGAGTACCGACAAATCACTAAAAGTCATATTAGATGCGGTTTACAATATGGCTGTCCGCAAAAAAACAAGTAATGAATCCTTGCCAGCAAACAAAAAAATTGCGGAGATTGTCAGGGTTAGGCTAGGTACCAGGCTACCGGTATATCTGCCGCAGCGAATCACACCTGAATTAACTGAAATACTTTCAGAATTTAAGCAAAAAGCACTAACCGCAGGCATCAGGCAGTTTGTGATTCAAACACATTTTGAAACTGCAATGGAAGTTACACCAGAGGTCAAAAAAGCCGTAGAGCGATTACTTAAAGCAGGCTGGATGATAACCAACCAGCAGGTATTTACTGCAGCAGCATCCAGAAGAGGGCACACTGCCAAACTACGTAAAGTGTTAAATGATATAGGTGTTTTAACCTATTATACCTTCACCGTGAAAGGCTATAAGGAAAATAGCCACAATTTTGCAACAAACGAAAGGGCGGTGCAGGAACAAATTGAAGAAAAATCCATTGGCTTCATAGATAAGGAGTTTTACCAAACTATGGAGATATTTCCATCTGAGCCCGAAAAAATGCAGGAGAACATTCATTCTTTAAGGAAAAAGTCAGGCTTGCCTTTTCTGGCCACTGACAGGAATGTATTAAACCTCCCTGGCGTAGGTAAAAGTTTGACGTTTAGAACTATAGGACTTTCGCGACATGGCAGGCGAATTCTCGAATTCGACCACGACCACACCCGTAACCATAGTCCAATTATCAATGAAATGGGTAAGGTTGTAATTATCGAATCGAAATCAGTAAATGACTATCTGCGACAATTGGAAGAAATGGGAGAAGATCCGGAAGAATACGGCAGTATTTATGGATATTCACTAGGCGAAACTGAGAATCTCCAAAAAATTTATCAATATCCTGCTTATAATTATAAACTCACCGATGAGATCACCAACCTGGAACTTGCTGAAACATTTATGGATATGTCCAACTAGTGCGTTTCTGCATTAAAGATAATTGGTCACACGGGCTCGTATTGCATACAAGATCTTAAAATGAAATGATCCAGGTTATTGAATTCAATTTTCAGTCGCATTACATTTAGCTCTGCTTACTAATTAATTGTACAGTAAGGAAGCCAGCTTTTTCCTGTTTTCCGGATTGGGCACCCACTTTTTTCTCCATAAAGAATTATTGATCGATGCAATTTGATTTAAAAGCCGAGAAGTTTCATTTTCAATTTGGATTGTGGGTTTATCCCCGGG
>CALAZZ010000165.1 GCA_937926515.1 uncultured Bacteroidales bacterium | reverse complement strand
ACCTTGCTTGAAACTTTTGACAATCAGGGTCCAACCAATCTGATTGAGTTTGTGCGGACAGAACAAGCACTGGTTGGTATGGCAGGTAATCTGTTTCAAATTAGATTCAGGGCACACGGTCAGAATAGTTTTAATTTAAACGGATGGGGCTTGGATGATGTGATGATCTATGGGACAACAAATGAAATGCTTCTGGGAGATGCAAATTGTGACGACACTGTGGATGTATTGGATGTAATTACAACAATCAATGAAGTACTTGAATTAAGCCCTGATCCATTTTGCTTCAATAATGCCGACTGGAACGCTGACGAAATTATTGATGTGCTGGATGTAATCGGTATAATCGGAATTATCCTGGGGGATTCCGGTGGTGGAGATGATTTCGTGTGTGGAACCTCAACCATAACTGATGTAGATGGTAATGAATACAATACAGTACTGATAGGCGAGCAATGTTGGACCAGGGAAAGCCTGCGGACTACGAAGTACAACAATAACGACCCAATAAATTTTATCGGCGATAACAACCAACTGTGGGCAGGAGCAACCAGTGGGGCTTACTCCTGGATTAATAATAGTCTTGATCTGAGTAATCTTTATGGCTTCATATATAATTGGTATGCCGTGAATGACCCAAGGGGTTTATGCCCTGAAGGTTGGCATGTACCATCACTGGAGGAGTGGTCCACACTGGAGAATTATTTACCAGGCCCCGGAAAAGGAAACAAGCTCAAATCATGCCGGCAGATTGATACACCACTTGGTGGTGATTGCCAAACAACAGAGCATCCACGATGGGAAGTTTTCAATGTAAATATTCATGGTACTGATGATTATGGCTTTTCGGCTTTACCCGGTGGTCAAAGAACAGGAAACGGAAATTTTAACTTCCTTGGCACTATTGCAAGTTTCTGGACGTCAACAATGGTAAATGATGGGTTTTCTTACGGTAAAAATCTGGAATACACCAATGGTGAAATTTTTACTGCTCAACAAGTTCATCGCAGGGGTATGCACGTGAGATGTATCAAAGATTAAGTGCTTCGATTTTACCAGTTGTTTATTTTGGTGTCTTTAAGGACCTTATTACTCTAGTTTTCTGTAAATATCAGGGGTTTTCATTTCGGCCCTGATGGATTTGTAAGCTTCCCAATTAAAACTTCTTAAGAAATGTGCTGCAGCTTCGGCTCCCCTTCTAAACAGGTCGATCTTATCTTCATGGCTTATTCCAAAGTTAAGCCAGTCGTGTTCACCAATGTCTATTTTACCAATTAGCATGCGGTAATCCGGGTTTTTTAAAATAAAATCATAATCATGCAAATGCCTGAGTGAGTTGAACATGGCTCCTGTAAGATTTAACGGGTTGCTGATCTTATGTGCCCGATCGCGATTGGTACCAAGCCGCACCCCAAAGGTAGGCAGGCGAGGAATGCTGTTTTTACGATGAAAAACGTCAATTGGAAAATTGGACATGATGCCTCCATCTACAAAAAACACCTCCTTAGGGATTTTTCCATAAAACCGAACGGTATCCTCCCATCTTTGTTTGGCCTTTTGTCCTTGTGGTATGTTTTTGATATTCATAGGACTGAAAAAATAAGGAATGGACATGGAGGCCCTTACGAAGTGGGCCGGATTGACTTGATCCGGGTTATTGTAATAAAGAAATGCCATGCGAGGAAACTCCACCTTGGTTTCGGTTGTGAGTTCAGCTGCAATGATTGCCAGTTTGGCTTGCAGGCCTGTCAGGGTCTTATCGATACCTGGCCTTATCGTTAAGCCTAGAGGAAGTTGGCCAAAGTACCTATTCAAATCAGCCTGGTTTTTGATATTGTTTTGTTCCAGAAATTGCCGGAGCCATTCATAAAAATCGTCTCCGGGATTTAGCCCCAGGTCATTGAATAATTCATCTATAATCTTGAAACCGCGCCAAATTTTTTTAAGCTTACCGGCACTGCCGAGCAGGGCCTGAATAAACTTTTTCGAATCTTTTCCACCGTCAACAAAATCGTATAGGTTTTTTTTGACCAGCTCTTCGATTACTCTTTCTGATTTTGTTTTTGAGATATCACCCAAACCTGCCAGCATCATTGCATTGATCGAGCCAGCTGAAGTGCCTGCCAGACTCATGAATCGCAATCCCATTTGTTCCATGACATAGGTATAGCCCACCAAAGCCACTCCCAATACGCCTCCGCCTTCTTGCACCAATTCAACATATTGGTTACCGGATTCATCTAAAACATCTGAGAATGGTTTTTCAGAAATTTTATCCTTTTTAAGATCTGCTATGATCTTTACTACATCGCTTTGGTTTGTGAAGTCAGTTGTTTTCATTGTTCATTGTATTGGTTACCTGAAATTTACAAAGTATTGTATTTAAACATTGTGGTTAGTTTTCACTTACTTGACTATTGAGTGTTTTGATTCTTCCTTAAGTCGCTTTACTTCACGTTGTATACCCGAAATAATTTGGGCACTCGTAATACGAATGTGTTTGCGTTTTAAACAATCTTCCACACAACCTTGTACAACAGATGGTATGATGCCCGCAGGAATATCAAAATGTTTGGAGATGGATTGCAATACTTTATCCGATGGATTATTTAAAATATCTGATTGAGGAAGTGCCCTTTTCCATAGTCGGTACATCACTTTGGTCGTTGGACTTTGAAAATGTATTACGGCATCACATCTATGCAGTAATTCCTTATCAAGAATTGATTTCGTTGAAACAGATATTATGATGATCAGCTTCTGTTTAACGATTTGTTGCAAAAGGTATGAGATCTCCTGGTTGGCATAGCGGTCGTGGGCATCCTTCACATTGGTGCGTTTACCAAAAAGGGCATCCGCCTCATCGAAATACAGTATCCAGCTGTTTTTTTCTGCTGCCCGAAAAAGTTGTGACAGATTTTTCTCAGTTTCACCGATATACTTTGAAGCCACCAGACTCATGTCTATCCTGTATAACGCATGTCCTGTTTTCTTTCCGGTAAGTATGGCTGCGAGCGTTTTTCCGGTACCTTTGTCTCCGGCAAAAACAGCAAGAATCCCTTTTTCAGCCAGGGCCTCATTTTTTTCAGGTTTTGCATTACGATGTTGATTAATTGATGATTGCAGTTGTTGAAGTTGTTTGCGGGCATGGTTATCCAACACCAGTTCATCGTCATTTAGTGGTGAATAGAGCAATTGCACCGGAAGTTCCTGGAATAGGCCGGACAATGCTATTTTTTTGTTTTCTATTTGCTTTAAGAACAAAGGGTTAATTGCTAGATATCCACTAAGCGGTGCAAGGTCGTCTTGCCGTTTCTCCAGCCAAAGAATATTATGCTTAATAAGAAATTGGGATTCGTTAAACAGCTCTTCAACAAACTCCATGTTTGGCTGGTCTGGCTTCGACAGTAAAAAAAGCACTGTTTCGCCGGTTGGAATAAATCCTTTATGATAACTTCCCTGGTAAGACAACCCAAGGTCCGGGTAGATAATTGGTTTTCTGAAACTATCCCGAATAAACGGCTCAAAAAAATCAACTTGCTGATGTACACTCAGTCCAAGAATAAGCAATAGACGCTCCTCGGTTGATAGTTTATTCTCTGATACAAATGAATCAAAGGCATCCTGATGTTCTAGAACAGGAGGACTTGGGAAATTGTCGGTCATGCCTACTGCTTTTACACCTTTACTGCGTAGATGAATCGAAATCTGATAAAGCATAACATGCTTAAGCCATTGAAGTTCGCTTTTGAGTGATTGCATATTTAAATTTGTTTCGGGTTTTCTAAATTAATGATACAAACCGATATGGCTTAAATATACACATTAATGCATTTACAGGGCTTTGCATAACCGCCCAAAATCGGTTTTAACATTTAAATAACATCTTCAAAATGTTAACACCCAATACATCTATCTGTCCGACAAAGTTCTATACTATATGAGGAGTGGGTTTAGAAGTATAGCAATTTAAGTGATTTAATGCTTCAAATGAGGTTAACGAAAATCAGTTTATCTGATGCCACTAAGCTCAGCCTTGATTAAAAGTTCCAATTGGATTTTCGCCATTCCACGAACCAAAAGTTTTTATGGGTTTAAGGCGGGTGAACATCTCTTCTCTGAATCCTTGCTTGCGTCTGGTCACACCAATAGCGTGGCTATGGGCATTCTGATATGCAAAGGCTTCCATTGATTTAGTATTTTTCCAGACAGTAAAAGTGGCCTGCTCGAAAAATGGTATTTCACCTATGCCTTTTGAAAACAGGAGACCTTCAGCCATATTTTGTTCATGGCTTATGCGAGGCACCATACGCCAAAATGTAAAAGCAAATCGTTTTTTTATTGTGGCTCGGGTGATGGCGCAAATATGGGGGTATGCATAGGTATCGGATGTAAGTTGCCATTCGTTAAAGCCTGACCATGAGCCTCTCGTACTAGTTGGGCGCATAAATATGTGATATTGTTCAGTGCTGTGTGCTCGAAATTGATCATGCAATGGACCGGCAAGAAAAGATTCGGCTGCCGCTTCATTCTCCCATACAGCAAGCAAGCCGTACACACTAAAATCCGGAATTATACTGTACCCTTTACCGCTACCTGTTCCCAGTGGCTTAAAGAATTGGAGTCCCGGCATCTTTTTCATGGGCGCTCTTACCCTGTACATTTGGCTCATGCCCCAGATTTTATTCTTCAGGCTGTTATATCGAAAAAAGGAAATGCTTACACATTGGTTCATGTTAGCTCAATTAGATGATTTCGTAAGATATAACAAAATGGATTCAAAATAGTTTCTGATTCAGTATAAAAAAGAACTATTCATGCAATTAACCCATTTAATTTCAATAGTTCTTCATTGACCTTTGAACAAAACCAATTAATGATTAATGCAGCTATCCCGGATTCTCATAACACAGATTATTGCAACTAGAAGGCAAAAAACTTCAGTTATCAGATCACGACCACTCGCTTTTCCAAACTATGTCCATCAAACAATAATCGTAATATGTAAACACCCGGAACCAGCGCTACCCTTCCAGTATTTTGCAAATCCAAATGTATGAGATGATGACCTGATTGCATGTGACCCGTATTAATTTCAGCCACCACTTGCCCAGACAAATCAAACAACTGCAATTTGCATTGGCCAGCAGTTGGCAGATACCATTCAACCTTAAGCTTTTCGTTGGCTGAAATAGGGTTTGGGTAAGGGTCGCTAAGAATAGCCTGATTTGCTGTATATAAAGGAGAGCTTAATCCGGTAATTAGGTCAAGATTGAGGCGATATGCGGAGCAACCATATGTTCCGGCAACTAATGTGCGGGTTGGCTGGTGGATTTTAAGATCTGTAACCGGCACATTCGGAAGGCCATGCATCAGGCTCCCCCAATTTTCACCGTTATTGTCCGTATAAAATATACCGGCATCTGTTCCAACGATTAACCTGCCTTCCTGCCCCGGATCTGCAACAATTACATTTACTGGTAATTCAGGCAGATTGCTGCTGATGGGTTCCCAGTTCTGACCAAGGTCAGTTGAGCGAAATACGTAAGGGTGCGCCTCATCCCACCGGAAACCTGAAACGGTAACATAAATGGTATTTATATCGAAAGGATCAAAAGCAACCCTTGTGATCCACCTCAAAGGCAATCCTTCTGAAATATCGGTCCAGCCAAACCCACCACTTGTGCTGATGTGTACCCTGCCGTCATCGCTGCCTGCCAGGATATAATTTGGATTCAAGCTTGAAATTGCCATAGTTGAGATGGTGCTGAAACCACTTAATGCCAGGTTATGTGTGAGGTCTCCACTAACGGCAGTCCAATTGCTGCCCCTGTTGGTTGTTTTCCATATGCGATAGGTACCGAAATAAAGGATTTGAGGGTCTTCCGGATGCATCACATAAGGGGATGACCAGTTTGTGCGGTCATCACTCCAAGCACCTGCAATGTAGTTAAAGTTGTTTCCTCCATTTAAAGACCTAAAAAGCTGCCCCCACTGGTATTCGGCAAAGATGATGTTTGAATTGGTGTAATCAACCAGGCAATAAAAGCCATCACCACCTAAAATACGATCCCAGTCGTTGAGTGCACCTGTCCATGTCCGGATGGTGTTGTTATCCTGGGTTCCTCCATAAATACGTTGCGGATTTAGATAGTCAACTTCAATGGCATAAAATTGTGTCAATGGGAGGTTATTGATCTTTGACCAGCTATTGCCATAGTTATTACTGCGGTACAACCCACCATCATTACCATGCACTATCTGTCCTGTGATTGGGTGTATGTACATGGCATGCTGGTCTACGTAAATCTCGTCAATGTTTCCATAACCTGCCAGCTCTGTATAGCTATTTCCGCCGTTCTCGCTTCTGAAAAGCTCTACCCCCAGGACGTAAATCCTGTCATCATTTTGGGGATCAACACGTATCTGGCCAAAATACCATCCAAAATTGCGGTTCATATCACTTAATATGCCGTCATTGGTTTGTACCCAGCTTTGTCCCCCATTTATGGTTTTATAAACACTTGCAATATTGCTGCTGCCAACAAGCCTGTCGATGAATGCATAAAGAATGTCGGGATTGTTTTGTGCAATAGCAAGCCCAATCCGGCCTTTTTGGCTCCCACCGGGAAGTCCGTTGGTGAGTAAGGTCCAGCTATCACCACCATCAACTGATTTGTAAATACCGGAGGAAGCACCATGTGAGCGACGATAGGTCAGTCCACGTCTTCGTTCCCACATGGCCGCATATAAAATATCGGCTTCCGTAGGGTGCTGAACAATGTCGATGGCTGCAGTAGAGTCGGTAACAAATAGTATGCGTTCCCAGTCGGCTCCACCATTTATACTGCGATATATTCCACGTGTTTCATTAGGAGTGAATAAGGTGCCGCAAGCTGCGACAAAAACACGCTCACTATCGCTATGGTCGATCAGAATACGCCCGATATAGGCTGATTGTTCCAATCCAATATGTTCCCAGGTTTGGCCTGCATCAGTGGTTTTATAAATACCATTACCAATAAAACTTTGACTTGAAGAGTTCGCTTCACCTGTGCCGGCATAGAGAATATTTTGGTCAGAATGGTCAATGGCAAGTGCTCCAATCGAAATAACAGGGGCATCGGTAAATATATGTTGCCAGCTGAAGCCATTATCGGTAGTTTTAAAAATTCCTCCCGAAGCAGCACCAACATATATTGTGGATGGATTGTTGTAGTGGATTGCCAGATCAGTAATGCGACCACCAACATTGGTTGGGCCTGCGAGTTCCCAAACCGCACTTCTGCTGGCAGTTGATTTGTGCAATGTACTTGCTTGTTGCAATGCCTGAAGGTAATGGTCATGGCTGAAACCAGGGTTGGGATATAGCTTTTGCTTGGCTAACCAATCATTTGGCTCCATTTTTGGCTCTCTGACTTCGGGCAATGATGGTAAATATATTGCTCGCTCATCTTCACTTTTCTTAAAATCAGTTAAATAAAGTGCAAGCAAGCCTGAGCCAAGAACTGCCAACAGGATAAGACCGTATTTTCTCATAGCAAGTGTATTAATCGAGTAAGATTATTCTTCCCCTTGATGTTTTCGATTGATAAATAACTTCATAGATGTAAATGCCTTGTGTTAGCCGGTTTCCTTTATCATCCGTCCCCCTCCAGGCAATCTGATGGTCGCCTTGTTGCAGGTACTTAGCTTCTCGTTCCCAAATCAGACTGCCATTCACGTCGAAAATCCTCACTTGAAGCATGCCGTCTTCAGGTAGATGGAAACGTAAGGATGTTTGATCATGAAATGGGTTTGGATAGGCCATAGTGTAAAATGACTCAGGTTTTGGCCAAATTTCAGGCGTGCTCACGGGGGTGTCAATGCCGCCGGAATAGCATACCACTTTGCCTTCACGGCCACCTGCCACCATTTCCCATGAATGATCGCCTGTAATATCCGGGATTACTGCCAAGGCATCTACAGCTTCACCAAATGGCGCTGAAAATAATTCATCTCCATTTTCACCATTGATGAAATACACATAATTGTTTTGGTATAAGGTTCCTAAGGCAATATCATTCATTCCATTTCCGGTTAGATCGTGAATGGGTGATAGGTTCCAGGTTTGATCTGCCATGCCTTTCGACCAAATCATGTCTCCTGTTTTACCATTTATCACTGAAAGCACATTTCCACTTTTGGCTGGCAATATATCAACATATCCATCACCATCAATATCATCTAATCGGAAGAACTGCAGGAGCAGATTGTTTCCAAGATAACCCTGTTCAAGCACTTGACCATCGACCGGGTCGATAAGATATACATTGCCGTTAAAACTACCTGCGATAATATCAGGGACGTCATCATCATTGATATCGTCAAGCATTGCGAGGGCAAACACAGCGGTGCCTGAGGTGTTATATGTCCACATGATCTGCCCAGTGGCGCCATTTATACCGATCACACGTCCTGGCGAGTCACCCGGACTGGTAGCGCCGGCAACTACATCCGGAATGCCATCGCCATTTACATCTGGAATGCCTATTACAGCATAGGCAGCGCTATTTACAAAACACTCCCATATTGGAGTGCCTGTTTTACCGTCAAGGCAATAAACGCGTCTCGGACCAGTGTTGCTTTCACCGTCATTACCTGAGGCAGCCAGCACATCAGGAAAGCCGTCACCGTTATAGTCAAAGCGGGAGTCTGTTTGGTACACCCAGCCGCCACCACCATAATTGTTGGTTTGATGTTTCCATAAGATTTCACCTGTTTTACCACTGAGGGCTACAATTGATCTGTCTCCCCAGGCGGTACCTACTACTACATCATCATAACCATCTTCATTGATGTCGCCTGGGAATGAAAGGGCATTCTGCTGGTAAACTGAGCCGGAATATATTTCACGTTCCCACAACACCTGGCTGCTTCCTGAGGCATTCCCGTTTAGGGCGCGCACAAAATTATCTTCAGAACAGACAATAACATCCTCAATACCATCACCACTGATGTCAGGAATAAAACCAATGGCTTTTGGGCTGTTGTCCCAGCTGCTGGTTATATAATGATTCCATAATTGAGTGCCGATGGGATATTCACCGTCCACACCTGCTCCTGTTAGTTCCACTTCAAAGGGGTTTTGCTCCGGATCATTGCTGGTCACACTAAGTATGGCATTGTATGGCTCTCCTTTAGATGGCCAGAACCAGATATCAAAGCTAATCATGCCAAGGGGAGCCAGATTAATAGGTAAGGGAGCGTGATCGCCCACGTAGAAATCAAGAAGGTCGATACCAATCTCCTCAATAGTGAGAGTTGCGTCACCCTGGTTTTGGATGTGCATCCGCCAACGTTTTGTTGCTCCTTTTCGGATCGACCCATAATCATGACTTTCAATAGGTTGATAGATGTATGGCCCGCTCTTAAGTCCGAATCCCGTCAGGTTAACTGAAACAGCGCTGTTAATAGGGTCATTGGAATTTATTACCGCATTGCCGTTGATCTCACCCGGTTCGGTGGGCTCAAATACCAATGGAAACAAATAAGAATCGCCGGCAGGTATCTCCACTGGGAAATCCAGGTCTGCATATACCGGAAAACCCGGAGGGAAAGATATACTATTGACACTTAATGAGGCTGACCCCATATTCTGAACTTCTAGTTCCCAAACTTCATCTGAGCCAATGGTTACATTGCCAAAATCATGGCTGACAACCGGAACATTGATCACAGGAGTACCCGCTCCACCCGGATCAACTTTATATAATGTACTGTTGCCGCCAAGCGGACCATCAACATACCAGACAAAATTACCATCATAAACGATGCCTGCAGGGCGTTCGATTTCAGATTCATGACTTTCCAGCACGTTGCCATCCTGGTCAACTTTATGGATCATATGGGCAAAATAATCTACAATCCACAGATCATCATCATGAAGGCAAATATCCCAGGGTTGGTCATCTGGTGGCACAAACTGATGTAAAATGTCGCCTGTGTTATCCACTTTGTATATAATACCCGGATTCGGGTGGTAGGTACACACCCAGAAATCCCCATCATCGTAAGCAATGCCGGACATGTACTGGTCCGGAAGATCAAACTGTGAGATTATAGTACCATCAAGGTCTAGTTCTAAGGCATAAGACGGTGAACCATCCCTGTCGATAATCCAAAGATGTTCGCCATCGAATGTCATTCCGTAGGAATCGCCGATAGCCGGATTCGTAAACTGAAGCTGAGAGCCACCTGTTGCTGGATCGAAACGATAGACCCTGTCACCCTGTGATCCGTAAATCCCAAAGTAGATATAGGTTCCATCCCATGCAAGACCTGATGCCTTGCCAGGCACTGAATAGGAAGCAACGATTGTCCACTCTCCGCCTCGGTCAGCTGCAGGACTATAATTGTAAAGACTTGATAACAAAAGAATTAATAATATAAATGTAAATTTTTTCATGACAAAAGGTTTTGGTTTCACGAAAGATTACTACTGTAATTTAACTTAAAAAATTCTATTTTGTAAAGGTACATATTTTGATAGAATTGATAAATTCAAGGTTTGGGTTTTTAACTTCAATGGCTTGAATACCCAATGTGTTTTTCATTATTGATTCAGCATTAGCTCCACAGAGACGATAAAGATGACAGCCTAATTATAGCGTTTATTATTGCTAACTTTGCCCGTTTAATTTGATGATTCGAAAGGTATGTTATGTAGGGGCCTGAGACTTGGAATACTTCTTCAATTGATTTTTTTATTGTCAGCCGAAAACACTATTAGCCAAACACTTACGGTGTTTGATAGAAATACGGGTGAGCCGATTTACTTTGTAGCAATTTCCAATAATAAGTTACAGATCATCACCTATACAGATGAGCGTGGAAAAGCTGATGTAGAGGCTTATAAAGGGTTTGACAGTATTTATGTCAGCCTGATAGGTTACGAATCGAAGTTGTATTCATATGACGAATTACAAGCGGAACATTTCAGGGTTTACTTATCTCAAACTGATTTCCGGCTGGATGAAGTGGTTATAGCAGCTACACGATGGGCCCAATCGCGCAAGGACCTTACAAGCCGCATCACAAGCATTCGTCCGTTTGAGATTCAAATGCAGAACCCGCAAACTGCTGCTGATTTATTGGGTAGTACAGGTGAGGTATACATTCAAAAAAGTCAGCAGGGTGGTGGAAGCCCTATGATCCGTGGCTTTTCGACCAACCGCTTACTGATCAGTGTGGATGGCATCAGGATGAACAATGCCATTTTTCGAAGTGGTAACCTGCACAACATCATTTCCATTGATCCCTATTCCGTTAAAATGGTTGAAGTGATGTTTGGACCAGGTTCTGTGGTTTATGGCAGTGATGCAATAGGTGGTGTAATGTCGTTTTATCTGCTGGATCCAGAGATCTCAAAGGACGGTAAGTTTAGTGTCAACGGAAATGCTGCTGCCCGATTTGCTTCCGCCAATACAGAAACAACTGCACACCTGCATGTGGGGATTAAAAGTAAAGCCTGGGCTTCAATTAGCAGTATAACATTAAATAGATTTGGTCATCTGAAGATGGGTAAATTTGGACCGGATGAATACCTGCGAACAGAATATGTGGAGCAGCAGGACGGTCAGGATATTGTCCGGCAATCAGATGATGATCTTTTACAATACCCTACAGCCTATGACCAGATTAATTTGCTGCAGAAAATCCGGTTTACGCCAAACACAAGATGGGATTTTTTATACAGTCTTGTTTATAGCAATACCACTGACTTTGACCGGTACGACAGGCTCATACAATATCGCGGCGATCAACCACGTAGTGCCGAATGGTACTACGGACCGCAACTGTGGATGATGAATTCATTCTCTGCCAAGTATAAGCAGATGACCCTTCTGTTTGATGAGGCCAGTATGACAGCTGCTTTTCAGTTGTTCAAGGAGAGCCGTCACGATCGTAATTTTGGCAATTCAATTATCAGGCATAGATATGAGCAGGTTAAAGCATATCAAGTTCAATTCGATTTTATAAAAAAAATGACCGTTCAATCCCATTTGGTTTATGGGTTGGAGTACATATTCAATGAGGTAGACTCAGAAGGGAAAAACTTTAAAAATGAACTTCTTTTTTCTGAGCCAGGTCCGGCACGCTACCCTCAATCGGATTGGACCTCCATGGGTGCTTTTGCCAGCCTTCAGCACCGATTTAGTCCATTGTTGTTGGCAACGCTGGGTATTAGATACTCACACTATGGGTTAAATGCTCAATTTGATACGAGCTTTTATTCATTTCCATTTACTGTGGCCAGATTGAATAACAGTGCATTTAACGGAAGTGTAGGTATTGTTTTAAATCCAAACGATAGATGGACACTAAGCACGAATTTTTCAACAGGATTTCGAGCGCCAAACATAGATGATATTGGAAAGGTGTTTGATTCTGAACCGGGATCTGTCATCGTACCCAATCCTGATCTTAAAGCTGAATATGCCCGGAATATTGATCTCGCTATGGCGCACTACATTGGCAATACGGTTAAGGTTGATGCATCAGCATACTACACCCGGCTAAAAGATGCGATGGTTCGCCGTCCTTTTACAATTGGAGGTGCGGATAGCTTACCCTATGATGGTGAAATGAGTCGTGTGCTGGCCATACAGAATGCATCACAGGCCGAAGTGTATGGTGTTCAGGCAGGTTTGGAGATAAAACTGCCATTTGGGTTTGGCTTGTATACAAGCCTGACCTGGCAAAAAGGTGAGGAAGAGCTTGATGATGGAAGCAAAGGACCTTTACGTCATGCTGCACCATTTTTTGGGCGGACCAGACTTAGTTTCACCACCCGCAAGCTGCGCGCCGAGTTGAATGGAGTTTTCAACAACAAGGTAAGTTTTGATCAATTACCTGAAGAGGAGAGAAACAAAGCCTATTTATATGCAAAGGATGAAAATGGATATCCCTATTCACCGGCATGGCATACTATTAATTTCAAAGCGGTTTATCAACTTACTGATCAACTGAATCTGAGTGGTGGTATCGAAAATATTACCGACAGGCGATACCGTCCGTACTCTTCTGGTTTGGCAGGTCCCGGGCGTAATTTTATTATGTCTGTTTCCATGAGTTTTTAGCCATTGAGCATGTAATTCTTTCACAAAACAGTCACAAGGCCTCTTGATTCTCATAGTCATATTTCTGAAACTTTTTGGCTTAAATAAACATTGTTCAGGCTTCTGATGTATCTTTGTTGCATGGCAGCAAATACTTTTGGTGAGCTATTAAAGCTGACAACCTTTGGTGAATCGCACGGAAAAGCAATTGGAGGTGTTTTGGATGGTTTTCCATCAGGTGTATCAATTGATTTTGAACAGATAAAACAGGATGTGCGACGTCGCAGACCAGGTCAGTCCAGGCTGGTTACACCGCGCAATGAGGAAGATGAGGTGGAATTCCTTTCAGGTATTTATGAGGGAGTCACCACAGGCAGCCCCATCGCATTTGTGGTGTGGAATAAAGATGTGAAGTCGGATGACTATGAGCACCTGAAGAAAGCTTACAGGCCTTCTCATGCTGATTTTACCTATCAAGCCAAGTATGGTCACCGTGATCATAGGGGAGGGGGGCGTTCATCGGCACGCGAAACTGTGGCCCGGGTTGTAGCAGGAGCTATTTCTATGATGTTGCTTAAGGATTACAAAATAAAGATCACCGGATATGTTAGCCAGATTGGCACTGTAGAAATGCCTTCACAAGAAGTTGTTCCTGATCAGGCCTCAATCGAATCATCCTTGGTGAGGTGTCCACATCATGAAACTTCTGTGCGGATCATTGAACTGATTGAAAAAACCAGGCTTGAGGGTGACACGCTCGGTGGTATTATAAATTGTATTATTACGGATGTGCCCGCAGGTTTGGGAGCGCCCGTTTTTGACAAGCTTCATGCTGATCTGGCAAAGGCCATGCTTAGCATCAATGCAGTAAAGGGATTTGAAATTGGAAGCGGCTTTGAAAGTGCACGAATGAAAGGATCAGAGCATAATGACACTTTTATCAGTAAAGAGGGTGAAATACACACACTTACCAATCACTCAGGTGGGATACAAGGTGGGATTTCCAACGGTGAAAATATTTATTTCAGGGTGGCATTTAAGCCGGTAGCAAGCCTGATGCGTGATCAGCAGACTCTGGATGCTGAAGGTAATGAAGTTACCATTGCCGGCAAGGGTCGTCATGATGTGTGTGTGGTTCCTCGTGCAGTTCCCATTGTAGAAGCCATGGCTGCATTGGTGATCACCGATCACCTCCTTAGACAGAAGATCTATTCAGCTTATTAAAATTAATACTCCTTAAATATTATGGAAACTATTGAAAACCAATCAAAAAACAAAAAGAGCTTTGGTAGAGGACTGGTGCTGTTTCTTGCGATACTGGCCGGCCTGTTTTTGCTCACGCTGATCATTGTGCCTTTTTTCATCAAAGGGAAATTGGTCGATTATGCAAAATCAGAGATCAATAAAAACCTGAATGCAGTTGTTGATTTTGAGGATGCAAGGCTTACATTTTTTCGAAGTTTTCCATCTTTAACGCTGGATCTGAAGCAGATCAGTGTGATCAATAAGGTTCCCTTTGAAGGCGATACCTTGTTTTATGCAGAAGCAGTGAGCCTTACCCTTGATGCGATAAGTGTGTTCCGTGATGAGCAGATTGAGATAAAACGTATAGACCTTCATCAACCAATGGCTACCCTAATTACCAACAAGGAAGGAGCTGTGAACTGGGATATAGTGCCGGTTAGTGATCCTACAGAGGACTCAGCAAATATTTCTGATACTGATCCTTTTGTTATGAATTTGAGAAGTATACGTTTGCACAACGGCAGATTAGCCTATATAGATCATGAGCTTGAACTCGAAGTTTTTTCCCGTGACGTATCGGGCACAGTGAGCGGACGTTTCTCTGAGGATGAAGCACTGCTCACTACTGAACTAAAAGCAGTTGAATTTGACTTATGGTATGAAAATTTTGCGTGGCTGAAAAATATAAAGCTAAATTACCAGGCCATTATCAATGCTGATTTTGAAAACAGTATTTATACACTAAACCGAAACAGCATCTATCTGAACGATCTGGCACTGACAGGGGACGGGAGCTTTGGTTTTACCGACAACGGACTCATGATCCTCTTGACTTTTGAAACTATTAAATCTGATTTTAAATCACTTTTATCACTCGTGCCGGTCATCTATGCCAAAGAATTTGATCAAGTACATACAAACGGACAGTTTTCACTCACAGGTTCAGTAAAAGGGAATTATAGTGATGAAAGTTTGCCCGGGTTCAAACTTGATCTGGAAGTGTATAATGCTGATTTTAAGTATCCTGATTTACCTGTCGGAGTACATCAAATCAATATCGACCTGAAGATTGACAACCGAACCGGCGATCCGGATGCTACTATATTGGCTTTGAATAAGTTTGATTTTGAAATTGAAAATAATCCGTTTCGGTCAAAACTGTTGTTAAAAACACCAATCAGCAATCCGGATTTTGATGCTACAATCAATGGGAAACTCGACTTTGAGCAACTTTCACAGGCATTCCATTTTGAAGAAAGAGAACACGTAAATGGCAATATGCAATTTGATGTAAGTTTGAAAGGGAACATGCAGGCTGTTGAGGCCAATGATCTAAACCAGATCACTGCCATGGGTTCCCTCTTGGCTCGTGATATCAATATTCAATCAGGTGCCTTTGCTTTGCCGCTGTCAATCAGTCAGGTCCAGCTTAATGTTTCACCGGCATACCTGGATCTGGTCAATATGCAATCAAATATCGGAAAAAGTGATATTAATCTTTCCGGAAGAATTCAAGACTATTTGCCTTATTATTTAAATGATGATGAGCTGACCGGTAACCTCAGATTGAAGTCAAAGTTGCTGGATACCAATGAACTAATGAGTGTATTGCAAACGGAAGGGGATGAGGAAGCGCAGCCTGACACAGCCACTTTCGAGTTGAATATGCCGGAGCGGATCGACTTTCGTTTCAATGCTGAAATTGATAAATTGGTTTATGAACAGTTTGAATTGGATAATGCTTCGGCTTCACTACATTACAAGAACAAAAAGCTTGAGTTTGCTCCCCTTTCAGCTGAATTGATTGGCGGAACTCTGAACATGAATGGTTCATTTGATGGCGCTGATATCGAAAACCCCATGATTGACATCAATTTTGGCATCAATAAATTTGATATACCATTGGCATATAGTCAAATAGGAATTATGCAGCAACTTGCACCCGTGGCTGAGAAAACATCTGGTGATTTCTCAACCGGATTTAAAATGAGAGCTAAACTTGATCGAGATCTGAATCCAGTATATGAGTCAATTGTTGGTGGAGGAAATCTTCAAACTTCGCGGCTGGTAATACAAGCCTCGGATATCCTTGTCAGATTGGCAGATATGCTTGGGAATGATGACTATAAGAGACTGGTAACCGATGGACTTAATTTTTCATATGAATTTGTTAACGGCCGGGTTTTCCAGAAACCTGTGGGTCTGAGTTATGCCGGATCTCAGGTGACCATTGGCGGTTCAGTTGGTTTTGACCAAAGTATAGATTATGAAATGTTGTTTCAGATGCCTTTTTCCAAGATTGGCAGAAATCTGGCAGGGCAGATCACTGATCTTGTTAACCAGGGTGGTACGCTTCGTGTGGCGCTAAATCCGGATACCCCCATAAGCGTGATAGCTCGATTAACCGGTGATGTGCGAAGTCCCCGGATCGAACTCGACTACCGGAATTTTGCCAGTAATTTGCGGTCCACATTGGAAGAACAGGCAAGACAAGCCCTTCAGCAGCAAAAAGAAGAAGCCGTTCAGCGTGTGCGCCAGGAGGCTGATAGGATTATGCAGCAGGCACGGGACCAGGCAGCCCAGATCATGCAACAGGCTGAATCTACAGCAGCCAATATCAGGTCAGAAGCAAGCCGGGCTGCAGAAAAATTGCGTAGCGAAGCTGAAGCACAAGCTCAGCGTGTTGAGCAAGAAGGTAAACAAAAGGGTATGGTAGCCGAAATGGCTGCCAGAGAAACAGCTCGACGGATGCGAAACGAGGCCGATAATGCTGCGCAAAAACTTATCAATGAAGCTGATAAACGTGCCAATGAAGTTGTCCAACAAGCTCGTAACCGCTCTGATAGCATCATCAAAAACGCACAAGAACAGGTAGATCGATTGCAATAATGCTTTTTCAACAATCCCTTAGATTTATAAACGGTTAATACTCCTTCGTTTGGCGCCAATCGCAATCTGACCAAGGGCTATTCCTCCGTCGTTTGAAGGTACGTGGATAGGTGCAAAAACCTCAAACCCCATATCGGTAAGTAAGGTTTCCGACAGCCCTAACAAATACCGATTTTGAAACGATCCACCGGAGATGATAACCTTTTGCAATCCTGTTTCCTGGTTAATTTTTCTAGTCACCATTAGGATAGCGGAAATGATTGTATTATGGAACTTCGTTGCCATCTCATCAATGGGAACCTTGGCTTTCAAGTCCTTAATGATCTGATGAAACATTTTTCGGAATACAATATGTCCATCTGTAAGTTCAAATAGATATTTTCCTCGACAATTATCACTTACGGCAGCTTCGAGTAGCATTGGAGCCTCAGCATGGTAGCTGCTTTCGTGACATATACCAATCAATGCAGCAACAGCATCGAACAATCTGCCGGCAGACGAGCTTAGCGGTGAATTGAGGTTTTTCTCAATCATGTGAACGACAAAATCACTATGCTTGCTGGGGATTTTTTCGAGCATTGGAATATCCATACCGAACATATCATGACCTAAATACTTATACAGGTAGGATAATGCTGTTCGCCACGGCTGTAGAGTAACCCGGTCTCCACCAGGCAGGGGGACAGGGTCCAGATGGTATTTTCGTTCATAATCAGCCAGATCGCATACCAGGAACTCACCTCCCCAGATGCTTCCATCATCACCATAACCTGTTCCATCGAATGCGATCCCAATCACTTTTTCGTCCAGACCATGTTCAGCCATGCACGCAGCAATGTGAGCGTGATGATGTTGCACCTCAATCGTTTTAATTCCTGCAGAACGTGCATACTGTGATGACAAATAATCCGGATGGCTATCGCAAACGACCAATTCAGGCTTGAAACGAAATAAATGTTTAAAACGTTCAAATGATTCTTCAAAAAAAGCCATGGTTTCAGCATTTTTCAAATCTCCAATATGCTGGCTTAAAATGGCTTGTTTTCCTTTGCCGATGGCAAAAGTGTTGTTAAGTTCGGCTCCTGCTGCAAAGATGCCTTCTACATACAGATCAAGATTAACAGGAGAGGGGACGTAGCCTCTGGATCGCCTGATTACTCTTTCTTTATCACCTGATACAAATATCACTGAGTCATCGGTTCGGTTATGAATATCGCGATCATATCCCACCAAAAGGTCTGCCACACCACTCAATTTATTAGCAGCTTCGCTGTCACCAATAATGACTGGTTCATCTGAGATATTTCCACTCGTCAAAACAATCATTTTCGTTTTCATCTCCTCGAAAAGCTGGAAATGCAAAGGCATATACGGAAATACGATGCCTGTTGTATTAAGTCCATTACTTACTGAAGGAGCAATCGGTAATTTATTTTTTACTAAAACGATTGGTTTTCTCCATGATTCAAGTGCTGACAGTTCCGTCTTGTTGATGTGAAAATAAGGTTTGGCTGTTTCTGGTGAATCGATCATTACAGCCATTGGCTTGCCATCCCTGTTTTTACGATATCGTAATTTTGAAACGGCATCTTCGTTGGTGGCATCACAAATTAAATGATACCCACCCAATCCTTTCAGCGCGATAATTTGTCCTTCATCCACCGCCTTTGCAATAAGCACGGCTAGATGTTTTCCATTTCTCATTGGTTCGCCATCTGGCAAAATAAGATAGGCTGGCCCGCATTGCAGGCATGCAACAGGCTGTGCATGGAATCTTCGGTCTAGAATATCAGTATATTCACTGCGGCATGTATCACACATGGTGAAAGGTGCCATGCTCGTCAGATGCCTGTCGTATGGCAATGATTGTACAATGGTGAAACGTGGGCCACAATTGGTGCAGTTTATAAATGGATAATCTTTGCGATGTGGCTGTGACTGCATATCTGCAAGGCAATCAGCACACACACCAATATCAGGGCTAACATCTGTTACCGCATCTGACAGGTTGCTGCTTTGGCGGATGGTGAATGAATCATATTTAAGGCGAGCCATTTCGACACATCGAATTGATTGGATATTCGAGGCAGGGGGCGCTAGATGACGTATTTCATCCAGAAATGTATCAATTCTCGACTTGCTTGCCTCTGCGTGTATCAGTACACCTTCATTGTTGTTTTCCACCCATCCTTTGATGTGGTTGAGATGTGCCATTCTATAAATAAATGGCCGGAAACCAACACCTTGTACCAGTCCTTTAATGTGTATATGTATTGCCCTTAATTCCTGTGTCATTCAACTTATAATAGGTTACGAAATTAGCACAATTGAAGGAAGAACCGGCAACCATGCTTAATATTATTGCCATGTTTGCTTCGCCAAAATTTGAGCCTGTGATCAATTTGTATACATTTGCAATAAACACGTTTCCATGAACAGTTATTTTGACCCCAGTGCAGCAGCAAGCAAGGGCTCCGGTATTTTTGGCTTGCCACATGGCCCTGAAGAGGCTCGCATCATTCTTATACCAGTCAACTGGGAACTAACAGTAAGTTATGGCAGAGGCACTTTTCACGGACCTGAATTAATCAAGAAAGCATCCTTGCAGGTTGACCTTTATAACCATGATTTCCCTAATCTTTGGGAACAGGGTATATGGATGGATGAGTTTCCTACTGAGCTTAGGGCGCTGCACAAAACCCTCAGACACGATGCAGAGGCTATTATTTCTGCCGTTGAGGATGGTTCAATGGATGACAGCTGGCCTGTTTATAAGTTGATCTATAAGAAAATTTTGGAAGGAAGTGAACAGCTTAATAATTGGGTAAAAAATCGGGTAGACCATTGGCGGTCAAAAGGCAAAATCGTTGGAATCGTTGGTGGAGACCATAGCACCCCATACGGGTACCATGCCTATCTGTCTGAAAAGGAAACCGAATATGGCATATTAACCATTGATGCACATATGGACTTACGAAATGCATACGAAGGATTTAAATATTCTCATGCATCTATTTTCTACAATACCATGCAGTTCAGAAATGTCACGAAGTTGATTCAACTTGGTATACGTGATTATTCACACGACGAAATGGAATACTTTGCTGGAAACAGCAATGTGGTGGTTTTCTTTGATCGCGACATCCGTAAACAACTTTTTCAAGGCAAATCATGGCAATACCTGGTTGATGAGATCATTGGGCAGTTGCCTGACTGCGTTTATGTTTCAGTCGATATTGACGGCCTTGACCCCAAGCTTTGCCCTCATACCGGAACGCCTGTTCCTGGCGGTCTTGATTTTGAAGAATTGATGTACCTGCTGAACAGGCTTAAGGCCTCAGGCAAGGAGGTCATTGGATTCGATCTTTGTGAGGTAGCTCCTAATCTTAAGGATGAGAATGACGAATGGGACGGCAACGTAGGTGCACGTGTCTTATATCATTTGTGTGGCGTGGTAGGGTAGCGTTACGGTAACTATTGGTATATAATATTGAAAAATAACCGTGATTAGAGAGATATAGAAATTGAGTGAACCAGTTTTAATTATCGAGCAGAATTAAGGTTTTAAGCCATGCCTGAAAATGGGATATCGCAGATGGGATTTCTCGTAATAGGGCGAATGTTCATACAAAAATTGCAATTGTCGGTACGCATTGGAGGCAAAACCATGATCATTTGCCTTTTTACTTTCAAAAAGTTCATACAAACTATTATCCTGTGCAAGGAGCTGAGCTGCATAATCCTCAAATATATAGGACGAAAAGTATTCTTTACGCTGCAGTACAGGATCAAAATAATTCCAAACGAAATAGGAATCTTCTGCCTGTGGCTCAAGCATTTCAATAATGAATTGATTTGCCGGCTGGTTCACAGGAATAATATAATCACCTTCATAAAAAGTCAGGAGTTGAAGCTCTGATGTCAACTCAACATCATAATGCATATAATGCCCATTATATGGTGTTTTTCGTGTTTTGTAATCTTTAATATAGTAGGCTTCAACCTCAAGCAGGGTATCCTGTCCCAAGCGAAAAAGGTCCACCTTATTAAGTTCCAGGCGGTGAATTATTTCATGCCATGCTTGTGGAATAATATAGTATTCCGGCGCTGTGATACTAAGTGCAGGATGATAATATTTGTAATAGGGTATGTCTTTTGTGTAAGGCTTTTCTCGATTGTAAGATAGCCTTTTTTGACCGGTAATCTCGCTTTCAGACCACTCAGTCTCGTAACCCTTAAAAGGAATTTTCACGAAACGAATGCTGTCCGGTTTCCATTGAATGACATACTCTTTTTTGTTGGCTACAAACTCATTCGCTCTTTCCTTCAGGTTTATTAAAGTGTGTCCATGAACGTTTGCAAACTCCAGGCATGATGCAATAAAGGAATAAGTGGCCAGCACCCTGTCCCGAAATGGCTTGAACATATGGGCTTCTGTCATAAAGGTGATGGTGTTGAACATTCGGCCATAGCCTGTAGTGTAGCGTGGTGTATTAAAGTATTGTTGTAAACCATTTTCAATGCTTGTTCCTCTTGGTGATACATAAGGAATCATCTCATACCCTTTTTGAGCCATAGCCTCATATAACCAGGGATTCATCACTGTATCATAAAACTGACCCAGCATAGGGGGGAGTTCTTCCGGATGGTTTGGGATCAGGGTCATCACGTATTGGTAATCGGCACCATTTGTGGTATGGGTGTCGATAAGCAGATGAGGTTTCCACATGTGAAACAATGTGGCAAAGCTTTGTGCATTGCGGCTGTTCATAGGTGCAAAATCACGATTCAAATCGAGGTTTTTCGCATTGCCCCTGAAGCCTTGTTCTATTGGTCCGTTCTGGTTTGCCCTATTGTATGCTGACCGGTTGTGTGCCCCTCCAATATTATAAACAGGAATGATACATAGTACAGTGCTGTCGAGCAATTGCATGATCCCATTTTCATGGTTGAGAATATCCCGTGCAAGCTTTATACTGGCATCAATACCACATGGCTCACCGGGATGAATACCGTTGTTGACCATAATGATCCGCATATTGTTACTGTGCAGGCTTTCGGGATCAAAATCACAGGTGGATGATATGACAAACAAATGGAGTGGTTTACCAAAATCCGTTGGGCCGGCAGTGAAAAGTTTTGCTTGTTGATGCTGTTGCGCAAGGCTTTCATAAGCATGTATAACTTCGGGGTAGGAGAGGCTGATGTTATCCTCATATTTTAAAATGATTTCTCGAGGAATGGGTTTGTCATTCTGACTAATCAGGTTACAGGCTGTGAGTGCTAACAGGCCAATCCCTATTAAGGTATTTTGGTAGGCACGATTGAAGATGTTGTTGAAACGCAGTTTAATATACATGTCCTTAGGATGAGTGTTATAATTAAATTCAAAATCAATTCAATTGATGCTCATTAAATACATGCTGGCATGACCAGACTTGATGATAGCTTAAACATTGTATACTAACAAGATTGATTATTCCACTACTAGATTGATCTACGATGATGGAAATGTATAGTTGCTGTGATTGGTCAAATATATGATGCCATCATCAATTTACTTCAATAGTAGCCACGGCCCATTCATTTAATGCTCCGCTACCGGCAGTCACTTTCACCAGCACATAGAATTTTGAACCATCAGAGTTGAAGAAACCAAAATGGCCTTCCGAATCAAAAAACTGGCCGTCACCACTGCCATCAGGAATAAAGAAACCGGGCAATTCAATGTTGCCCTGGTATGCGAGATAATCTCCTTCATAGATTCTTATATACTTATCTGGGATGGGCGTCCAAATGTCACCTGCGGAGAATATGCCGTAGATTTTATTAATGCCAGCATGCGAGTCAAGGGTCACCACCGAGCCTTCACCTGCCAGTTGACCGCTATAAGTGATATCGGTATTAGGGTCTTCCGTAGCATGGAACACATTTCTTAATCTGGAGAACAGCCTTGCACCACCATCTGAAATCCAGATATCTCCACCAAAACCATAGGTGCCATGATAGGGTGAATCGTACATATACACTGCCGTTCCTCCTCTGATATCATACTTTTCAAAATCAGATGGTGAAAGACCATTGTCAGCTCCATAAATATAGTCGCCGGAAGGGTGTAGTTTTATCCTTGTTCGATCTCTTATTGAATTTCCAATATGCGTGGTTTCAAGGCCTGTGGACAGGTCAATGCAACGAAGTCTTTCCCATTGACCTGAGGCAGGTACAGCATATACCCAGTTGTTGGGGGCTATCACCAGGTCATGTACATCTATGGTAGTGGGGTACACATGCTCCAACTGCATGGTGTTTAGGTTGATATATGAAATATTTGCATTGTGGCCCACAACTGCATAGTTTCCATCCTGGCTTACCGACACCCTTTTGCCCGGAAGCACCAACTGCAAGGATTCACTGGTATTGTTCACCGGATCCAGCTTGCGAATTTCACTAGGATTACCAGTAATCAATACAATCATGTCATTTACACGACAATAAACAGCATCAACGACCATCCCGTCAATCAACCATTTGTCTTCGACAAAGTGATCAATTGATAATGAAACCGTTAAATGATCTGAACTATTGCTGCTGAATGTGATATTTGTTTCATAGGTTTGATTCTGCATTTGGTTTCTGTCAATACTAAGTACAATAAGTATTGAATCGTTAGGGGCCAGCTCACCTGAGGAGGGTTCGGCACTTATATAGTCTTCAGTTTGTAAAAATTCCCAACTTGAACTAATGTTTCCAATATTGCTAAGATAAATTTCGGTTTCATCTACAAAATGCCCAAAATGTATATGTTGTGAAGATGATTCCAGAATAGCCATTGCGCTAACTTCCATATTCATATGTACATTGATATCATCATGGGTAGCATTGCTAACCAATAGCATCTGACCGGATTCTACACCGGCAGGCAGGCCGGATCGGTTAACATTAGCTGTAACCTCAAGCATCTCACCGGGAAAAAGTGTACCTTGAAACGGATCAAATGTGATCCATTCAACATCAGACTCAAGTTGCCAGTGCAAAAAGCCGCTTCCTATATTAAATATATTGAATTTCTTCTGGACTTCATCTGCAGCAAAATCTAACTCATCAATACTCAATTCAGCAACAGGTTGAGGTTCCACTGCCACTGAAATATGTGATGAAGCTTTACCTGCAACACTGGAGATGATTTCAATAATCCCATATTCAAATCCCGGGCTTAGATTCGCTGCATCGACTGATAATTCCAATTCAATTGTTTGTGCATTAATAGTCCCGGATGAAGGTGTGATATTCAACCATGCTGGTTTAGTACTTATGGTCCAGTCAGTCTTCACCGGTGGTTTTACAGCAAGATACAACTTGGCCGTTTCATTATCATTCATCTGTATTTCGGCCGGAGATATGATTATTTCCGCATCGATCAGGGGAGCATCCGGCTCCTTCTCTTTTTTACATGTGCTGGTAACAATTAATAAAAAAGCCGCCATGATCAGTTGTAGGAAAGTTCTTGTTTTCATATTTTATTATGTGAATTTTGGTTTGTGGTCAATCAAGAATTTATCTTTGAATAGGATGTAGAAATCGGTCATAGCTATTTGCGATAGCATTATCCTATGCAAAATTGCGAGGATAAACATGCTTCAAAATTAGGTAGAATATGGAAAAGCTGCAAGCATGAAATTATAGATCCGTTAATTCACGGTGCAAAGGATAACTGTTAAATTCATCATTAATAAAATTATAATTTTGATATTCAAATATATGGGTCTTTAATTATTTGTCCGTTTGAAAAACCATCAATAAGCATTGATGTTCTTCTTTCATCAAAACCTTAATTATCCTAATAAGCCGAATTCACTTAATTCCAGACTGATTCAGGTTGTGCTTATGTGGATTTTCGAAACCACTGATGGTTTTATTTATACCAATTCTAAATTTCTACATTTTAGAGCTTGTTTGATAAAAAGACCCTACTTTTGTTGTTAATTAATTAACAGTAGTATATAACCGGTTTAATAACCAATAAATCAACAATCTTTCATGAAAGACACTGTTAAACAAATTCTTAAACGCTATGGGAACGATAAGACCCGGCTAATGGATATTTTGATTGATATTCAGGAAAGCAGTGGTTTTATCTCAGGAGAGGCCATAGCAGAAATTGCCCATGCGGTGGGTTTGTCTCAGGTGGATGTAGAGCAAACCCTCAGCTTTTACCATTTTCTGAGTACCAAACCGCGCGGTAAGTATGCAATCTATTTGAATGATAGTCCGGTAGCACTTATGTTTGGCCGCGATGCTGTTCGTATGACATTCGAAAAAGAAGCGGGTATCAAATTCGGACAGGTAACCGAGGATGGTTTGATCGGGTTATTTGATACGGCATGTATTGGTATGAATGACCAGGAACCTGCCGCTATTATTAACAATAGGGTGTTCACCAGGCTGACACCATATCGCGTTCGCGAAATAGTCAAGCATATGCGTGAGGGCAAGGATGTAGAAGCCCTGATGAATGAAAGTTATGGCGACGGAAAGAACCAGTTGCCTAGCCTGAGGGCGATGGTTTCGAGCAATATCAGACGTAAAGGCATGGTGTTGACAGATGATTATGAAATGGGAACCGTTATAAAATCCAAATTACCCCATTTGTCGCCCGAAGGCGTCATTGCAGAAATGAAGCACAGCCATATTCGAGGCCGTGGCGGCGCTGGTTTTCCCACCGGATTGAAATGGGAATTTTGTCGTCGATCCAAAGGTGAAAAACGATATGTGATCTGCAATGCCGATGAAGGCGAACCCGGAACGTTCAAAGACAGGGTTATTCTAACTGAAAAACCCGAATTGGTATTTGAAGGCATGGCAATTGCCGGTTATGCTATTGGGTCTGATGAAGGCCTGCTCTACCTGCGTTATGAATACCGCTATATGAAGGATTACCTGAATGAGGTACTTGAAAATATGCGCCAACAGAATCTGCTTGGTAAAAAAATAGCCGGTATTGAAGGTTTTGATTTTGATATCAGAATACAATTTGGTGCAGGTGCCTATGTGTGTGGCGAAGAGTCTGCATTGCTCGAGTCCTTGGAAGGGAAAAGAGGCGAACCACGCGACAAACCGCCATTCCCAGTTGAAAAAGGCTATTTGGGAAAACCTACAATTGTCAATAATGTTGAAACCTTTGGTACAGCAGTAAAAATTATTCTTCATGGTGGAGAGTGGTTTACACAGTTCGGTACTGAGGATTCAACAGGTACTAAAATACTAAGCATTTCAGGCGATTGTATGTTCCCGGGTGTATATGAAGTGGACTGGGGATTTAATGTAACCGACATGCTCGATATGGTTGGTGCCTGGGAAGTACAGGCTGTTCAGGTGGGCGGCCCATCAGGAACGCTCATCGGTCCAGAGGAATTTCACCGCACCCTGGGTTATCATGACCTTTCAACAGGTGGCTCTATGATCATTTTTGGGCCACAGCGCAATCTCTTAAAGGATGTCGTACATAATTTCATGAAATTTTTTATCGAGGAATCTTGCGGTTCGTGCAGCACTTGCCGCAATATGAGCCAGATGATGACCCGTAAGCTCGAAAAGATATTGAACGGTAAAGGAGTTCCAAAAGATTTGTACGAACTCAAATCATGGTCAGCGGTACTGCAAGCCAGTCGTTGTGGCCTCGGCCAAACTGCTGCCAATCCCATTGTAAGCAGTCTGAAGAATTTCCCAAGCTTGTATGAAGACCTGTTGCAGAAAGACAAAGACTTCGATGAGGGATTCGACTTGGAAGCTGCTGTTAAGGACTCCTGTGATTTCGTCAAGCGGGTTCCCAATTTAAATCATCATTAACACGTATCGTTTTGTGAATCATAATAATATTGATCATGAGTAACCTAGTGAAATTCAGAATAGACAAGACCGAATGTATGGCCGAAGCAGGAAAATATATAGTGGAGGCGGCAAAGGAAAACGGAATCTATATCCCAACCCTTTGCAATATGCCTGGTGTTAAGCCTCAGGGAGCCTGTCGTATTTGCACTGTCCGCATAAATAATCGTTTAATGACTGCCTGTACCACGCCGATAGCAGATGGTATGGAGATTGAAATGGATATACCCGAACTCAATGACTTGCGCAAAGCTATTGTTGAAATGCTGTTTGTAAGTGGCAATCATTTTTGTCCGGCTTGCGAAAAAAGTGGCGATTGTGAATTGCAAGCACTGGCCTATCGCTATCAGATGTTCGTGCCCAGGTTTCCATATGAATTTCCTCAAAAAGAAGTGGACGCAAGTTCAACAAGGATCATCAAGGATCAGAACAGATGTATTTTTTGTAAACGCTGCATCAAATCAGTTAAAGATGAACAAGGAAGATCATACTTTGCATTCCGCCATCGCGGCCATAAGCTTGAGGTTGTGCTTGATAAAGAGCTGGGTATGAGCATGTCTGAAGAAAAAGCAGAACAAGCAATGCAAAGCTGTCCTGTCGGATCCATCCTTGTTAAGGAGAAAGGCTTTTCCAAACCCATAGGAAAACGTAAATTTGATCATTCGCCCATTGGCAGCGATATTAAACTTTAAACAAAAGGAGAATCAATCATGAGTAAACCAATAGTAGCCACTACCTCATTAGCAGGATGTTTTGGATGTCATATGTCAATACTCGACATTGATGATCGCATTCTGAAATTGATCGAATTGGTTGAGTTTAATAAATCACCCATCAATGATATCAAGACATTCACCAAAGAAGTTGATATCGGTATTATCGAGGGAGGTTGTTGCAATAGTGAGAATGTGGAAGTCTTGAAGGAATTCCGTAAGCATTGCAAAATACTCATATCTCTAGGTGAATGTGCCATAATGGGCGGTCTGCCTGCATTACGCAATGGCATACCTATAGAAGAATGTCTGCACGAGGCTTATATCGGAGGGCCAACAGTTCAATTGAACAAGGAAAAGATTTTACCCAATGACGATGAACTACCCATGCTTCTTGACAAGGTGTATCCTTGTCATGAAATTGTTAAGATCGACTACTTTTTACCTGGCTGTCCGCCACGTGCCGACCTGATTTGGGAGGCTCTGGTAGCATTGATAACCGGCGATCCGATGAAGTTGCCTTATGAAGTTGTAAAATTTGATTAACCTAAACAGACTGAATGATGTCAAAGAAAATAACCATTGAACCTGTAACGCGTGTTGAAGGACATGGCAAGGTCACGATTCATATGGACAATCAGGGAAAAGTATATCAAACCCGTTTGCATATTGTGGAGTTCAGAGGCTTCGAACGCTTTGTGCAGGGTCGGCCCTACTGGGAAGCACCCGTTTTGGTGCAGCGCCTATGTGGTATATGCCCGGTAAGTCACCATCTTGCTGCAGCCAAAGCCTTGGATGTGATAGTTGGTGCCGGAACTGGAGAAGGACTCACGCCAACAGGTGAAAAAATGCGAAGGTTAATGCATTATGGCCAGATATTCCAGTCCCATGCCCTGCATTTCTTTCATCTTTCTTCGCCCGACTTCCTCTTTGGAATTGATGCAGACCCAAATATAAGAAATGTGATCGGAGTAGCCCTTAAACACCCGGACCTGGCTGTACAAGGCGTTATGATGCGTAAGTTTGGGCAGGAGATTATCAGGGCTACGGCAGGAAAGAAAATTCATGGAACCGGAGCCATACCAGGTGGTATCAATAAAAATCTTTCTGTTGAAGAACGGGATGAATTCCTCAAAGGTGCTGACCCGCTCAATGCCGACAAAATGGTTAGCTGGGCACAGGATGCTGTCGAATTTTTTAAGGGTTACTACAAAGCTAATAAGGAGTTCATTGACAATTTTGCTCATTTTCCAAGTAATCACCTGAGCATCGTCAGAAAGGACGGCGCAATGGACTTATACCATGGCGTATTGCGTGCTGTTGATGCAGAGGGTAAAAAGATACTGCATGATGTTGATTATCAGGAGTACAATAAATATATTGAGGAAGAAGTCCGCTCATGGAGCTATATGAAATTTCCTTATATCAAGGAGCTTGGACAGGATCATGGCTGGTATCGCGTTGGTCCCCTGGCTAGATTAAATACCTGTGACTTTATACCCACACCATTGGCACAGAAGGAGTTTGAACTTTATAAGTCACTTACTAACGGTAAACCAAATTCTTTCTGCCTGCATACCCATTATGCCAGGTTGATTGAAACCTTACATGCGGCTGAAGTGATTCGTGATCTGCTAAATGACCCTGATTTGCTCGGTGATGATCTGGTGATCAAAGGTACAAAGCAAAAAGAGGGTGTAGGCTTGCTCGAAGCACCACGAGGTACGCTATTCCATCATTACCGTATTAATGACAACGATCAGATCGAAATGGCTAATCTTATCGTCAGTACAACCAACAATAATGAGCCCATGAACAGGTCAGTCAATTACGTTGCCAAATCAATAATGGACGGCAAGCAAGAAATTACTGAATCCATGATGAATGCTGTTGAAGTGGCTATTAGAGCTTACGACCCCTGTTTGAGTTGTGCTACGCATGCCTTGGGCAAAATGCCGCTTGAGATTAAATTGTACGACGATAATAACAATTTGTTGGACGCAAAGAAGAGTCAGTAAATGCTAAAAGAACAGAAGTAATCAGATTACTTTTACCTGAATGATTGATCAAAAGAAGGTACTCATTTATGGCTATGGCAATCCCGGTAGGCAGGATGATGGCCTTGGAGCAGCTTTTATCAGCATGATGGAGGAGCATTTGAAATCTTTTCCGATTGAAGGCCTGACACTGGATTGCAATTATCAATTGAATATTGAAGATGCTGAGCTGATTTCATCCTACGATATTGTACTTTTTGTAGATGCAACACAAGAAGACATTTCCCATTTTAAAATTACCAAAGTGAATCCCTCTGAGTCAAAGATTGAGTTCACGATGCATGCTGTATCGGTAGCCTATGTGCTTGACCTATGTAGTAAAATATATAACAAGCTACCAACCACCTACTTACTGCATATTCGCGGTTATGAATGGGAATTTAAGGAAGAATTAACGGCATATGCAAAACAAAATCTGCAACTTGCATTTAAATTTGTAATTGAGAACTGGAGGAATTTAATGGAAAAAGGCCAAATTAATTAACCCGATTTAAATTATCTTAAACCAATACATTCACAATGGATCTATCAACAAAGTACATGGGTTTATCACTAAAAAACCCTGTGGTGGTAAGTAGTTCAAAGCTTACCGACAACATCGATAACATTAGGGCTTGTGCAGCAGCAGGCGCTTCTGCAGTAGTATTGAAGTCCTTATTCGAAGAGCAGATTATCGCTCAGACCGAGGCAAAGCTTCAGCGAAACGATATGTATTTCTGGTATCCTGAGGCTTCTGATTTTGTTTTGGAGATATCAAAAGGAAGTGGTGTAAACGAATACCTCAAACTGATCAGTGACGCTAAGAAAGCTGTTGATGTTCCGATATTTGCAAGTATCAATTGTGTGAGTCCGGTGGAATGGACCAAATTTGCTGCAAAAATTGAAGAAGCCGGTGCTGATGGTCTGGAATTGAATATCGCCATCTTCCCATTTGATCGTAAGGTTAGCAGTCAGCAGATTGAAGATACTTACATCACGATACTGAAAGAAGTGAAAAAAAATACCAACATTCCGGTTGCCGTCAAGATAGGCCCTTATTTTACAAATACCATGGCGATGGCTTACCACTTGGCCGAAGCTGGTGCTGACGGACTGGTACTGTTCAATCGTTTCTACAATCCTGATGTGGATATTGCATCTATGAAGGTCGTTTCAGATAATATTTTCTCCAGTCCCGATGAAAAAGCAATACCATTGCGCTGGATCGCACTGCTCAGTGCCGATGGTATTCCCTGTGATCTGGCAGCATCCACAGGTATTCATTATTCAATTGGTGTGGTGAAGCAATTGCTTGCAGGTGCTGCAGTTACTCAGATCTGTACATCAGTGTATCAGAATGGCATAGCTTACATCAGTGAGATCGTTTCCGGACTTGAGGAATGGATGCGCAAGCATAATTATCGCACAATTAAGGAGTTCAAAGGCTTGGTAAACAAAGAAGCTGAAAATACTGCTGCATTTGAACGTATCCAGTATATGAAGCGAAATTTTGAGTTTTAGACATGGGTGATACGGTTTGTAATTGACCGAATCAGAGCCACTGATTAGCTTATGATCATTCGATAATTAATTTCATAAATCTGAAATACAACTAACTAGGAAGATATTATTCCTAAGTCTTGAAGTGTTTCTGTATGCATGCGAGCATCTCGTCATGAATAAATGAGTTGCTTGCCAAAATGTCCTTTCCAAACACCACCTCATTCGTACCATCGAACCCACTAAGCCGCCCCCCAGCCTGCTTGACGATCAATGTGCCGGCCGCAACATCCCAGGGATTTAGCCCATACTCGAAAAACGAATCAAACCGGCCACAAGCAACATACGCAAGGTCCACCGCGGCTGAACCTAACCGCCTCAAGCCACGGCTGCTTCGCATAAGTTCATCAAAAAGGCCCAGGTAGGCACTCATCCTTGAAAAATCAGCATAAGGGAAGCCGGTGGCTATTAAACTATCGTAGATGGTTTGGGTTTTGCTTACATGGATTACATTGCCATTAAGGTATGCCGGGCTATCTTTCCAAGCGTAAAAGCATTCATTGAGATTTACCTCGCAAACCACTGCTGCCACAATCTGATTATGCTCCTGTAATGCGATGCTGATGGCATAGACCGGTATGCCATGCACGAAATTGGTCGTACCGTCAAGAGGATCGATTACCCAATTATACACATCACTGAGCCTGGTCCCACTCTCCTCTGCTAAAAAACCGGCTTCGGGTAAAAGCGTTTTAAGCCCTTTCATTATCATTTGTTCAGCGTTGCGGTCCACATGTGATACAAGGTTGTGCGCACCCTTGTATTCAATATCGGTAATTTTGAATTTTTTGGCTTGTTCACGAATATAGGAAGCCACTTCCTGGCTTAGCTTTACAGTTTTGAGGGTTATTTCTTCGAGGTTCATGGTGAAATAAAGGCTTTGATTTTTTTAAACTGACCGGGTTTGATCTGCTGCATCATGATGCCTGATATGATCATAATTAATCCGATTATGGTACTCAGCATGATGGCTTCTTTCACAAAAATGCGAATAAAAAAAAGCCCCATAAAAGGCGAGAGAAAGATCAGGTTACTTACCTTGGCAGTGTTCTCAGCATATTTAAGAGCTGTGAGCCAGAAAATGAAGGTGATCCCCATCTCAAAAAAACCAATATAGGCAACACCTATCCAGGCCTCTTTCACAGGCCATTGCAAAGTGTTTCGGATCATACTGAAAAGGGTAATATATATCAATGCAAATAGCATATTTAAGAACAGTTTGCTAATCGATTCACGCTGGTCGCGCATATTTATAATCCAGTAGGTAGCCCATAAAAATGCACTTCCAATCGCCAGACTTACACCTAATGGATTAGTGAAATTGAGTGAAAATAGATTGCCTTTGGTGCTGATGACCATTAAACCAATGAAACTTATGAAAATACCTGCGAAGCCTGACAGTCCTATTTTCTGATTTAAGAAAGGCACTGACAAAATGACCAAAATTAGAGGCCAGGTATAATTCAGTACCCCTGCTTCTTGTGCCTGTAGGAGGTCATAAGCTTTGAAAAGCACCAAATAATAAAGAAACGGTGTGATCAATCCCATCAGTGCCGACCTGCCAATATCACCTTTACTCAGGTGCAGCAATTTATGCTGTTTTTTAAGAATCAGCAGGGCCAAACCCAGTGAAAGAACTGCAAAGATAATGGACCAAAACAACAAGCCTTCCACCGAGATATAATTGAGGCTTAATTTAAAAGCCGAACTCATGGTGGCCCAAAAAAGCACTGAGGCCAGTGCAAACAAATAGGCTTTGGTTTGATTCTTCATCAACCGCAAAGATAGACAAAGCCTGACAAGCCTACCATGATGCTAATCATGAGGCTAAAAAAAACTGGCCATCGGACCAGTTTATTAAAATTTTTAATCAATCAGTGCTTGATAGCGTTTACCCACTTCATCCCAGTTAAC
>CALAZZ010000164.1 GCA_937926515.1 uncultured Bacteroidales bacterium | reverse complement strand
ACCAATCCTAAACCCGACGCAGGCGACAGCAGCTGGCAGGCAATTAGTTCCGCGAATGCTTTTGTTCCCGGAAGCTTTCGGGATTGGCGATCCAACGGATGGCGGAGTACAGGAAAGCCTGTCTTACCCGGAGATAAATCCACAATCCAATTTGAAAATGAAACTTCCAGGCTTTTCTTAAGTTCAATTAAGAAATGCGACTTATAATTGTGAAAATGGAGAAAAAAATGTATTTTTGAGGTGCTACAGACCAAAAACCCACCATCATGAAGACCCTGTTTATGACCTCAGTGCTTTTTCTGGCTGTATTTTATCATGTAAATGGTCAAAACTATCAAGCTGTTTATGCTGATAGAACAGCTGCTTTTATCAACGAAAACAATGAAATATTTTTCATTGAAATCCGGCAGGCAGGGCAAATAGCTCAGGATTCTGTTTTCACTCCTTTTAAGGGAATTCAGGAAATTGGTGAATCCAACAATTATGGCATGTGCTATGACCCTTTTGGCGCTTCCTGGATAGGCAAAGAGGTAATTATCAGGGACGACGGCTACAATGTGTTCCTCAACCGCGTTGGCGATTCGGTGTTTCTACTGACAACGGCTAATCCGGGCGATTCATGGACTGCCTATCAACAAGCTGAAGGGATTACTGTTGTTGCCACGGTTTCACAAATTGATGTTTATGAATTTCTTGGGATTCAGGATTCGGTGAAAACCATTGTTTTCCAGGTATATGATGATGCCATGCAGCCCATTGAGCACCATTTGAACAACAGGTATTTATTGCTCAGCAAGCACCACGGTTTGCTAAGGTCCATGAATTTTTCACTGTTTCCCGACTATGTGTATTGGACACAACAACTTATGGAGGCTGATCTTGCGGGCATGAGCCGGCCCATGCTTGGCATCCAAAACCTGACCTGGATGCAGGCGCAAGACTTTCAGCCTGGCGACGAGTTGCATGTGACATTCGATGCCAATATGCCCTGGTTTTATCAGGAGCATTACGAGCTGATCCACCGCTACCTCGAACGTGTGGATTATCCGGATTCAGTTATGTATACAGTTGAACGTCAAAAATATAGAATTAAAACTGAATCAGGGCAACAGCTTTTCGAGGAGTACCTCTTTGATACCATAACCCAAACGTTCACACCCGATCCGGATTTTGACAAATTGCCCGGCGAAACGGTTTTCGATGATGTTGTTCTGGGTATGGAAAGTGCTTATGTGAACAGCATGCACCTGTTGTTCCGGGAAGAAAAGCGGGTTGCATCATTTGATAACTGGATACAGTTTCTGGACGATGATTGCTGGGGTTTTTCAATGATAATAGACGGATGTTTTTCAGACCATACCTACTATAAGGGTTTGGGAGGGCCTTACCATTATTGTAATTTGTGGGGAGAGGTAGAACGGAAACTGGTTTACTATAAAAAAGGGGATGAAGAATGGGGCAACCCGCTCGTGATTGGGCTGGATGAGCTTGCAAAGGAGCGGCCTGCGGTTGCACCAAACCCGGCCACAAATGAAATAAGGCTCATGCACCTGGATCAATACCCAACAATTGATTTTTACCTGTATGATGTAAATGGCAGGCAGTTGATGATGCTTCCACAACACCATACAAGTACGGTAATTGATTTAACAGCCCTGCCGAATGGCATGTATTTTTACCGCATCCTTCATGAAGGCAAACTGCTGCATGGCAATAAGTTGTTAATACAAAGGTAATCGTACTATTGGCATTTTCGCTCGGCGGCTCGCCTCCTTGCTTCGCTAAGGTGGACTTTAGCGGTAAGCAGCTTGTGAGGTGAATTGCGCTTAAAGGTTTGTATTATAGGGCCTTGGATGCAGCTAACACTTATTTCCCTATGCAGGACTTCCAATATCCAACCTCTCACCAGCCAGGCCCTAAGCCGGTCGATCTCCGATGCCGGCCTTCGGCCTCCTGCCCACGACCACAGGTGGGGAACAAAAATTATAAGATCGCTCCAGGACCGAATCTGCTCTCAAATAAAATATTGACAAATTGTGTCGGGATGCGCAGGTTTTTCTTAATTTGCACCTTATAAACCAGTAAGCCATTGTTTTTGATGCCTGTACCCACGCTAATAAAAGACACCGCAGGTGAACAAGGCTTGCCAATGGGTGTAAGACATGTTGACATAAGGTGATTATATATACAAGTTAGCAAATATTTTAAGACAAATGACACTTTAAAAGATATGATTAGCAGAATGACAGATGAAAAAATCCCTTCAATACTCTTTAAATACAGAGATTGGACTAATAAATTTCATCAAAAGCTAATTACAAATCAAGAAATTTACTTACCGAGACCATCAGAATTTAATGACCCATTTGACGGAAATATTCCAGTAAGATGGGATTTAATGACCTATGAAGAGTGTTTTGAAAAAAATCTAGAGTTAATTAACACAGTCCATAAAGACAAAGACCAAAAATTGGTAAGAGAATATGCCAAAAAGGTTACAGACGAAAAGACTTTATGGCATCCTGAAAAGCTTAGAAAAGAACGACCAGAACAATTAGAAAAATGGAATTCAATCATTGGTTTGTTTTCGCTTTCCAAACTGAATGACAATATTTTAATGTGGTCACATTACTCATTGAATCACACGGGATTTGTTGTGGGTTTAAGAACAGAATCCTTAATCAACGATTATGATTTTGATTATTTAGAGCCAATAAAATATCAAGAAGAATATCCAATCATTAACGGGACAGACGACACGACTATTCAATTTTACAAAAAGTTTTTTCATAAGTCTGAATTATGGGAATACGAAAAAGAAT
>CALAZZ010000163.1 GCA_937926515.1 uncultured Bacteroidales bacterium | reverse complement strand
CACTGGAAAAACTGATCCTGAAAAACCTGCGCGATATGCTTGCCCTGGCATCTGCCATCAGGCCGATAATTATTGTGATCGAAGACATGCACTGGATTGACGGCTCCAGCATTGCTTACCTGGAATCGCTCTTCAAGCTGGCCCGCAACCACCGCATCATGTTCATTGTGCTGATGCGCCCCGGATATAAGGAAACCAGCGAACAAATTTTAAATTACCTGGAGGATAACCTGCGCGACATCTGCCTGAATATTTTTATTGAACCCCTTACAGAAAGCGAATCCACCGAGTTGATAGAGAACCTGCTGAACAAAACAGGACTGCCCGAAAACACCAGGCAACTGATCATTGACAAAGCCGAAGGCAACCCGTTTTTTATAGAGGAAGTGATCCGCAATTTCATTGATGAAGGCATTATCGAGGTGAAAGACAATCATTTTGTGGTCACCGATAAAATACAAACCGCCGATGTGCCGGCAACCATCAACGAAGTAATTGTTTCGCGCATCGAAAAGCTGGACGAAAAGACCAAAAGCCTGCTGAAAACGGCTTCGGCCATTGGCAGGAATTTTTACTACAAGGTGCTGCAGGAAGCCACTGACACCATCAGCGAGCTGGACGACAAGCTGGAATACCTCAAGGACGTGCAATTGATCAATGAGCGCAAGGAGAAAGAGGAGATTGAATTCCTGTTCAAACACGCTTTGGCGCAACAGGCTACCTACGAATCCATTTTACTGCAATCACGCAAAGAGCTGCACCTGAAAATTGCCCGCTCCATTGAAAAAGTGTTTGCTGAAAAAATCAATGAGTTTTATGGCACGCTGGTTTATCACTATGAAAAAGCAGGGAATAAGGAAAAAACCGAAGAATACCTGCTGAAAGCCGGCGACGAAGCTTTTAAATCGGGCGCTTCAAACGAGGCGGTTAATTTCTATCAGGAAGCATTGAAAATGAGGCATCCAAAACCTGTTGACAAATCAGGGGAAGATAAAATAAAGGAGCTTCAGATTAAAATTGGATTTGCCCAGCAGGCTGCCGGCCATAATATTGAAGCCATCGAGACATTTGAAATGATCATGCAGCGGTACTTTGGCCGCAAATTTCCGAAGAACGAAAAATCGGAAAGGATCAACGGATTATTTGGTATGATCAGGTTGATTTTGAAAGTTTACCTGTATCCATACACAAAACATAAAATTCCATCACCTGACTACAATCTGTATTTAAAAATAATTACCAACTGGGGACAAGCCATATCTACCTTAAACCCAAAGCGGTTCCTTCTTTTATCCTTTATTTTTGTCAAGGATATTTTCAACTATGAAATATCAGAATCTCCGCCTGCACTTTCTCTGACAGCTCATTGTTCAGTATTTTTTATGTGGTCTGGGATTTCACTTAGAATAAGTGAGAAACTTCTTAATACTGCCAAAATGGCGGGTATTGATAATCACCCTGAAACAAGGACTGAATACCGGTTCACCCGAAAAATGCATATCTTTCATGCCGGGCAGTGGGAAGAGGACGCTGACTTTGAACAGATATTCCAAAGCGCAATGCGGGCGGGTAGATACTGGCCAATAACCGTATATACGCTTTTTAGCGGCTTTATTTACACCGAATTGGGTCAGTACGACAAATTCATGGAAGCGGTGGATAAGCTCAACGAAATTTCCGAGTCTTTTGACAACAGCCATGCGAAAGCACAGATGTATCGCCTGTCATCCATGGGGCATTACCGGTTTGGGAGAATACAGGAAACTTTGCAGATTGCCAATGAAGGTGTTTTATATACCAACAAAACCGGCCACTATGCCATGTTACTGGTAATCTGGTGTGCAAAGTCACTGGCGCATTCCGCGAACAGTCAAAATAAAGAGGCACGCGAGGCATTGGATGAAGCTGAGAAATACATAGGCGACCGCAAAGTAGTCAGCATTTATCATTGTGCCTATCTACTCGCCAAAGCCCAGGTTGAAATGTCTGATCTTAAAGACTGCCTTCATAATAACCAACCACATGATAAGCAATCAGGCGAATTGCTGAAAACGATTAACAAACTGATAAAGTTGTCGAGAAAGCTCCTTAGCGCTGCAACGGAGGCTTACAGGCTAAAAGCCATTGCATACCGGCTGCTTGACAAACATACCAAAGCCTTCAGGTATCTTGCAGCATCCGCGGAGGCGGGAGAACAACTCAACCACAGGCTTGAACTTTCCCGTACCTATTTCGAACTCGGCAAGTTCCTTTCCGACCCTAACACTAAACCCACACAACTGAATAAGCTTACCGGCAAAGACTACCTCGAAAAAGCCAGGACCATGTTTGAAGAAATGGATTTGCAGTGGGATCTGGTGGAGTTAGAGAAGTTTGAAGAAAGATAATAATTTTTTGCGGGGATTTTTACTTTGATCTGCACCAGACCATAATGAAGCTTAAGACCATAACCATATGGAAAATCAAACAGACCAACAAAGAAATACCGTCATCCTGATTACCGAACTAACAGGGTTCGACAGACTTGCTGAAAAAATTGGCAGTGAAAGAGCCAGTGAACTTTACAACGGTTTTTTTCAAAAAGCTGAAAAGTCGATCGCCCTTGCTGGTGGTCAGGTAAACCGTTACAGTGGCTTTTGCCAGATTGCTGCTTTTCAAATCGAGAAAGCATTGAAAAAACCTGCTTTGAAAACCCTGGAAACGGCACTCGAAATCCGCGAGCATTTCAACGAGTTTGTGTCAGAAAACAAACTTGAACAGCTATCGTGCATCAAAATAGGAGTGAACGCAGGCCCGGTGGTGCTGGCCACTATCGGGGCGGGCGATAAAAAGAACCTCACGGTGCTGGGCGAAACGGTGGATAACGCCATCCGTATCAAAGACCTGGCAACCGAAGGAAAAATCCTTGCCGGACTCAGTTGCTTTGAAGCCGGAAAAGACAAATTCAGTTTTGTTGTCCTGGAACCCATCCCGCAACCCGGTAAAAAAGAAGTGCTGCACCTTTACGAGCTGATTGCTGCCAAACGAACAAGCGTGCATACCGAATCGGCGCGGCAGGTGGTATCGGCTATGGTGGGAAGGGATACAGAATATGATCTTTTACTGAAGCGCATCCGGAACCTGATGGATGGCAAAGGCTCTATTGTAACCATATCGGGCAAAGCAGGAATCGGCAAATCCCGGCTGATGGCAGAATTGCGCAGCACGGAACTTGTTCAAAAAGCCGCATTGTACGAAGGGCGGGCCTTTTCTGCCGGCCAGAACCTGAGTTATTACCCGCTCATCCAGATACTCAAATCGTGGGCAGGTATCCGCGAAGAGGACCATGCCGCCGAAGCGGTGCAGAAACTCGAACACCAGATCAGGCGCATGTTCACGGAACAGGCGGATGAGATCTTTCCCTTTATCGCCACCCTGATGGGTTATAAACTGAGCGGCAAGGCAAAGCAGCGCGTGGAAGGGATCGAAGGCGAGCCACTGGAAAAACTTATCCTGAAAAACCTACGCGATATGCTTGCCCTGGCATCTGCCATCAGGCCCATTGTCATCGTGATTGAAGATATGCACTGGATTGACGGTTCCAGCATTGCTTACCTGGAATCGCTCTTCAAGCTGGCCCGCAATCACCGCATCATGTTCATCGTGCTGATGCGTCCCGGCTATAAAGAAACCGGCGAACAAGTTTTGAAATTCCTGGAAGAAAACCTGCCCGGTTTGAGCTTGAATATTTTTATTGAACCGCTAACAGAAAGTGAGTCCACTGAGTTGATCGTGAACCTGCTGAATAAAACCGGTCTTCCCGAAAACATCCGGCAACTGATCATTGGAAAAGCCGAAGGCAACCCGTTTTTTATAGAGGAAGTGATCCGTAATTTTATTGATGAAGGTATCATTGAGGTGAAAGACAATCATTTTGTGGTCACCGATAAAATACAAACCGCCGACGTGCCGGCAACCATCAACGAAGTAATCGTTTCGCGCATCGAAAAGCTGGACGAAAAGACCAAAAGCCTGCTGAAAA
>CALAZZ010000162.1 GCA_937926515.1 uncultured Bacteroidales bacterium | reverse complement strand
AAATGATGATAATGTGGGAGCTTTGATCTTGGCTTAGGTCGAACTCACGTTAAAAGAGATATCTACTCGAAGATTCATTATCAATTGGATAAAATTAAAGGTTTAGCAAAACATTAATTATTCTCTTACTTGATTTCCCGTCCCACAATTCTGGAATGCTTCCCTTTTTCCAATCTCCGGCAAAAAGTTTTGCCATGGCAGGCTTTATTGCTTTCGGATTTGTGCCTATCAATTCGTTCGTGCCAATTGTTATGGTTTCAGGTCTTTCGGTATTATTGCGCAACGTCATACAAGGAATACCCATCACAGTTGTTTCTTCTGTTATACCTCCTGAATCGGTGATAACGGCTTTACTGCGCTCAACCAGGTAATTAAATTCGAGATAGCTTAGAGGCTCTATCATAAACAGTTGATGATTTTTTATGCCTGCGCTTTTTAATGTTTTAGCAGTACGTGGGTGAACTGGAAAAACAACGGGGACATTATGTGAATGCAATAGAATTTCATTGAGCATGGCTTTTAACTTACTTTCTTCATCTACATTATCAGGCCGGTGTAAAGTAAGCACTAAATAATTATCTTTCTTCAGCCCGACTTCATCCCATATACCCGGTTTTGAAAAGCGATGACGATACTTTAATAATGTATCTATCATGGTGTTGCCTACAAAATATATACAGCTCTCGTCAACTCCGGAATTGCGTAAGTTTTGGTTAGCTGTTTCAGATGTAGTGAAATAATAATTGGAGATGCTATCGGTTACAATACGGTTGATTTCTTCGGGCATGGACCAGTCGCCTGAGCGAATGCCTCCTTCCACATGGGCAACCTTGACGTGTATTTTTTGTGCAGTAATGGCACAGGCCATAGTTGAGGTTACATCCCCTACTACAACACATAAATCTGGTTTTTTGCGCAGCAAAAGTTTTTCATAGCCAATCATTATTGATCCTGTCAGTTCGGCCTGGGTTCCACTTCCTGCACCAAGGTTTATATCGGGATGTGGAATGCCTAACTGCTCAAAGAAGCTAGCACTCATATTTCTGTCATAATGCTGGCCGGTATGTACAAGCCTGAAATTAATTTTTTTTCCAGCTTGCTGAGCTTTGTGTATTTCATCAATAATTGGTGCTATTTTCATAAAGTTTGGGCGTGCACCAGCAATAAGATCTATTAACATAGCAATAAATGGTTTAATTGAAAGTGTGTTATATTTTTCTTATTTGATCTGCTATAGCGTCTATCTTTGAATCTTATTTTTTCTCATCTTCTTCGTTTTATAAGATCAATGAAAAAAAAGATCATTGGCTTCAATTTCACTATTGTCCTTAGTGTGCATTTTGATAATAAAGGATATTTATTATTTTTCAGCAAATGCTTAAACTCATGGTAGTATTCCGGACACCGCTGTTTATATTGTACAATATGCCTGAAGATGAACCGCTCGTATGCTCGTTCCTCTGATTTCCCATAAAGGTTATTCTCTTGCAAATACTTTTTAATAGACATACGAAGCAGTCTTGCATTGGTTAAGATATTATAAAGTTTTTTTGTATCAGTTGCTTTGCTGACCGAATTTTCCTGATGATATATTAGCGTATTGAAATTATTATCAAAGGATAAAGTGGGTTTCATTTTCAAAATTTTGAACAGCAGATGGTATTCCTGTGAAGAGGTTATTTCTTCGTCCCAGCCGTTAACCAAAGTTAGTAAATTAGCAGACCACAAATTTGAAGATGTTATTCCTAGCCTTGAGTTTATTAATGCTACCCAAGGCTTTTTATTTGGCCGAACCTTTTTTTTGTGATACTTTTTATGATGTATGCTATTGCCAATAATCATGTGGCAATTGGTTTGAAGTGCTAAGTTGACCTGAATGTCTATTTTTGCAGTTAATATTTCATCATCCGCATCCAAAAATTGTATCCATTCACCTTTTGCCGCATTGAGTCCTTGATTTCTGGCGGCAGGTGCGCCTTTCTTTAGTTCCGTCAACACTGTAATTTTATCGGGGTATCTGGATTGGTAGTCTTTTAGTATTGATAGGGTTTCATCAGTTGAGTTGTTATCAACCAGAATAATTTCAGTGTATGGATAGCTTTGTGATAAAGCGCTATCGATGGATCTTGATACAAATTTAGCGCTGTTGAAGCAGGGGATAATGATCGAAACAAGAGGCTTATTAGTGGACATACTTTATGGCGATTATCATTTCAATTAATAAATTGAGCTTGCATTGATCTAGCTGTATTTTTATTGGGAATCCAACCAATTGTGATCATACAATATTTCAATCAATTTCTTATTAAACAATTCCACACCTATCTGATTAAGATGATGACTATCATAAAAATGCAACGAATCATCAAGGGTTAATATCTCATTAAAATCGTAATAATTCTGATCGTTGCTAAGGCTTTGTTTAAATTCAGGCAGATTAAGATAGCTTTTATATGATGAACTAGTTATAGGCGCGAATATGAGTATTAATTCTATACCTGCTTCTCGAATCATTTGTTCGATTTCCCTAAACTTAATTAGTTGATGCTCTAGCAGATTGATGGACCAGGCTTGATTGCTCACATATTTATAATAACTCAGATCCTTTTCAACATATCCGCCGGACACATAAATATCATTGTTTTTCTCCAGAGGTTCACTGTATTTTGAATTAAGATTTGTTAGGTCACTAAAATATCCAAAAAGCAAAGTATTGTATGTTTTGATATGATTCAATTCAAGAGCCATATTTAATGTGTACCTATCAATTTTGTCGTTTGCAATGATATCCAAAGAGGATTCAACCCCATCACTCGTAAAGGTGTTTGGAAACACTTCATATATGATCAATTTTGGATTTAATTGTTCAAGATACCTTTCCAAAAGCAATTTTGTTTGAATAGGCGTTTGAGCGCTTGATCCCAAATTAAAGGTTTTCACATTATTTTCGGCAAACATACGGGGGTCGAAGCCTCTGTAAGCATGGGATGAACCCAAAAATAGTATGTCAACATCACTGATTTGCTTGACTTCGTTTAAGCGCGTAAACATATGACCATAAGAGCCTACCCTATAATTAACATTGCGGAAAGGTGAGGGTGAAAGATTGCCCCAAACCATTAGGTTAGCCAAATAAAAGATTACTGAGAATATTAAGAATACTAGCAATTTAACTAGGAATATTTTCATATCACAAACACATCAAAATTGAAAATAGATAAATGGCGTTTCTTCAGTTTGCATATACATCCCAATGAGAAATATTATGGAAGAGTAAAATGCCCAACGGAAGGGTCTTTTCCAATTCAAACCAATTTTTGCAATCGCAAATTTTTCCTCTCGTCCAATCCACTCAATAATCAGGAAAAGCCCTGTTATGAATAGAACAATCAATGCTCTCTTCAGGCCCAGGAATGCTGGAATTGTGAATAGGGAGGATGAAAAAATGCCCTGAAGGTAATTGAAGGCATGGCCAATATTCTCTGCCCTAAAAAATATCCATGCTATCAAAGTCAAACTGAAGGTTAGGAGAATGAGCAAAAACTCTCTCATTGATGGCAGTATTGAGCCTTTTGCAACGATTTCGATGTTTTTACGGTTGCGCTTTGTTAACATAAGCGGTACAAAATAGATTGCATTAAGTGCACCCCATACAATAAACGTCCAGTTTGCACCATGCCAGAAGCCACTGACTATAAAAATGATAAATGTATTCCTTAAATTCATCCAGACATTGCCTCTGCTGCCGCCAAGGGGGATGTACAGATAGTCCCTAAACCAAGTACTGAGAGAAATATGCCAGCGGCGCCAAAATTCAGCAATGTCCCTTGAAAAGTAGGGGTAATTGAAGTTCTGCCTAAGGTTCAACCCAAAAAGCCTTGCTGTACCAATAGCAATATCAGAATAGCCTGAAAAATCCCCATAAATTTGAAAACTAAAGAAAATAGCTCCTAAAAGTAAAGTGCTGCCACTGTATTCTGATGAATTGCTAAAGATCAGATTGGCATATTCAGCGCAATTAT
>CALAZZ010000161.1 GCA_937926515.1 uncultured Bacteroidales bacterium | reverse complement strand
CCGCAAGGATCGCAACCGATGTAGGAATGGTGATTGGCGTGGTGGGATCGGTGGCATTGGCACTGCCAACGTTTGGGCTTTCAATACCTGCATGGAGTATTCCGGCTGCCGGATTTGCTATTGCGCTGAGCGGGAAGCTGACGACAATGGATGACGCTAAGGCTATGAACCGCACCATGCACAAACTTAAAGAAAAGCTATAAGGTTATAAATATGGTATAATTAGCACCTAACAACCGCTTCACGGACATTACATTTACTGCAAAAATATAAAAACCCAATTTAAGCATGAGTAAAGACGAAAGGGGCATCTTGACAAAAGAGATGGAACGCAAGATAGCCGACTACATCACCAGTTTGAGCAATAAGGGTAACTTCTGGAAAGGCCCCTTGCTCCGCCTTGCTATTTCCACCATTGACAACAACTATGGTGAGAAAATACCAGAACCCTGGAAAAGTAAGATACGTGAGATTGTGACAAGCGTGTTCGAGGACAAAGACTATAATCACGCTATCACCACCGGCATGAACTTCATCAATGAGATGGTAGATGTTCCATTGCTTGATGATGAGGCAGAAGATTTGTTCTTCAAGGGAATGTCACAGGTAATCATTGCTATTGTAGCGAAACTCAACACACCTAAAGAGCTTGAATAGATAAGCAATGCCAACAACCATCACCATATCAGTAGGCATAGAGAGGTTATTCACCCTTGTCAACCAGCGTACATTATATATCGCTGACCAGGTTGACCCGGAGTTGAATATGCTTATGGTTGACAAAATACCCATTACCAGGGATGAGTATGATGCTTTCTATGTGCTGATGAAGCGGGCTGCGACAGAGGTATTCAAGCGAATAAGCCGACTGGCTTTTGATTTGGAAGATCCATTTGTGTATGAAACAACCGTGGATGATCCTGATACAGAGATCAATATTGTGTACAAGGTTGTTATTCCTGATGGACGACAGCCAGCAGTGATTGAGCCTATTCTGAAAGACCACATCGAGAGGGCTATTATAGCCTTTATTATTATGGAGTGGCTCAGGATAAAAAATATTCCAAACAGCAGCTATTACCAGCTTGATATTGACGAGCTGAAATATGCCCTGGACGAACTTTCAAAGCTTGTGAACTTTGGAGCAAAAGCACGTCTAAATTATCACTATAATTAAAAAATTGTCGAATATTAAAAACAGAAATTATGAGTTATGTAAGAATTGATGCGGTAGAGTATGACGCAGGTCCGCCAGAAGTTTTGGCAGAGCCAGCAAACATCTCCTTTTACTACAAGGTTGAGGATATGTTTAACAACATTTTCCTGAAAACCACTTACAGGGCAAAAAATATCCGGGACACTGCCAATGAAGCTCAGGTGGACGACTTCGCTATGAGCGAGGACGAAAAGGATGCCTTTACCCTGTTTCTTCGCACAGCCGTTCATGATGCGTTCAATAAGGTTATGAAGATGACCACTGGTGTTGATGATGCCTTGATATTAAACGAGAACGAATCGGATGTGACAGGTGAAGGTACAAGTGAGGAGAAGGTATTTGGGTTCCGTGTAAAAGATCATTCTGCCTACAACGAAAACAACCTGTTCCTGGTTGATGATGGGGTAAAAAACCTTATCGAAAGCTACATCATGCGTGAGTGGTGGGAAATGGTTGGAAACGAAGCTGAGATGACCAAGGCTGATGTCAAGTATAAAGAGGTTAAGCGTGACCTGGTCACGAAAAGGTTGTTCCAGCTCCGCAAGCCTTTCATTAACTAAAAGCGTCAACCATGCCGTCAACTTTCGATATAGTTAGCTGTATGACAGTGCGGTTTTGTTAATCAAATGTTAAGGTTGTGGTATCACTTAATATCACTAAAATGGTGCTTTAGTGATACTAAAACCATTTGTGTTAGAACAAAATTATACTTAACGGGTGGTTATTTATCATTAATTACTACAAAAATCGTCAACTGAATCGTCAACTGATGTATCTTTGTCATAACTAAAAAACGAGTATGGCAAAGGTACATTTTTTATTAAAAGCCCCCAAAAGCAAAGAGCGCACCCTCATCGTTGTGGTGTATCGTATTAAGGCCAGCAGGGTCATGCGTAGCACCAGAGAGTTTATCGCTCCACATGATTGGGATTTTAAGACCGAGCTGCCTGTGCCAAGGCGTAACAGGGCTGATCTGGCCGAGCTTCGCAACCGTATTGTTATGCTTCGCTTAGAGATCGAGGCGCAGTTAATCAGGCTTAGAACTGATAACGTGGAGGAAAACACAGTAACAGTAGGTTATGTGTTCGACAGGGCACTGAATAGGGTACATACAATAGAGTATCCAACAGTAGATGAGTTTGTTAGGCGACAGATGATGCCGCAGTTAAGGGCAGAGAGCGTCCATTTACTCAAATATTTTATTACCAGCCTTGAAAAGTTTGCCTCAAAAGTGAGGGTTGATGCGTTGAATGTAGAATTTTTCGAAGAATATGCGCTATACCTTCTACAGAAACAGTACCGCCAGAACACGATCAGAAATTACTTATCAGCCCTAAAGCGTGTTGTCAGGGCTGTTGAGAGAAAATACAAAGAGATTCACCTTTACCCCTCAGATATGCGACTTCCGTCCTTTGAGAAGGCCCATAAGCTTGCTTTAACCACAGAGGAGCTTGTGATGATGCACCAATACCCCGATTATGACGACAAGCAGAGAGAGGCAGTTGATTTGTTTTTGATAATGTCGTTTGTTGGGATCAGACGCAAGGACGCACAAAGCTCCAGGGATGTAAACTTTGCCGATGGTGAGTTTTATGTAATTGATACGAGCAAAAGCGGTCAAAGGGTTGTTGTGCCACAGCATTGGGTTGTGAAAGAGATACTCCAAAGGGCAGGGGGGTTTCGTGTGCCGGCACAGAGTATGGAGTTGTTATTACAAAGAGTGAGGGAGGCCGCGAAAATGTGTGGCATAAAAGGCATGTTTTTCTACACCATTACCAGGGGAAAGAAAAAGGTTAAATATGAAGTGCCCAGGGTAGAGGCAATAACATGGCACACGGCACGAAGGTCATTTGCAACCAACCTGCATAAAGCGGGGATTCCTGCAAAGGTGGCTATGCAGCTTACCGGACACAAAACCATACAGCAGTACATGGATTATATTATGATATCTACCAACGAGAACGCTGAACAGTATGCCAGTCACAGCTTCTTCACAAATAAAAATTAGGTACAAATAACAGCTATAAATATTTACACCATGCTTACATTTACCGCCTTATGAGTAGTCAAAAAAAATATATGGACGCGCCTATTGACACAACTAAGCTTGTGAGTAAGACTTTACGCAAGGTTGTTAAGGCCAGACCTACACGTAAAATGTACACAGCAGCGCAGAAGTATGAGGTTGCGCTGATATATCACCAGAACGGATGTAATGCCAAAAAAACAAAGGAAGAAACAGGCGTAAGTATTGACTCCATAAAAAAGTGGTATGAGAAGTTTAAAGACCTTATTCCGCATAATGAAAAGGATATGGCTATACTTCCATACGATGAAAAAAAGCTTGAGCAGTTGCAGAAAAAGATTGAGCAAGAGGGGCTGACTGTTGATGTACTCAAGAGCGCTAAGAAAATGACTATTGTGCAAGGGGATATTGCCCTGGCTGTAACATATACCAAACTGATGCTGCTTGACAGAATGAATGATTTGATTTCAAGATCAACCAGTTTGCGTGATGTGGCCGAGGCATACAAGATACTTGATGCAGCCGGTATGGGAGATAAGTCCATATCAGAGGTGCAAACCAGGTCAAAGAACCTGCTTGAACTTGCTCGCAAGCATTTTGCAGAGATGCGTGGTGCGGTGCGCTTCCGTAGGCTGGATGAAAATGGATTTACCGAGATGGAGTTTGATCCAGAGCGCGATGGTACAGTTGAAAATGCAAAGGTTATTCAATTAAACAACAATGATAATGACAACAAAAAGGACAACGATTCCGATTAAGGGTATCAATAGAAGTCTTCCGCGTGGTAGTGGACAGGATGGCTTTTGCCATGAAATCATCAACATGCGTTATCGTGATGGGGCATGGCGTGGTGTAAGTACAAAATCCAAAAGCGCCAATCCGGTGATGCAGCTTGTCGGTCTATCCATTATCAAGGCTATGCCACAGATGGATAACAAGTACCTTATTGGGTATGCCACAGAGGGACAAACATCAATGGGCGCAAGAGGCAGTAACTTTGACACATTTAACCTGACATTTGTTGACAAACAAACAGCTGGATTAGTGCGTCCTGTAAGGGTAATGGCAGACCCAACAGGGGTTGCCGTTGGAGATTTGTATGGTGGTGGTATTGTTGCGAGTTTACTTAATGATGAACTTCTAATTGTATCTCTTGAGTATGCGACTGAATTTGGGGGCGTGTTGTGGGATCATGCTGTTGTTGCGGCAAGTGAATATAATGCAGGGGGTAATAGTGACTGGCGCTTACCAACGGCAAGTGAGCTGACAACAATGAGGATGGTCATATACCTATCCCATAACACCAGCCCTCCGTTAACAGAATTGCTTGAAGATGGTTTTCACTGGACTAATCAGGAGGATCAGCAGCCCAACTACCAGCTTCGTCTTATTGATACTACGTTGGACACATCAACACTTATCAAGCAGTATAATGAAGATGAAACTGTAAGTGATTTGTTTTTCTTTGGTCGTATAATGATTGCAAATGTTACGGGAAGGGGACGTGATTTGTTTAAGCTCAATGACGATAACATTTCCTTCACCGAGCTTTTGCCGCTGCCCGAAGGGCAGCATGTGTTTTGGCAGGACGAAACGGCTCCGCAGGACGTTGCTCTTGTTGAGGAGAGTAATAGTTTTGAGGATAATGTTGCAGATGTGGCAAGGCGAAGGTATGAGGATCGCAGGGACGGACGCTTTGAGGGGCATTGCTTCTTTCGCACCGGATGGCGTATGTTCGATGGAAGTATTATCATGCACGGGCCTGTACACTATCATCATGTAGGGCTTTGTCTTAATGATTTATATATTGACGGGTCGCAAAATCCAGCATGGATATTAAAGAATTACACGGCCAATAAACCCCTTGTAAGGGCTTCATTTACTCCCTCAGAGCGTGAGATTATCGAAGCCTACAAAGGCATTGTCAGGGGGCTTGTAATATTTATGTCTGATCCTGTAAGCACCTATTCAGGGGAGTGGTATCAGGATGCACAGTATTCATATATATACAAACCAAAGGATAACGATAGTCTTGATGATCTTCTTGAACAGGTGAGGGGGTTTTATCGTGTAAGCGAAATATCACTTGAGGACATATTGGCAATGCAATTTGATGCCTCCGGGCTGCTATCTTTGACCAGGGTTATTGATGTGGGAGATGTTAACTCCATCGAAACCCATGAGCTTATGCCGGTAGATAATTTTACCAACCATGTCTATCAGGGACAGGACGTTTATGACTATAACTCACGCCTGCACCTTGGCGATATAATTACCCACTTCAAAGACACCTATAATCCTGGCAGGTACAGGCTTGATAACGGTTATGGGGTAGAGCATGAGCAAGGGCTTGTGTATGGTGAAACAGAGTTGTTAACCTTTCCTTTTCCAACAAATTTTACACCTACGGATGATGTGTCTGGTGACGTGGGAGAGCAGACGTCACAATCACCCAGTTATGCAGTCAAGATTACAGCTAACCTATCAGACCCCGATAGTATGTACACGTTAAGTACGGGGGCGCTTACCACAGACGCTTACGCATTAATAAGGATAAGAATAGCCCTCACATACTTTAACTTCAACTCTATTCTGCCTCATCCACAATGGCAGGAAACGTATGTAATATTTGAAATATTTAATACAGTAACAGAACAAAGGTTGTGGTTCCATAGTATTCTTGATGCTGAATATAATTATGACCCGGAAGGCGGTCCGCCAGCACCAAAAGCCGTTTCTTATTGGGTCACGATAGCCTTACAGCAAGACGACAGTATAATTTTAAGGGCTTATGTTGCTGCCGACCCACAAGGAGAGGATATTGTTTCAGGTATTGATATATGTCCCTTGATAGTAGGAAAGGTACTGTATGAGAATATGGTAGCAGGACAAGCGGCATTTGATTTTACCCCTGTAATTGTTGTTGAGTTGGAAACAGGACAGGGACAGAGAAAAACAGTAAAACAGATTGAGCAGATTGCGGCCTATGAGCAGGGGATCACTATGTACAAAGCTTTGGAGGAGGAAAAATATTGGTTATTTTTCAAGGAGTTTTTAACTTATCCAGACAAACGGGCAAAGAAAATCAGATTGCTAAGTAAGGAAAGTGGGGATGTTTACAAGATACTGTTCGAACAAGACCTTATTGCTCACCCTCACTTTAACTTTGCATACTCAAAACCGTTGATGGTTAGACAGGGTAATTACCACTACTTGCGCAACATGGTTTACATGGGCACGAATGGTACCCTGGGATTGTTTTCATCAACGAGTGAGCCGGTGGCAAATCCAACACTAAGGGACTCAAACCGCGTTCAGGTGTCCGAGTTAAATAATGTGTGGCTCTACCCTGCCCGGCTATCTTACCGCATAGGCACAGCCAGTAATGAGGTGGTGGCGATCTCAACCATGAGCGAACCGCTATCAACAGGACAGTTTGGGCAGTTTCCTCTCACTATATTCACCCTACAAGGTATATTTAACCTCAACCAGGGAGATGGTGGCGATGTGATATACCTCAATGTAACAAGAATGAACCTTGATGTGTTGGCGAATAAAAAGGCCATGCTTGAGCTTGGAGGGGCTATTGTGTATGCCACTGCTTACGGCCTGTATATCCTTGACGGAAGCAAGCGCACTGAAATAAGCCATAATATTGAGGGGAGTGTGACAGGTATTAGGTCCAGGGCAGACAAATGGAAGCTGCCGGACAATGCTTTTGCAACAGACGTGAGCCATATTGATGTATTCAGTGATATTGAATTTATTTTATACCTGGCGGGGGCTGTTATGGTTTATGACGACAACAACAAGGAGATCATCATAAGCAATCCCTCAAAGCCGTACACCTATGTTTACCAGATCGAGTTTAACCTGTGGCATAAGATTAGGTTGCAGCTTTCGCGCTTTGTCAATCTTGCCAATGGTGTGAACGTGGCTATTGACCCGGATAATTACATTCACCAGGTAGAAACAGAATCATTCGCTGCCATACCTGTAAGCATGCTTACACGACCCATGCTTCTTGAGGACAGTAACCTGAAAAAGATCGAGAGGCTTGTGGCCAGGGTGATAACGGATGCCAGCGTAGGACACACTACCATGCACCTGTTTGCCAGTATTGACGGACGTACATGGACGTGGGTATCGGGGCTTACGATAACCAACTCCGGCTACACCCCTGTAATATCTGACCTGATGCTCAAGCGTACACACACCAGCGCCAGGTACTTTATGCTGAGTTTAGCAACGGTGGCCGACAGCGCTTTTGAGCTGACGGACATAGATATAGACGTGAAATACAAGCACCAAATGAAATTAAGATAAAAAATCCTTGACTTTTGATATAGTTTGATATATCTTTATGCAGTCGTTTGTTTTTCATAGATATGGTTTTGAATTAAGGGGGCTGAGATTGACAGCCTCCTTTTTTTATTCCTCCGCTTTTACGACCCCTTTTTCCATCTCCTTAATCCTACGCTTCAAATCTTCGATTATGTTTCGTTGTAGTTGTATAGCCTCCCGGTAAGCAACCATAGCCTCTTTAATATACTCATCTTGATTTTATGTTGTTTAACGTGAGTTCGACCTAAGCCAAGATCAAAGCTCCCACATTATCATCATTTTG
>CALAZZ010000160.1 GCA_937926515.1 uncultured Bacteroidales bacterium | reverse complement strand
GCTTTTAACTCCAACAAAATCAGCCACCAAAACAGTTTCGTCTTCCGGCTTCTTTCCCTTCTTATTGGGTTGGAATCCAAGTTTTAGCCTGGGAAGTTCATCAAACAAGATAAGCACCATTTTGGTGTCAACATGCTCATTGAGTATATTGAAACGTTTGTTGATGCTTGTATCGGGGTCTATTGTAAAACGCTTTAAGTAGTGTTTTTTGCTTTCACCATCAAAATAAACCGCTGAAATTACCTCTTCCGGTTTAAACTTTCTCAACATCCTCAGGTCATCTTCAAAATGGGTCGAAAGCTCAAAACCTGTAAGTTTCATTTCACCCCCATTCATGATACAAAGTATGCGGTCCTCGCCGCTAAAATCCCCAAGGTATTGGCCCCTTTCGTCGGTATTGAGCCGTTTAACTGTTTCGTCGTACCAGACCTCCATTGCGCCAAGGGTGGAAACACCGTCTTCGCGTTTACTTATGTGTTTAATGGGGTTCTTGCTTAGAATATTACCCTTCGAATTACGGCCTTTAATTCCAAGCTGTGCAAAATCATATTCGAAATGGGTTTTCTTCAGGCGTGGTCGTGGCCTCAGCTGAACCTTGATGATTTCTGCCTCACCGTTGGGGTTGGCTGTGAAATATACCACTTTGGAATCTGTATTTCCGGCCGTGATTTCGTACTCTTTGTCACGAGTAACGCCAACTACTGCAAATCGTTTCACATACCAGGGTCCTTTTCGCCCATCACGATACACCATATTGTAAATGGTTCGATCGTCATTTTTTCTAAATACATCAATATGAATGATATCTTCTCCAACGAAAGACTTATTTGTGACTTTGGTCACACTGAAAGTGCCATTGGCCCTGAATACAATAATATCATCCAGGTCAGAACATTCACAAACAAACTCGTCTTTTTTGAGTGAGGTGCCTGCAAAACCTTCAGCACGGTTCACGTAAAGACGCTCATTGTTGGCTGCAACGGCTGCGGCCTGAATCACGTCAAAATTTCTAAGTTCGGTCTTGCGTTCCCTTCCTTTGCCATACTTTTTCTTGATCTGCTGGAAGAAATTGATCGCGTATTCCACCAGGTGTTGAAGATGATTATTCACCTCATCGATTTCATCTTCAATACTTTTTATATGGTCATCAGCTTTGAATGAATTGAATTTTGAAATGCGTTTGATCTTTATTTCGGTTAAGCGCACGATGTCATCTGCGGTGACTTCACGCCTGAGCTTATGGAGGTGTGCTTTAAGTCCTTCTCCAATAGCATCAATCACTGCTTCCCATGTTTCGCAATGTTCAATGTCACGATAGATTCTATTCTCTATAAAGATCTTTTCAAGTGAAGAAAAATGCCATTCATTTTCGAGTTCATCCAACCGTATCTGCAGCTCCATCCTGAGTAGTTCCATGGTGCGTTCAGTGCTGAAACGCAGAATTTCACTAACCCCAATAAAAGCTGGCTTTCCATCCAGGATCACACATGCATTCGGTGATATTGACACTTCACATTGGGTGAATGCATATAAGGCATCAATGGTTTGATCGGGTGAAACACCGGCTGCGAGATGAATAACAATTTCAACATGCTCTGCCGTATTGTCATCGATCTTACGAACTTTGATCTTTCCTTTGTCATTTGCCGAAACAATGCTGTCGATCAGTGTGCTGGTGGTTGTCGAAAACGGAATTTCGGTAATTGCCAAAGTTTTTCGGTCCAGCTGGCTGATTCGTGCTCTTATTCGCACCTTGCCTCCCCTGAGGCCATCATTATACTTGGTGCAATCGGCAAGTCCTCCGGTAAGGAAGTCGGGAACCAGTTCAAATGATTTACCTTTAAGATGGCTGATGGAGGCATCTATCAACTCATTGAAGTTATGGGGTAATATTTTTGAAGCCAGGCCAACGGCAATGCCTTCAACACCCTGAGCGAGCAGAATAGGAAACTTCATAGGCAGGCTAATGGGCTCCCTGTTGCGCCCGTCATAACTTAGCTTCCACTTTGTTGTTTTGGGATTGAAGACCACCTCATTTGCAAATTTTGACAGCCTGGCCTCAATGTAGCGCGATGCTGCTGCGCTGTCGCCGGTGAGCACATTACCCCAGTTTCCTTGAGTTTCGACCAGCAGTTCCTTCTGCCCAAGTTGCACCAGGGCATCACCGATTGATGCATCACCGTGCGGATGATACTGCATGGTGTGTCCAATAATGTTTGCAACCTTATTGAAGCGTCCATCGTCGAGATGTCGCATGGCATGCAGTATGCGACGCTGAACAGGTTTTAAACCGTCTTCAATGTCAGGTACGGCCCGCTCAAGAATAACATAAGAGGCATAATCCAGAAACCAGTTCTCATACATTCCCGAAAGCTGAATGGTGCGGTGGGTTTCAGGCTGTTGTTCTTTCTGCGGTATGCCTTCGGATTTCGGATTGCTTTCTTCCATGTTTAAATATACGATGTCTTATTTCCAAAAACGCAATATGAGTACTTCGCCCAATAAAAACAGGAGGGCAAAGATCAGAAATAGTTTCCATAACTGGCGTCCTCCTGCAAGCCGATCCATCGAGTCTGCCTTGCTAAGTTGCATATCAGAAAAAATTTCAAAGCCGTTTAAACCTGTTTGGGTGATTGCAGCCTCCACTTCTTCGGCTGTATAAAAATTCATAACTGATTCTGAACGACTGTAATTCCATGCCAGAATGTTAATCAGGCTGTCACCGGCAAACAATCCATAATGACCGGCCTGCCTGACCATATCATGTGTGAGCAGTTCAGTCCTTCCGGGCAGGTGGCGTTGTTCAGGAATGAAGCTATATTCGTCCTTAAGTGATTCAATTGTCAGTGCCATATCAGAATTATCAGTTGAGAACCTGTTTTCAATTGCCTCATTGTTGCCTATGGTATGATAAATTGCACTGCTGTGGTTGCTCATGAATGCCATCCGGTAGACTAATGGAACAAAGAGGGCATTTCGATGCAGATCAGTCCACGCATCATGGATGGGTGAGGCAAACATATAGAATGAGCCGCGTCCGCTCTTCGTTTCTGTAAGAAAAGGTCTGCCGTTTACCATATCAATTAAACTTTGACTGCCAGAACGCGCTTGCAACCGAATTGGATAATGCTTATATACATTTGGAAAATCAACATTCTCAGGTATTTTTATAAAAACATCCTGAAAAAGCTCATGTCCGTGTAGTAAGGAATAGACCCGTGTCTGTGATGAATCAGCCTGGCCTGCATATTGCTGTCCATAGTTGTAAATAAAGGAATTGATATAAGCTGCCCGGTCAACATCTGTAGAGGGAATGAGTACAAGGCTTCCGCCTGATTCCACAAATTCAATCAGGTAGCGCTCGATGCCTGTGGGCAATGATTCTATTCCACTCAGGAAGATGATTTCATAATTGGCAATAGCCTGGTAGTCAAGCCTTAACTTTGACCGTGATTCAAACCGAAACAAATCATCAGCACCCAATAGGAGGGATAACCATTGGTTTGGATCCTGTTCAAAAATCTCGAGTACATCAATATGCTCCAGTACCTCAAATCCAAAGTATAGATCATCATCAAAAACGACCGGGTAGTCAGTAAGTGAAAGTTGGCCTTCAAAGTGACCGGTATTGTTGTTCGTGAATGTAAGTTTCACTTCTTCAGTGCTGTTGGCACCCATGTCAATATTGGTGATTGCTCGTTGTTCGTTGTTTATCAAGAGCCTTATTGGAACTCCACTAACTTCATCCTCACTATGGTTTATTACTTTGGCTATGATCGAGGAATTTTGACCTTGTTGCCTGACAGGGCTTTCGAACCAGCAGCTGTCTATATAAAGATTATTGCTTCGTTGGGCTGTAAATGGAACAAAATAATGCCTGTAGGTTGTATCATAGTCCACCCGATCAAAATCAGATTGGCTTTTTTGAAAATCTGATAAGTAGAATAGTAACTTTTCTGACCTATGCTCGGGGTCATTTATGGTACCAAGGCGTGCCATAATTTGCGACATGCTTGATGTTGCAGGACTCACAGCCAACTGATCCAAACTTGCCGAAAATTCTTCAAGTGTCATAGGGCGTTCGTGAGCAGGTTGCAGTTCATTGGTCAAAAGTACGAAGAGGTCGTTTCGCTGGAATGAAGTGGCGAGTGATTTGGCAAGTTTTCTTGCTTCATCAAACAGGGAGGCTTCTGAGCCACGTGCTTGCATACTCATGGAATTATCTACATAAAAAACAACCAACTTATCTGCCAATGGGTTCATCTGATTGCGTCCGGGCAGATAAGGACGTGCAAATGAAAGAACCAAAAAGCTTATGAACAACAGCCTCAATAATAGAACAAGAAGATGTTTAAGGCGGCTGGTCCGCTGGGTTTGGTGGTGCAAATTTTTGAGCAGCTCAACATTACTGAAATAAACCAGCCGGTGCCTTCTGAAGTTGAACAGATGAATGATAATTGGCAAAGCCAGTGCAAAAAATCCAAATAAAAGTGAAGGATTGGTGAATTCCATGAATCAGTCTCCGCGATAATATTTCGTCACAAGCATGCAAAAGTAAACATTATTGGGGTATGGTGCGGGGGGTGTGTGGGGCTTTTTTTGGAACTGTGTTTGAAGTTTGAAGTTAGAAGTTAGAAATTAGAAGTTAGAAATTAGAAGTTAGAAATTAGAAGTTAGAAATTAGAAGTTAGAA
>CALAZZ010000159.1 GCA_937926515.1 uncultured Bacteroidales bacterium | reverse complement strand
TCATCTTCAGCCATGGGGTTTGGTGGGATATCAAAGCTGCGACGCCAAAGTAGTACTTGTTCATCGCCAAATTTATCAGCCATTTCTGTTTTGTTCAAGCCTTGCAATTCCCCATAATGCTTTTCGTTGAGTCGCCAGCTTTTCTTTTCCGGAATCCACATCAGATCCATTTCTTCAAGGGCAAGCCAAAGTGTTTTAATAGCCCTTGTAAGATAGGAAGTGTAGGCAATCTTGAAATTAAACCCTTTTTCTTTCAATAGTTTTCCCGCTTTTCGGGCTTCATGAACACCTTGTTCCGAAAGTGGCACATCTGTCCAGCCTGTAAAACGATTCTCTTTGTTCCATGTGCTTTGTCCGTGGCGAAGTAAAACTAGTTTTTTCATCTCTAATATATTTTATACAAATTTAATACTTTTAGTGTGCTTACCATTGATCATGCGTTGTAATTTTGTCATATGAAATCTGCTACCGTACCATTGTTTCTGCGGATATTTTATCCTTCCTTGCTCTGGTGGATGCCGGCAGGTAATAAGCGACTTTATCTCACCTTTGATGATGGCCCTCATCCGGTTGTAACACCTCAAGTGCTTGATATATTGGCTAAGTACGATGCCAGGGCAACATTTTTCTGTGTTGGTAAAAATGTTGAAAAACATTCTGAAGTATATCATGAAATCCTTGCACAAGGGCACCGAACAGGTAATCATAGCTACCACCATATCAATGGCTGGCAGACTTCGCTTAAAGTTTACTACAAAAATGCAATCCTTTGCAGAAATCTGGTTGATTCTACTTTGTTCAGGCCGCCTTATGGTCGTATTACCCCTTCGCAAATTCAGACATTGAAAAAAGAATTCACAATAGTAATGTGGTCGGTGCTCAGTTACGATTTTGATCATGAAACAAGCCCCGGACAATGTATTGATTATGTGCTAAAAAACACTAAAGATGGAGCCATTATCGTTTTTCACGACAGCAAGAAGGCTGCACCTAATCTTTTAAAAGCTTTACCAGTTATTTTGCCACATTTTTCGAAATTAGGATACTCATTCGAAACGCTCTGAAGCAGTTTTTTTACCACTCAATACCAGGACTGTATTGTGACGATTTTAACCTGTTCATAACCAACAACCTTATCTCATATTGCAGTTGAATAAACTTTTTTCAGCATGCATCTTGTTTTATAAGCATGGTTTCATATAATTCACCAATACGAAAAAAAAGTTCCTATCAAGTTGTGAAATATCAGTTCACGGAAGAAGTTTTCGGCACGTTTTTTGCTCATTTTCAATAAGAACCAATTAAAACAAAGTGCCATGATCAGTTACAAAACACCACAGGCTGATCTTGAAGCCAAGAAGGGCCTGTTCTTCGAGATAGGGTTGGCCATAAGTCTATTGCTGGTTTTCCTCGCTTTTCAGATCAAAACCCCCATACGTACTCCCAACCTTGAACTTAATCTAGCTGAGCTCAATATTATTGAGGAAGAAATCATCAGCACCCACCAGCCTCCTCCACCCAAACCAGAGCCACCACGGATGCAAAACATCACCTTGCTTAAGGTGGTTGAAGATGATGTGGAGGATATACAGGAGATAGATATACAGGTTGAAGCAGACCAATCAACGGAAATACCTGTATATACACCCATTGAACGTGTACAGAGGGATGAAGAAGAGATCAAGGAAGAAGAAATTTTCTTGATCGTGGAAGAGCAGCCTGAATTTCCTGGCGGTGATATTGCTCGGATTAGATATTTTAACGAAAACATTAAATATCCGCAATTGGCACGTGAAATGAATATACAAGGAACTGTATTCGTGGGGTTTGTGGTTGAACCGGATGGGAGTATTTCAAATGTTACCCTGCTGCGTGGAATTGGTGCCGGATGTGATGAAGAAGCTTTGCGTGTGGTTTCGAAAATGCCAAGATGGAAACCGGGTAAGCAACGCAACCAACCGGTGAGGGTGCGCTTTACCTTGCCAGTGCGTTTCACCCTGTTGTGAGCCTAAAAAATTCGCATCTTTGTGCCAAGATGAGAATGCTCCTGTTCATGCTTTGTGCAACTTTGTTGTCATCATTGCTGTTGCTACAATGTGCCAATCCGGTCATGCCTGTGGGAGGACCTCGTGATATGGAACCCCCAAGGGTGCTTGTATCAGATCCCCTTAACTATACAACAGATTTCACCGAAAGAAATATTACGATCACCTTTGATGAGTTTGTGAACATCACTAAACTCCAACAAGAGTTGCTTATTTCTCCTCCATTGAACAGCCGGCCTGAATTTCGTATTAGAGGTCGCAGATTGCAGCTCCGTTTTATGGAGGATCTGAAGCCCGAAACTACGTATACCATTTTTTTTGGAAATGGCATCGTTGACTTAACTGAAGGCAACCCACTGAGAGACTTTACCTTTGTATTCTCCACTGGTGCCATTATCGATTCCATGTCGATGAGCGGTAATATGCGCCATGCTTTCGATCTGGAAGCTGCAGAAAATGCCTTTCTCATGCTCTACCTCATTGATAATGACACACTCCCACTCGACTCACTACCTTATCTTGTTAAGCCTTACTATGTAACAAGAACTGACCAGGAAGGAAACTTTTTGTTTAACAATCTTCGCAACGAAAGATTTAAGATTTTTGGTCTGGCTGATAGAAACAGTAATTTTATCTATGATATGTCAGGCGAGGCCATTGCCTTTCTAGATACATTAGTAACACCTGCCTATTTCAAGCCTTTGGCTGATAGTTTGTTTTTAACTGATAGTCTGTTAATCAAGGAGACCGAGTTTGGTGTGGACACAGTAGAGATGACCACAATGGTAATTGATTCGCTCAAGCGGGCAGCTGAACTTGAGCGTCAGGAAGGGAAGTCTTTTTATGAACTCATGATGTTTACCGAAGTAGACTCTACGCAAAGACTGCTACGTGCCGAACTGGTTAAAGAGGGTCTTTTGCAGTTTGTTTTCCGGTATCCTGCAGCTCATGTTGAGGTAGTATCGATGGATACCATATCGGATGATTTTGGGTTATTGCGTCAATTTAGTAAAGCAAAAGACACGCTTTTTTGGTATTTCAAACCTCAGGTATATGATTCGCTTCGTATAAACGTTCGTTTCGATACGCTGATAAACGACACATTACATTTGTCCTTAAGCCCACGCCTGACCGGCCAGGAAGCACGAAGGGCTGCACGCAGTGATGCACCGGTTTATCTGCAGGTATTTAATAATGTCCGTGCCCGCAGACTTGATATTGATAAAGATCTTATTTTCCGCTTCGATTATCCGGTTATTGAATACAAACCACATGATAGTATACGTTTTGTTGCCAACGGTGACACTACCTACAACAGCATTGAGTTTGAAAAGGTTGATCAAATAGGCTTGCAATACAGGCTAAAGTATGAGTTTGAACCGGAGGGCGTCTATAATTTATTTATCCCCGACTCTTGCTTTCGTGGACTCAATGATACCTGGAACGATACGATCAGGGTAAATGTACGTATTCCGCCTCTTTCAGAATATGGCAATCTGTTTATTAACCTAATTCTTCCAGAAGATGAGCAACATATCATTCAATTGCTGAATAACAGGGGTGATGTGATCAGGGAGATGATTGTGAAGCAGTCACAGCAAATTGTTTTTTATAATTTGTTGGCAGGCCGTTATAACCTAAAAGCTATTCACGACAGGAACAGAAATGGCCGATGGGATACCGGAGATTACCTTAAGGGCATACAGCCTGAACGTGTTTTTCTTTTTTCGAAGGAGATGGAGATCAGGGGGAACTGGGACTTTGAAGAAGACTGGGATATCCTCAATGGTTTATAATCAAAATTATCAGATTGTTTTTTAGAGAATTGATACTGTGAAATTGAAGATGATCATTCAGGCTGTTAATAAATCCATAGTGGCTTGTTTTGTTTTGTTGCTGTTAAGCCCATCATATCTTGTGGGTCAGAATACGGAGAAGCTCCCGTTAAAAGGTAATAATGCTTCCCAAAGGATTTCCATACCGAGTAATGTTCGTGCACTTCTTATTAGAGGGAGAGAAGAAGTTTTGAATAATATTTTCATTGAGGCAGGAAATGATCTGATCATTCCCGGAATGGATGAACATTACGATCCACTTAACGGACTTTATCATAGCAACCTGGTCGTATTTGATCAACCACTACATTCAATTATAATTAAGGGTTTGGCTGAAGGCAACTCAGCCGAGCTCATTCTAATACACTGGAGCAATAACACAGAAAGCTTCTCCAATATTAAATTGCGGGCAGATTGTGATAAACCGGAAATGATCAGCCAGCAGGTTTGGCGTGCCGGCTTGCCGGAGCCTGAATATGATCGCGTCTGGAACCAGGTCAGGAATATTATACTTCATCATTCCGCCACCTCCAACAGTTTGACTGATTATACTGCGATTGTCAGAAGTATCTACATCTATCACACACAGGTAAACCAATGGTCCGATATGGGTTATAATTATTTGATAGCTCCTGACGGCACTATTTTCTCCGGTCGGGATCCGGGTAATTTAGTTCATGATGATGTGGTCATGGGGGCACACTTTTGTGCCTCAAATTCCGGAACTCTTGGGATATGTTTAATAGGTACCTACACAGCGGTAGAGCCCACAAGCTTCGCCATGGAGTCACTTAATAAACTGCTCGCTTGGAAAACAGCCAAGGATTCATTATCACCTTTCGCTATAAATCAACATGCGCTAAACCCTCAATTGGGCGTGATAGCAGCACACAGACATGGGTGTGAAACAATTTGTCCGGGAGAAGGAATCATGACGCTGCTTCATGATATCAAGCATGATTGTAATGCGGCTTTGGAAGAATGTGGAATATTTCTGGATTTGTCTGAGTATGCGCCTGCCAATCTGTTGCGTTTGTACCCCAATCCGTCAGCGGATGGTTGTTTTCAAATTAAACTCGGGTCAATCGATCTTTCTGAAATTTATATAACCGACCTGAACGGACAACAGTTAGCTTTTCAAAAAGAAAAGATCGACAACAGCAATTACATGATCACGCTCGATAAACCAAACGGAGTTTATATACTGGTTGTACTTACCGAAACAGCTAGTTATAGTAGAAAATTGATCATACTGAATTAGCTCATATTATCAGTAGCTACCCATTCAGCATAGGCGGTTGCAGTTTCGCGAAGCAACACCTTTATGAGCTTAAGGTTTGGAGGCAGTTCATTCTTTATCCTGTTTGCAAAATCTATTACCATCATCTCACTGGTAGGCTGGTAGTCCAAAAGAATAACTTTCTCAAATTGGTTTTGAAGGTTTTCTGTTACCTGAACAGGTGTAGCATTGTTCAATACAAGTGCATGGTCAAACACATCGACTACAACCCTTTTTACAATTTGTTTCAGATCGCCGAAGTCCATTACCATACCCAACTTCACATGTCCTTCTTCAGATATGGGTTGACCTGCTACCGTAACGTGCAAGTGATAGGAATGGCCGTGAACGTTACGACAAGGGCCATCATAACCAAGTAAGGCATGTCCCATTTCAAAGCTGAATTCTTTTGTAATTCGGATTATTGTCATCATGCTCAATTTTTAATGAATTTGGTTGCAGCTTTGAATTGCTTGTTTATCAGCATATGCAGAAAATAGATGCCCGGAGGTAGTTGACTGATTTCAACAGCAGGATTTTTATCTTCACCAAACAGAACATTACCAAGCATATTTCCCCTAATATCATATATCGCCAGTTGAATATCTTTTTTTACAACAGTATGATTCATATTGATATACAGCACGTTGCTGGCAGGGGTCGGGTATACACTAAAAATGGGCAAGGCTGTTTCGGTTATATTGGCCGATTCATCCCAGATATGATCGGCGAATACAGGGTGGTCAATAAATGGATTTCGATTGCCCTGAAGTTGGTAAACAACATTGTTACGATCAATCTCCTTTTCGCTTACTGGGTCTTGTGCGTGCCATTGAAGCATAAGTTGAAGTGCCCATGGCAGCAGTTCAGACCCTATGGTCATATCGCTTCCCGGCCAATGATCACCAAGGCCGTAATATCTTATTGTCATATAAAGCAGGCCACGGGCAAAATCTCCTTTGTAGGCATCAATAGGCTCAAATACTAATCCGTTATATCCTGCTGATGTATTAGGTCCGAGTTTGCTCCCATTTGCCGAAACCCAGGTTGGGTTGTTAACTTCCCCATAGGGTAGGTTAGCCCGCCTCATATTAACAAAACCATCAGTTGGAACAATAATAAACAGGTCTGAATACATTGGCATTATATTTCCTCCATACCAACTGCTTGGCCAGGTATGTTCGCGGTTATAACAGTCTCCTTCCTGGCTGTAATTACCACATTGATCATCAAAAAAGTTATATTCATAAGGCAAGACTCCATCCGGAACATCAGAATACATATCCCAAACTTTTCCATTGGATTTTTGATCTGTCAGTTCAAAATCCTGCCACAGCTGAGAATAAGTACGTGGACTATGGTCTTTAATAATTTGGTGCAACGCTTGTTTCAACTCTTCACCGTAGATTCCCTGAGTACCCTCATAATATCCCTCCGGTATCTGAGAAATTACAGTTGATTGGACTACGAAAAGTAAGATCAGCAACAAAAATGCTGTATATGATTTTTTTAGTATAGCTTGCATGTTATAACCAATTTTGGGTAAGCAGAAAAATGATCCCGAAAATAAAGATAAAGATAGCTGAATTCAGGTGTAAGAGGCTGGAAAGGATAATGTTTTTACGTGTGAGGTTCATGCTGATACCGGTAATTGACCAGGCAAAACCTCCTGCAACAAGCATCACGGGCATCAAACCCGCAAATGGGGTTAGATAGGTGGCAGTCATTCCCACAATAAGCGTATTGATGCCTGCAGCAATGCCCATGATCATGAATTTGACATAATTGTCGAATGAAAACAATCGGGCACCTTTTCTTATTTTGAAAGCTTCAATGAACATGCGTACCGAAACGGCTGTAAGTATACCAAACACCACGAAACGATAGTTTTCTTCAAGAAGATGCATGAAAGTATCTCCCAGTAAAATGCCAATATAATACATGATCCCCTGCAGTAAACCAAATACCGCAGCATGAAATACATTTACAAGGTGTGGGGTTCTCCTGTCTCGATTAAGACCCAAAGCCAGGGGAAATACATTATAGCTTATAGCCAGAATGAATAATATGTAAAGGACGAATTTCAAATTGGTTTGTGCTTATAACTTCAAAAATAAGAAGAAATCAATCATGATTATATACCAGTTTAACAATCTTTTCCAACCACTCAGCATCTGTTTTATCGAATGCATTTTTTAATTCACTGTCAACGTCGAGTACTCCAATTATTTCCCCGTCCCTATCAAGCAAAGGGATCACAACTTCAGAATTTGAGCGACTGTCACAAGCAATGTGTCCCGGAAATTGATGTACATCCGGAACAATGATTGTGGATTTATTGAGTATACCCGCCCAGCATACACCGGTATCCCTGGCCAGGTCAATGCAAGCCAATGACCCCTGATAAGGTCCTACCTGCAGCTTTCCCTTCTGCAGCAAGTAAAAGCCTGTCCAGAAATAATATTCCATCTTATGATGCAAAACAGCCACGATCGTTGCCATCGCTGACAGAGGATTGTTGCTTTTGTGCAGCAGGTCTTCAATTTGTTGATATAAACGCTTATATCGCCTGGCTTTCTTTTCACCATCCATGATCAATAGGTATGTATACTGCAATGCAAATATATACAAAAGGCAGTAGGATAAAGTATAATTTGTTCCTGTTTCAATGCCATTGGATGCGGTTCTTTCACCAACAATATGTATTTCTGGCAGCATTGTAATCGAGAGTATTACATTGGTAATGTGGTGGTTAAGAATGGATAAGTATGAATTAGTATTTTGCAGCAGAAAGATAAAAGTTACAAACCTGAAATGAACTGTATATCATTGTCATGAGGCTAACCCTAAATCATTGTTGATCCATTGGCGAAACAGGAACAATACTTGGTTTCAGCAATCGTTTGCTTAAAATATGGTAGATGCAACCATAACAACTAAATAGTTGTAAATGAGATGTATTTAATGAGACAGCTATATTTATTTTCGCCTCAGAAAATATACATTTTATAGTTTCGCATCGCCTTAGGGCTAAAAAATGAGTATTATAAACATTAATTTATTTCAACCATGAGTATTAAGAAACAAATACTAAAAACCAAACCTGTAGCAAAGGTTAGTTTTAAAGTGACAAAAGAACAGGCTGATGGTGCATCAGTCGTTGCAGTTTTAGGTGATTTTAACGAGTGGAATGCTGAAGCTGATGTGATGAAAGCACTGAAAGATGGCTCTTTTAGCCACACCATTGAATTACCTGCCGGAAGTACCTACCAATTCCGTTACCTTGCTGACGGGCAAAAGTGGTTTGATGAAGAAAGTGCTGACGGTTACACCGAAACGGGCCTTGGCAATACCCGGAACGCCTTAATTATTCTTTAATTAAAAAGGCAAACTACCATCTGCCGTGGCCAAACACACAGCCACGGCAGATTAACTACTTCTTGTTAGCAAGTTGATTACACTCCCCTTTTTTATTAAATTTATTGGATGATTTGGATCAAATATCATAAATCTTACATTTGCAAATTATAATGTGAGCCGAATGGTATTGATCCGCCGATTAGGTAAATATTTACTCCTGGCTAGTTTGCCTGCTATAATGCTGTTGGTGTATAATAATACAGCTAACTGGCATTATCATATACTAAAAGATGGCACAATTACCAAACACGCTCACCCTTACACCAAGGATGCACAGCACAATTCACCATTTCAGAAACACCAGCACACCGAGATTGAATTAGTCATTCTCACGCAGCTAACAAACATCTTGTTAATGCTGGTAGTCTTTCTGGCACTTGGCAGCATGATAAACAATGTGATTTGGAGAACTGGATTATTTCCTTATCATGTTCATATAAAGACTGTTGCTCTTGAGAATATCAGTTTAAGAGGCCCTCCATAATTTAATTCATGAATACTTATTAAAGCAGATGATTTAATGCCTATTAGATAGGCATATAGGTCGTATGTATCTGGTATATAAATATTTACTTACCTGAATTAAATTATACTTATATGAACAAAATCTCATTTTTTTTACTACTATATATTTTACCTAATTTCATGTTGAATGCCACTGAAAATCCGCCAAGACCATCAACTGATGCCAATATATTCGGACATGTAATCGATGCCTCCAGTGGTGAACATTTACCATTTATTAATTTAATAATAAAGGGTACACGTATCGGCACCATGACTGATGCCAGCGGACATTATATCATGACCAATCTGCCGGTAGGGGAACATACCCTTATTGCGGTTGCTATGGGATATGAACCGGTTGAAATTGATTTTAAGGCGGTTGCCAACCAAACAACAGAAATAGATCTTGTTATCAGACATACTGGCATTAACCTTGACGAGGTTGTGCTCACAGCCTCTCCAACAGCAAGTGGCTTTCGCTACCAGCCTGATGATGTGTTACTTGGCGAAAGGCTGCAAAAGAAAGGAGAAGTAAGTTTTGGAGAAATGCTCAATGGACAACCAGGTGTCGCCATGCGTTCGTTCGGTTCAGCACCTGCCAGGCCCGTTATCCGAGGGTTGGATGGTGATCGCATCTTGGTACTTGAGAATGGAGAACGCATGGGCGATATAGCTGAAACTTCTGCCGACCATGCAATCTCGCTTGACCCTTTGGTTGCTAACAGGATCGAGATAGTTCGGGGGCCTGCCAGCTTGCTCTATGGCTCAAGTGCCCTCGGAGGGGTGATCAACCTGATGACTTCGGATATACCTGATGATGTGCCTACAGGTTTTAGTGGAGTGGTCTCAGCACAGGGCGCAACCGTAAACAATATGGGAGCAGGATTTGGCAGGCTACTTCATGGTAATGGTAAATCAGCTTTTACAGCCAGGGGATCATTTCGTCAGGCTGGCAACATCAATACCCCTGAAGGAGAACTTCCCGGAACTTCATTACGCTATTATGATGGTGCCGTTGGATGGGGTTTTGATCGTGAAAAGCTGAATGGAGGTTTAAGTATTTCAATTTCTGATCAGGAATTTGAAATTCCTGAATCAATTGACATTCCTGACGAAAGAGTCGAAATCCGGGTTAATCGTCAAATATTGCAGGGACGTTTTAGGAAGGAGTTTGATGGCTTTTTGGATAAAGCCCAGTTGCGTTTTAATATGAACCGGTTCCAACAGGAAGAAGTTGAGCTTTTTGGACTGCCTGGTTCAAACGAAATAGAAGATGTAGTATTGGCTTATGAACAATATACGTTTAACTCAACGCTTACACTTCAACATAAAGCCAGAAGCATATTTGACCGGGGAGCAATTGGATTGAGCCTACAAGGTAAACAGCTTGATGTTGAGGGCGATGATGTCTATACTCCCGGAGAACTTCGATTGACCGCTGGATTATTTACTTTTCAGGAAATTCCATTATCTAACATCATGCGATTACAGTTTGGATTGAGGTTTGACTTTCAACATGTAAATGCTGTGGACAATACCGTGTTTAAAAATGTAGATGCATCCCGCACCTCGGTAAACTACTCGGGATCTATAGGTCTAAATCACAGGCCATTGCCCGGCTTTGAGATTGGAGGTCAGTTTGCCCGTTCACATCGCAACCCATCCATTGAGGAACTTTTTGCCGATGGACCGCACCTGGGTGTAGGTCTGTATGAAAAAGGAGACCCTGATCTTAAAGACGAAATTGGACATGGGGGAGACTTTTTCATCAATTATTCCAGTGATAATATTGAAGTTGAGGTCGCAAGCTTTGTAAATTATTTTCGCAATTTTATCATTTTTCAACCAACAGGTCAGATTGATGAAACTTCAGGTTATCCGGTTTACCGATATGAAGGTGATGAGGCTATCATGATGGGAGGTGAGGTTAGCTTGCGAACAACTTTTTTCGAAAAGCTGAATCTGACCTCAACAATCGATTACGTCAATGGACGCAGGGCAAATAATGGGAAAGCAGGTGAATACTTGCCAGTGATACCACCCTTTAGATTTTCCACAGAGCTGGAGTATGACTTCGGTTTGGGATGGCTGGGCGGAAAGTTTCAGGCCGTTGCAAGGCAGGATAGGGTTGCTCCTGATGAAGAAGTTACAGAAGGTTATACCCTATTTGGTTTTACTGCAGGCATAAGGTTGAACAATGGTGGCCGACATGTTCTTGTTCTACGCCTGGACAATGCTTTTAACACTTCTTACCGCGATCATCTCTCACGAATTGAAGACCGCCACTTTTCCATGCCGGGACGTAATTTGAATGTATCATACCGGTGGTTTTTTT
>CALAZZ010000158.1 GCA_937926515.1 uncultured Bacteroidales bacterium | reverse complement strand
AAACAAAAGGCTTCGTATTTACTTCAACATTTGAGGTACCACATACCGCTGTACCTAACCAATTCCGGTCAGGAACTTGCTGGTGCTTTTCCGGCAATGCACTTTTTGAAGCTGAGATAATGAGATTGAGAAATAAAGAGGTAAATCTTTCTGAAATGTTCATTGTTCGGCATGCTTATTCTGACAAAGCAAAAAAATATGTGCGACTTCATGGTCATCTTAACCTGGCAGCAGGAGGAGGGTTCAGTGATGTTTCGCATGTGAGTCAAAATTATGGAATGGTGCCCGAAGAAGCCTATCATGGGCTGGTGATTGGTGAGGAGAAGCATACACATGGCGAAATGGATGCTGTACTAAAAGCATACTGCGATGCTGTGATAAAGAACAAAAACAGACGCCTGACCCCTGTTTGGCATCAGGGATTTGAACTTTTATTGGATACCTATCTTGGTGCCTATCCAGATTCTTTTATGTATGAAGGTAAAACCTATACACCTCAATCTTTTGCTGATGAAATGGGATTGAATATGGATGATTATATCGAAATAACCTCATTAATGCATCGTGATTATTATGAACCTTTCATCATGGAAATACCCGACAATTGGATGTGGAGTCAAACATGGAATTTGCCGCTTGATGAATTTATGGAAACACTTCATTATGCCCTCTCAAACGGATATACTGTAGCTTGGGGTGCAGACATTAGCGAAAAAGGTTTTTCGTGGCGTAAAGGTCTGGCTGTTGTTCCTGATGAGAACATTGAAGAGATAGGAGGAACTGAACGTGAACGATGGGAAAGCCTTACAGCAGAAGAACGGCAGAAAGCCCTGTATAGTTTTGACGAACCTTTGCCTGAGAAAGTAATTACGCCTGAATTAAGACAAAAGGCATATGACAATTATGAAACAACTGATGATCATGGTATGTTGTTCGTTGGAATAGCTCAGGATCAGAATGGATCTACGTACTACAAGGTAAAAAATTCATGGGGTACAGAAGACCATATATATGAAGGTTATTTGTACGCCTCAGAGGCATTTGTCAAATATAAAACCATTAACTTCTTTTTGCACAAGGATGCTTTACCTGCTCATATTCGTGACAAGATAAGGATGTGATTCATCGCCATTAAATAATGGTATTAACTAAACAATTATGGGTAAAAAAAGCCTTTTTTATTATGCAATTGCCCTGCTTGGTGGATTGGTACTGTTATTTATTGCGGCCCCACTGATTAATATGTTCCTTGCGAGCTCGCCACAAGCACTTATTGATACTGTAAGCGACAAGGAAGTAAGCAGCAGCATCGCCAGGTCACTTGTACTTGCTATGTTAGCGACCCTGTTTTTTGGCATCTTTGCTATTCCTTTTGCTTGGTATCTAGCCCGTTATAATTTTCCCTTAAAAAGGTTCGTGTCTGGTCTGATTGATGTTCCTGTTATGATACCGCATTCGGCTGCAGGTATAGCAGTCCTGGGTGTATTGAATCGTGATACCGGTTTTGGTAAACTGGCAGGCTCAATTGGAATTGACTTTGTTGATCGTCCTGCAGGAATTATTGTGGCGATGGCATTTGTGAGCCTGCCTTTTTTGATCAATGGAGCCAGAGATGCTTTTGCCGCTGTCCCACAGAAGCTTGAGAAAGCAGCTTTAAACCTTGGCGCCAGTCCGTTGCGTATGTTCTTTACGATAAGTGTACCACTTGCATTGCGTGGTATTATGAGTGGCTTTGTAATGATGTTTGCACGAGGTATGAGTGAATTTGGGGCTGTGGTCATTATTGCCTACAACCCGTTTACTGCTCCGGTATTGATTTTTGACAGGTTCAATGCTTTTGGATTAAAAGCAGCTCAACCCGTGTCTGTATTATTTATTCTTGTGAGCCTGATCGTATTTATTGGTTTACGGATGCTAACTAAGAACAGTGACCATGCTCGAAGTTAGGGATCTTAGCAAACAATTTGAAAACTTCAGGCTTGGGCCTGTGAGCTTTAAGGTGGATAAAGGTTCACATTTTGTGCTCCTGGGACCTTCGGGTTCAGGTAAGTCACTTATACTGGAATTGATAAGTGGGTTTCAGAAAACTGATGCAGGCTCTATACATATAAACGGAGTGGATATTACTAATAATGCGGTTCAGAAACGGTCAGCAGCTTTCATTTTTCAGCATGCTGCTTTGTTTCCACACCTAAATGTAAAGTCCAATATTGCTTATTCATTGAATGAAATGAATATGACAAGATCAGAAAAGGCTACCCGTACTCATGAGCTGGCAGCTCGGATGTCTGTGTCACATTTATTGAATCGAAAACCTGAAACACTCAGTGGTGGAGAAATTCAACGTGTTTCAATTGCACGCGCCCTGGCTGCAGATCCAAAAATCCTTTTGCTGGATGAACCTTTATCAGCGCTTGATGTTCAGATGCGTGCAAGCCTGCGCGAGATATTGGCTCAATTGAAGAATGATGGTATAACCATGTTGCATGTAACGCACGATTATGAAGAAGCAGTTCGCCTGGCAGATAAAGTGGGAATCATGCATGATGGTCAATTGGTTCAATATGGCACCATGCGCCAAGTTTTTCAGTCACCTTCATCAGGGTTTGTTGCGCACCTGACCGGACAGCGAAATTATTATGAAGCCATTCTGGATGAACAACCTAATGATAAGTTGAAGGTAGCTCACATCAACGGAATACAAATACGGTTGTTTAGTAATGCACCCTCAGGACGGGGGCTGCTGATTATTGCTGAAGACCAGATCACCTTGGCCACATCGGCTCCTACCCTAAGTGCTCAAAATCATTTAGAGGGGATTGTTCAGTCCATTAATAAATTGGCGGTTGGAACCGAAGCCGTTATTGATGCAGGGGTTATTTTGCATGTTAAGTTAACTGATGAATCTGTTGAAAACCTCAAACTTTTTTCAGGCAAAGCTATTCATGTGTTTTTTAAAGCCAGTGCAGTTCGATTTTTAAGCTTTTGAATTTTGAAGGTAAAAGATTTGTATTAAAAGTATATTTTTGGCAGGCAAATAAATCAAAAACCATTAATTAATTTACAGAAAAGATGCTACGAAACATACTAGTTCACAGCCATTCAGGATTGCGCTGGATTCTTATCCTTTTATTTTTAACCTCACTTATGCTGCTTTATATAACTGCCTTTGGAAAGAAAAAAGGAGCAACAGCAGCTCGAAAGTTTGCATTAATCACATTAATCGTCACCCATATTCAATTGATTATCGGACTTGTACTTTACTTTATTAGCCCATTGGTGGTTTTTTCTTCATCTTCGATGAAAAACCCGGTTTATCGGTTTTATCTTGTAGAGCACATTAGTTTAATGCTTGTTGCCATTGTGCTGGTGACGATTGGATATTCAACTGCAAAGAAAATTGAAGACCAGGTAGTAAGTGCACGTAAGATGTTTTATTTCTACCTGGTTGGTTTCCTGCTTATTCTGATATCTATTCCATGGCCTTTCAGAAATTTGAATGCCGGCTGGTTTTAATACATATTTAATTGGTTCCATAGCTTGAATAACCCATTGGCCACCTTATTTTATCTGGCATTACGAAATGATGTTTTAAATAGCCTCTGGTTTTGAGGCTACAATTATTGGTTGAATCGTTTCTAAAAGAATGAGAAAATTGAGCTATTTTTTTCTATAATTTCGTAATATAGCATGTCATATTTTTTTATTACTAAACCATTTTAAACAATATTCATTATGAAAAGAATCTTTACCTTATTTTCGATTTTACTTTCTTCAAGTATACTCTTGGGACAAAGCGTATTGTACGAGGATTTCAGTAATGGCAGTATGCCACCACAGGGGTGGACTGTCGAAGGTCAAAACAATTGGCGCATCTCGAACAGTTCCAATGCAGGAGCTACGGCCCCAGAAGGTAAATTAACCTGGACGCCACAGTTTAATGGTTTAACCAGGCTGGTTTCGCCCCAGATTGACCTTAGCGGAGCCGAAAAGGCAGTCTTTATCTATAAATATAATATCGACCATTATTCCGGGACCTATAGCATAGGTGTTTCTACTCGCAGTGGGGGAGGGGCATGGTCAGATGTGCATACACAAACAGTAAATTCAAGTATATCTGCAAGTGACCTTCTTGTGGTAATTGATAATGCTAATGTAGGAAGTACATCTTTTCAATTCAGTATTTTCTTTAGTGGAAACAGTTATAACCTCAACGACTGGTATTTTGACAACATTGAATTATTAATCCCTGCCGATTTAGACCTTGCGATGATTTCAGTAGATGTTCCTTCTTACTTTGTAGGGGAGCAGGATGTTACTGGAGATGTGGCGAATTTTGGCCTTGAAAACATAAACTCCTTTGATCTAAATTGGCAAATTGATGAAGGAGAAATTTCCACAACCTCAGTGAGTGGTTTGAACCTGGAAATTGGTGAAAAATATAGTTATCAAAGTGACCAGGTTCTAAGTATTGATCCTGGTACCTATAGTTTGAAAGTTTGGGTTTCAAATGTTAATAACCTGGGCGATGATGATGTGCCCGATAATGACATGATTGAGCAATCAATTGGAATACCCACACAAACCGTTGACCGCAGACCGCTATTTGAAGAATTCACCAGTTCCACCTGTGGGCCCTGTGCCACATTTAATAATGGTGTGTTCAATGCTTTTGTCGAACAGAATGCTGATATTATCACTTTAGTCAAATATCAGATGAATTGGCCCGGATCGGGGGACCCATATTATACCCCTGAAGGAGGGGTCAGGCGCGATTATTATGGCGTAAATGCAGTACCCATGCTATTTACAGATGGTCGCAGCACTCCAACCAATTCAGCTGGTGTAAATAATGCGTTGAACACCTCTCTGGGCACACCCGCTTTTGTTGTGCTTGATGGCCAGCATATTATTGATAACACCACAGTAACAGCACAGGTCAATGTCACTTCATTTGTCAACCTGCAGAATGTGACACTTCATATGATTGTCATTGAAAAGCTTACCACAGGCAATGTGGGTTCAAATGGTGAGACATCATTCAAACATGTGATGATGAAAATGATGCCGGATGCTGATGGAAGCAATATTAGTGTGGAGGCCGAAGTGCCTTACCAATTAACACTAAGTACAAATATGGATGGTACAAATGTAGAAGAGATGGATGACTTAATGGTGGTTCTGTTTTTACAGGACGATAGCAATAAATCAATTTTTCAATCAGCTTATTCAACTGAAGTTGGTGCTTTTATCACATTTGATCCGGAACCAGGAACTAATGACCTGTTTACTGACATTGATCTGTATATCAATTTCAGTCAGGAAGTTCGCATGATTGGTGGCGGAGAGATCACAAGTGATAACCTTGGTTCGATTATCAGTTTGGTTGATGGAGAAGGTGATCCCTTTCCATTTGTTGCAACAATCAACCCTGAAAAAACAGAGATTATGATAAGCCCCGAAGGCCTGCTTAATTCTTATACCATGTACTACCTTACGGTTGATCCTGTTGAAAATATTCACAGCGTACCTACACTGGTTTCGACTTCTCATTTTGAAACAGGAATGCATGTTGTTTTAGATGAATTACATACTGATTCCTTTGTGATATATCCCAATCCTGCAAAGGACCAACTGTATTTAAAATTCAGGCTTGAGCATCAGGAAAGAGTGAATGTTGCAATTTACGACCTTTCAGGTAAATTAATCGATAAGATTGATTTAGGCTTGATGCCGGCAGGCAATCATCGTGTTTTGTATCACCCATCCGAAGAGATTAATAATGGCTTTTACCTGCTTCAGTTTTTCACTCCCAGTCTGATTAAAACTAAAAGATTGATAATAAATAAA
>CALAZZ010000157.1 GCA_937926515.1 uncultured Bacteroidales bacterium | reverse complement strand
GCCCGGATTATCCAGGTTGTTTAATATTTGAGTTTTCACCCTTGAGGAGTATTATAAATAATCAAAAATTAGAATCTTCCTCATTGCCCTGATTGGTATTCCACCTATCGAAACGTAAAATATTTCAGTTTATGATAATCAATCTGATTTTAGTTGAATAGTTCAGAAGATTGCAATTTACCATTTCTTTAGCTCTTATAACGCCTCGTTGGATATTGTGATAATTTTATAAGAACTTAAATTTAGGCTTCATTTAGTGTGAAATTGTTGACTAAGAATTCCCTAGCGGCGCATATCAATCAAAATCCCGAGTAGTTTTGCTGCGGCTGCAGGAATAACTGTTCCAGGGCCAAAGATAGCCACTGCACCGGCATCATAGAGGTATTGATAATCCTGCGTTGGGATAACACCTCCTACAATGACCATGATGTCTTCACGACCCAGTTTTCTTAGTTCTTCAATTACCTGGGGGACAAGCGTTTTGTGACCAGCAGCCAGGCTAGATACTCCCAAAATATGTACATCATTCTCAGCGGCTTGTCGTGCAGCCTCAGCAGGAGTCTGAAACAATGGACCAATGTCAACATCAAAACCAATATCAGCATATCCGGTGGCAACAACTTTGGCTCCACGATCATGTCCGTCCTGTCCCATTTTAGCAATCATAATGCGAGGCCTCCTGCCTTCAAGTTTGGCAAATTCTTCTGCCATCGAGACTGCCTTTGAAAAAGCAAGATCGTTTTTGCTTTCTGCAGAATAAACACCCGAAATCGAACGTATCACAGCCTTGTACCTGCCAAATACATGCTCACAAGCCATGGAAATCTCACCAAGTGAAGCCCTTTTTCGGGCTGCGTCTACAGCCAGTTCCAGTAAATTACCTTTGCCTGTCTCACATGATTCTGTGATTTTGTCCAAGGCAGCTTTCACCTCTGCTTCATTACGTTCGGCACGCAGTTTTTCAAGCCGTTTAATCTGTGCCTGACGTACTGCAGTGTTGTCAATATCAAGAATTTCGATAGGGTCTTCCTTTTCCAGCCGGTATTTATTGATGCCTACGATGATGTCTTTGTTGGAGTCGATACGCGCTTGCTTACGTGCTGCAGCTTCTTCAATACGCATTTTAGGCAAACCTGTTTCGATCGCCTTCGACATGCCACCCATTGCTTCAATCTCCTGAATATGCTCCCAGGCTTTATCAGCAATCTCTTGTGTAAGCTTTTCCACGTAGTATGACCCTGCCCATGGATCAACTGAGCGACATATATTTGTTTCTTCCTGCAAATAGATCTGGGTATTTCGGGCAATACGAGCTGAAAAATCGGTGGGTAAAGCAATGGCTTCGTCCAGCGCATTTGTATGCAATGATTGGGTGCCGCCCAAAGCTGCACCTAGGGCTTCAATACAGGTACGTGCCACATTATTGAATGGGTCCTGCTCCGTGAGGCTCCATCCGGAGGTTTGTGTATGTGCACGCAAAGCCATTGACTTCTCATTTTTTGGATTAAATTGCTTAACAATCCTTGCCCAAAGCATACGGGCAGCACGAAGTTTTGCGATCTCCATAAAGTGATTCATTCCCAGTGCCCAGAAAAAAGACAATCGGGGAGCAAATGCATCAATATCCAGGCCTGCCTTAATGCCGGTACGAATATAATCCAGTCCGTCAGCCAGGGTATAAGCCAACTCTATATCAGCCGTGGCCCCGGCTTCCTGCATATGATACCCTGAAATTGAAATTGAATTGAACTTTGGCATATTACTGGATGTATATTTAAATATGTCCGCAATGATGCGCATAGAAGCTTCCGGTGGATAGATATAGGTGTTTCGTACCATAAACTCCTTCAGAATGTCATTTTGAATGGTTCCTGCAAGTTCTTCCAGCTTTGCGCCCTGCTCAAGTGCGGTTACAATATAAAAAGCCATTATCGGAAGCACTGCACCGTTCATGGTCATTGACACCGACATTTTATTTAAAGGAATCTGGTCAAAAAGAATTTTCATATCCAGGATGGAGTCAATGGCTACACCTGCCTTACCCACATCACCAACAACACGTTCATGATCGGAGTCATATCCACGATGCGTGGCCAGGTCGAAAGCAACTGAAAGACCTTTTTGTCCTGCAGCCAGGTTGCGTCGATAAAATGCATTTGAGTCTTCAGCAGTTGAAAACCCCGCATATTGTCTTATTGTCCAGGGTCTCGTTATGTACATGGTGGAATAAGGGCCTTGCAAAAAAGGAGGTATGCCTGCTGCATAAGTCAGGTGCTCCAAATTTTCAAGATCGGCAGCTGTATATACTGGCTTCACCTTGATCTGTTCAGGAGTTTCCCAATCTGTCCTGATTCCAAGCTGCTCTTCCCATTCAGCAGGATTCATCCCAGGGTCTGGAGCGTTGTGTATATTGATATTTCTAAAGTTAGGTTTCATTACTATCCTGTTTATATTTTATCTTGTTGGCTTATTTAGCTTGAGTGTCGAAAAAATGATTTTGTCCAGCAGCTGTTTCATTGATTCTATAAATTAAACGATCCCCAGGAGCTTTTGAAATTCCTGAAGTGACGCAAGTACGTTTGAACGCATATGAATGAAATGATTCATTCCGGCAGATTGCAACTCTTCGACCATATCTGAAGGATTGCCGGCAAGGACAACGATATAATCATCCTTAAGGGCTTCATAGATATGCAATGCATTATCCTTATACTCTTCATCTGAACTGCATATTACCACTATATCAGCATTGCTTTTACGACAGGCCTCTACACCCAGCACAATATTCTCAAAACCAGAATTATTTACAATTTCGAAACCGGCACAAGCAAAAAAGTTTGTTGCAAATCCAGCTCTTGCACTTCGCATGGCAGGATTACCAAAAGTAAACATCCATACCACAGGTCTTTTTTTATTTCGGCTGTGAATGTCGGTTTTGTAGCGCATCAACTCAAAAGGTTGTGCTCCACGATAAGTCTTAATGGTTTCTATATGTGCATTCTCAGCTGTTTGATCATCAGCTTCAAACAAATGAACACTTCGATCATTTTTGATGATCTCATCGGCATTCGGAAACTGATTAATACCCAGTAAAATCTCCTTCCTGGTAGCGATGTTCATATCACGCTTAGCAGCGCTTTCATCAATCATCTGCTGTATCTTTCCTTTTTTAAGGCCGGCAATAAATCCTCCATCATCATCCAGCTCAAGAAACAGATTCCATGCCGCTGTAAGAAGTGATTCGGTAAGCTTTTCAATATAATACGAACCGCCAGCTGGGTCGGCAACCTTATCGAAATATGATTCTTCCTTGATCACCAGTTGTTGGTTTCGTGCAATGCGTTCTGAAAAGGGTGTAGGCTCCTCAAAAATAGCATTAAAAGGCAAAGAGGTAAATGAATCCACACCGCCAATCACTGCTGACATGGTGCTCGTGGTCGTTCTCAACATATTTACATAAGGATCGTAAAGGCTTAAGTTCCAGCTTGCATTTGTGGCATGGATAAACATCCGGCCGTTCATGGCATCGAATAAACCGTAGGCATTTACAATTTTTGCCCATAATAGCCTGTATGCGCGAAGTTTAGCTATTTCCATGAAATAGTTAGAGCCTATGGCCAGATTGAACTTTAGCCGTGGTGCGACTTCACCAATGAGTAGACCCCTGTTGGTGAGTTGTTTTAAATATTCACTGCCCATGGAAAGCGTACAGGCCATTTCCTGAACTATCGTAGCTCCTGAATTGGTGAAAATATTTCCATTCACTCCTATAGTCCTTAAGTGAGGCATTTTTGCAGCTGCCTTGATCATTGAATGGGCCATATTGAAAGCTTCTTCCTCGCTCTTGTCCCAATTTCCTTTTCGAGCAAAGCACGCTATAGGGTCATAATCGACCGAGGCCTTGATCTTATCGAAATCTCGGTTATATTTTAGCACCAACTCCTCTATCATCTGAACAAGTTCAAGGCATTGCTTATTTTCGATAAAATTGAGCTCTACAATATCCGCCCTGATATTCTTCAACAAATTCTCTAACTCCTCAAGGCTATAATTTTTATCAGGATCAAGCTCAAAGCCCAGCGAATCAACACCTTTCATTAGAATGTCCAATGCTTTTTCGTTGGCTTCCTTAATATTCTTAACTTTAATATTTTGCCTGATTAGCCATTCATTACCCGTAGGATTGTTCCCTCTGACAAAAGGAAAATGACCCGGAAAAACTTTTAGCCAATCAATCTTTTCAAGATCTTCTTCCCTAAAATAGGGTCTTATATTTAGACCTTCGTTTGTACGCCAAACCAGCTTCTTTTCATAATCAGCACCCTTCAGGTCTTTAAGTATCCGGTTTTCCCACTGTGCGGTTGAAACTGCCGGAAAATCAGCAAATAATCTTATCTTATCTTTACTCATATTAAATGAATTGTAACTATTTTGTCTATCAGTCTTTTAGCTGACACATACTGCAAAAATACTACAATTTGGCCGAAAGGAGATAAATTATTGTGAAAAATTTAACAGATTAGAATATTCCAAACTAATACTAAAAAACAACGAAATACAATTTTCCTGAGACGAAGCCAGAGTTACGAATTATCAGAAGGATTCTGCATCATGGTAATCAACCGCTTTGCTTATGCTTTTTTCTTTTTGAATGGATCAAATGCCTTTTTTGTGCAGGAGCCACAGTATGCATGATTCCATTTTGAATTGTTTTCCAAAAATTATTAATAAACCCTTTGTTCAGGTCGCGTTCATGATACATATCAACAATACGTGATCCTCGACCTTCGAAAGGATTATTCCTTTTAATGGCAATATTAATTATCCAGCTAAGAAACTTATTTTTTTCTGCCTTTTTATTGTTCACTTTCACTTCCAGATTATTGTAACGCATCTCAAAAATGCCCTCTGAGAAGTTGCTGTTGCCTCCTCCACTAAAGCGGATGTGTTCAATTCGCCCATCCGTGAATTCAACACCGGCAGCAGGCAGTGTCATCAGGTTGAATGCACCAGCGGTCATAGCGTTCATACTACCCGTAAAATAAAACGTATCATTAGCAGTGTTGAGCGGAAGTATAAAATCCGTTTTCAATTTTGACCGCCCCATCAAACTTGCTTCAATGGTCGCTTCTATCATGCATCCCTTCAGTATACTCGCCTCATTATTGGTTATTCCCGTAATCCGGGCATTGAAGTCATTCAGGTTAATCCTGGCATCTTCATTCTCGTGACCTTCGCCATACCATATGTATGAATCATTGATTTGGAGCGTATCAAGGGTGATATCATGGGCTAAATCACGCAGGGCTGACTGAGGCATTGGGGGGCGTTTAAGTAGATCAGGCAAAAGTCGTTTATCCTTGAATACGGATAATTGCATGCTGTTAATCCGTATGCTCTGAATGCAAATCCTTTGCTGATACATCAAGTTGTCCAATTCAAATCCGGTAATCCCAATTTCACCTATACTTAGTTTAAAAGCGTCTTTCTGAACCGGAAACACAGCGGCCAATTGATGTAATCCTTTCTGCGGGTCAATAGTTATATTCTTTATTATTAACTCTTTATCATTCTTTATAAATTCAATTTGGCCCGTTTTATACAGATAGTTTCCGGAGGGTTCATTAAACTCTATGTCATCCAGCTCAAAATCCGCATTACCATAATGAAGGGAACCGGGTAGGCCCAGATTTGTACGCAGCTCAAACAACGTCAATTTTGCAATGTGCCCCTTAAGTATATCTTTATCATCATTCTCAACCCATTCGAATCCAATATTTTCAAGATGAAACCGTTCCAGATTTATTGGAATATCTATCTCGGATCGTTCAGTAATACTGGAATTAATAATCTGTTTGAGATCATGACTACCTGGCTGTATCCTAATCGTACCATCCTGAAGATGAATATGTCCCAAGCTAACAGCATGCTTTTGCAACAACCTGATCAGTTTCAATCCGCTGATATCAATCTTTTTAAATTCTGCTTCGATAAGAAGTGAGGAGTTATTGGGTGTTTTTTCAATATTTGCGCTATCCTTATCGTGTGAAATTCGTACGCCAACTGCTATGAGGGATAAAGGGAGAAACCGCAATTGCGTTTTTTCAATTGAAATATGATGATGTCCAATATAGCTTGTATTTATGGTTTTAATAATAGTGTTTCTTATCCAAACATTAACGGCAAAGTGTAGCAGAAATACAAGAAACAAAATTATAACCAAGGCGAGATGCAACCTGTACCTTTTTAGCATAACTATATCTTCAGATTAAGTCTGTAAAAATAAAACTTTTATCATGTCAGATCATGATCAGATAAAGGATGTATTTGGAAGCAAAATGAAAGCCGCCCGAGTTGAAATTGCTCGGTCGGCTTTCAAAAATTTTAACTAACTCGATTATATGTTATAACCTATTCGTTGGTTACAAACTAAAACTTTCCAAATTTGAAACTAATGCCAGCACTCAGGCCCCTCATGACATCAGGTTTTGCCTCATTCATCCTTATCTTGGAGGTATGTCTGTATGAGACACCGAAAGCGAGACGCATAAAATGTACAATATTGGCCTCTATTTCAAAACCGGGTTCAATTACAAAAAAAGCATCTGAATCCCACACCTTCGGTTCATAATAATGATCATGTTCCCACCAGCTATAGTTGACCTGAGCAATACCGCCAGCACCAATGATAACCGGAAAAGCGATATGAACAGGCGAAAAGGGCGCCACTACAGGCTCAATAAGCAACCCCCCATAGCCACCAACCAGATTGGTTTTTTCATCATAATAATAGCCTGGCAGGTATATGTCATTAACAAAACTTGTTCCGGCCAGCCCGATTGTAATCCGGTGATCGACCATCCATCCACCCTTGGCACCCACTAAAAAGGCATCTTTGCCATCAATGGCAGTGTAGCCTATAGTTAACGCACCGTAACCTCCATGGCTGATGGAATTCCTGTTACCAAGCAGTGTGCGCATTTCATCTTTATTTTCTTGAGAAACAGCAACTAACGATAATAATAGAGCTGTTAAAATTAAAATTGAATTTTTCATAATTTATAAATGTTAAAACCTGATAATTTGTACTAAAAAACATACTTAACTGTAAAACCTATATCTCCAAGTCCTAGCCGGAAAACACGATGCCCGAATAAATCAAAGAAGGGTTTATAGTCCATTCCAAAGGTTACAGGAATCGAATAAATGCGGTATTCTATGCCTATGATTCCATCTGCACCAATAACAGCCCGGCTAATGGGTGCGACAAAATTGAAGTTTTCATCATAATTATTTTTTGAACGATATGCTCTGTCGCGTGTAATACCAATGTGCACGCCCATTCCATAATAAAAGAATATATTGTCACCAAAACGCACCGGTGCAGGCTTGTAATGCTCCATCAAAACGGCAAGTTGAATCCCATTGTCACGAAAAGTAAGCAAACACTTGACATCCCTGTCCTCCTGGTAGAAGTGCTGATAGCTGAAGCCACCTCCAAGCCCACCTCGCAGGCCTAATGCGTTCTTCATATATTGAGCATGACTTCCTAATGTGACTAGCAATCCAACGGCAATAAAAAATAGTCTTCTCTTCATATTAATCCCATTCTACTGTTTTATTAACTTGCCGGAACCGGATATGGATGAACTCACTTCCGGATTTCCACGGTAATAAATGGTTCCGCTGCCACTGATCACAGCGTCAAGCTTTCTGTTTACATGCACATACATACTACCCGATCCACTAATATTTGCATTACAGTTGCTCTGTGTCAACTGGTAAGCATACATGCTGCCGGAACCGGTTATATTAAATTCAGTCGTCGTTGCAATCCCTGTGATATCAATTTTACCCGAACCATTCAGATTTGCACTCAGGAAATCAACATCCACGTCCAAGTCAACTGTTCCTGAACCATTTACGCTTACGTACAGCTCTTCAAGATAGAGGCCGTGAGCAATAATTAATCCGGAGCCATTTAACTCAATCTCGTCCACCAAAGGCGTGTAAACATTGACCATGATAGGTACTGAATTTTTTAGGCATCTGTTGTGGGCTGATTCAATAACCAGGCTGTGACCATGTACCCTGGTGTTGATGAAATCAAGCAGATTCGATTCTGCATCAACAACTACACGATGTGTCTGGCCCGGTAAAACATTCACCTCATAGGATCCATTAACCACAATCCTATTGAATGACTTCAAAGCCCGTTCTTCGAGGACAACTTGTCCATTTCCTTTAATACAATTGCCGATCTTATAACAGCCACTGAGGCTGGTAAACGAAGTTACCAGTATCACAATGGCAATGAAATATCCATTGAACTTGTTCATTTTAAGAAAGTTTTAATTAAAATAAATATTGCCTACTAAAGACAATTACAAGCTGGCAGGGTTGCAATTTTCAATTATGGTTGCGAGAAAATGCTGATTTCTCCACCAGTCATGGTGAACTTAAGTGCACTTGGTTTACCTACACCAAAAACACCTCTGATCATACCTGCTTCACCCCCGGGTTCAAGCTCAATTGATTCAATGGTTTCGAGCCCAGCAGGCAAAAGCAGTTTAGTACGTTTACTATAATTGATTTCCAAATTGGCTGAGATGGATGTATGCAGGTAAAGTTGCACTGATGTATAGTTTGTATTCAAATGCATATATTGAAACGCGTTGTGCAGACCTGAAACCTGAATACTCCCATAGTTTCCATTCAGCATAATATGTTCAGTAATGGCATTGATCGTAGCCCTGGAAAAGGATGATTCGCCTGTCACAACAGCTGCTTCATCAATATTGATCTGGTCGCGTCGTGAGTTTAATTGCAATTGGTTAATATGCTGAATGTTGATCGTTGAAGAACGACCATTTAAACTGAGTTCCCCGGCCTGATTCAAATCAAGGTTAGCATAGTTAAGCTCAACACGGCCGTCCTCAATATTACGGATATTGGCATGTCCAAAATCAATTGACACCACACTTTTTCCACTTAGCTCGTTAACCTGCAAATCTCCGTTTGAAAGCCGGAATTCGATGCGGCCTGAATGATCTGTGGTATAAATATTACCAAAACGGTTATCCACTTTAAGTGTAATATGCTCCGGAATCCATAGCTGATAATTAATCTCAGCAATGCCACCAGAATTGATGAGCGAACGCCCAAGGTCAGTGATTTCGGATAGTAGCCCGCTTGCACTGGCAAAAGTGGTAGTAGCAATCACATAGTTTCTGTTTGCGGTAAATTGCACATCAATATTATTGAAGATGCGATCAACACGTGCTTGCCTGTTTGAACTTACACGCACTTCAACTTCAAATTTCACGGAATCATTATCCCAGGTGTGGATGTGAATGTTACCGTATTTGTTGTTGATGACCACCTCGGTTTCATCATTCAGTGCATAACTGCGATCGTACTGTCTGGATTGTTCATAAACCTGTGCCTCTGTTGATGCAATGAGAAACACGTTCAACAGTACATACAGCATAATATTCCTAAAATACATGTCGTACCTCCTCTTCATCTGCCTGACTGGCATATTTAATCTGGTATAATATATCTTCCAACACATCAAGCTTGATGCGATAATGTTGTATCATAGCTTCGATCACTTCCTCACTGGCAACCTGGTCTGCAAGGTCTTGTTCAAGTGAGCGGTAAGCACGGTCCAAGTGCTCAAACTCCTCTTTTATATCTTCTCTTAACTGCTGATTATCTGCAGTTAGCTTATCTAGTTGTTGCTCTCTTTCCGCAATCAGGGATGAGTAGTAGATACGTGCTTCCTGTAGCATTTCATACTCTGGTGCAGCTTCATAATGATCTGCTGTCATACCTCCATTTTGATTATCACTTCCCATCCATACATGAAATAAATATCCGAGCGTAAAAATGGCAGCTACTGCAGCAATTTTCAGTGTTGTTGACCGCCAGGTATGAATGCGAGTTTGTTTCTGAGATCGTTGAATACGATGCCAGATCTCAGGCGAAGGCTCTTGATCATCAAAATGATCGCGATTGCTCCGGATAAAATCTTCCAAGGGATCAGTTTTCATAGCCCATTTGATTTAATTTTTCCTTTACTTTCAGACGTGCGCGCATAAACTGGGATTTAGAATTCGAGACAGAGATATTCAGAATTTCTGAGATCTCTATATGATCGTATCCCTCAAGGAGGTATAGCGAAAATATCATTCGGCTCCCATTTGGCAGGTCATCCATAGCTTTTTTTACTTTTTCAACACTCACTCCCTTTGGGTCTGGTTCTTTTTCTTCGGTTTGGTCGAATCGTTGCATATCGTCAAAAAAACTAAGGTCGGTCTTTCGTTTTCTTAACTCGTTAATGCACCTGTTAATCACTATTCGCTTGAGCCATGCTCCAAAGGTTGACTCATACCGAAATCCGGACAACCTACGGAACGCTTCTGTAAACGCTTCCTGCAACATATCCTCAGCGTCTTCGACAGTAGGCATCATGCGGCAGCATATATTATACATTGCTTTGGAATAAAGCTGGTATAATCTGTACTGCGCCTTCTGATTCCCAAGCACACTCTGCTCTATCAGATCGCGATGAATATCAAGCTTGATGGTCTCCAATTTCAGTTTAATCCGTCTTTCATTAGTCAATGACAGCTATTTCTGCTAAAGGTTGCAGACACAAGTGACGAAACATGTCATCATCTTTGCTGTTTTGCTGAGTAAAAATATACAATTACCGGGAAGAAAAACAAAATCAAAATAAACATAAAAAACCATGATGGCATGTGGCTTTCTTCGCTGAAAGAAGACCTGATAATAGCCACGGAAATGATTAAAAACAAGGCAGCTATCAGCACTTTTAGCCAACGCAACAAACGGGTAGCAGCCCGGTACTGTCTTTCAGCGTTCAATGGAGTAATTGGATAAGGGTAATTGAAGAAATGTGGATATCGGTTTAAAATAGTTATTCCAACCAATAACGCAGTTGTGATCAAAGGCAAAAATAAGATCGTGTCTTTATCACCATAGCGGGTTACATTTCCTGATAAATCAAAATGTATTGCTATTTGATCGGGAAGGATAATTAAACCATAGATAGAAATAACCCATGTCACTAATAGAAGTACCCAGCCAATTAGTTCAGGCAAGATATCATTTCGCCCAGGTTTTATACGTATGACAGGCCTATTGCTCATAAGGCCAAAAGAGGTGTTTGTTATCGGAACAAGGAAGAAGAAGGAAACTAAAACTATTCGGGTTTATTTTTCTTTTTGGTTTCTTCATCTTTGTCTTTATTGTCCTCCTCGCCCGAAATACCATCCTTGAACTCTTTAACTCCCCGGCCAAGGCCACGCATCATTTCGGGAATTTTTTTACCGCCAAACAACAATAATACAACAACAACGATCAGAAGTATCTGCCAACCTCCTGGTATTCCAAGTAATATGAATTGATTCATCATTGATTATTTTCCTTTTCGCAAAGATACTACAAAAATTATAGTTAATGTATTGCATCAAGTTGTTTATCTTTGGAGCCACTAATTTCGAACACTAATTGCCTTATGATGAAATCAATACTGTTGATTATTCTGATGATTTTAACCTGCTCGATTCAATACATTGCAGCACAACAATTTGAAGGAGAGCCTCCGGAATATTTCCTAAAACGCTATACTTCTGAAGAGGAGATGAATACACCTTTTACTCCCGAATCAAGGGGCGAAACCAGTATTCCTTCAGGTTCCGTGCGTATGGTTGCAGAATTTGAACCTATGCAGGCCGTTTTGATCAGATATCCGTTTGGTGTACCTTTTTCGCTTATCGCAGAAATGGCTCAGGATATTGAAGTGGTCACTATAGTTAGAAATAACACCCAACTCAATACTGTACTAAGCCAGTATAATAGTAATGGTGTGAACACTGAGAACTGTTCTTTTCTGATTGCAAATTCTGATAGCTACTGGACACGTGATTACGGTCCCTGGTTCGTTTTTGATGGGAACAATCAACCAGGAATAACCGACTTTCCATACAACAGACCAAGGCCTGCTGACAACGCCATTCCGAGTCAGATGGCTAATTACCTGGGTATTGACTATTATTATATGAATGTGGTTCATACCGGAGGCAACCTTATGGTTGATGGGCTTGGAACAGCTGCCTCAACTGATCTGGTGTATGAAGAAAACACAAGTATTGGTATCACACAAGTGCATCAGCGCATGGAAGATTACCTCGGTGTTACCGACTATGATGTTACCATCGATCCATTGGGTGACTATATTAAGCACATTGACACCTGGGCAAAATACCTTGCTCCGGATAAGATCATGATCGGACAGGTACCGGCCTCTGACCCTAGATATGATGATTTTGAGGCTGTTGCTAACTACTTTGCCAATCGTGTAACACCATGGGGATATCCTTACAGGGTTTACAGAGTGTACACACCTGGTGGAAACCCGGCTACACCATATACAAATTCGCTGATACTAAACAATAAAGTTTTTGTTCCCCTTACAGGAAGTATGTGGGACAGCCAGGCTCTCTCAGCTTATGAAGCAGCCATGCCTGGTTACCAGATCATTGGAATTCCTTGGGGTAATAATTGGTATAATACCGATGCCCTCCACTGCCGAACACGTGAAATAGCAGATTTAGGCATGCTCTTCGTTGACCATCGCCCTCATTTTGGTGAGCTTGATATGCAGGATTCAATCCCTGTCAGTGCCAAAATAATTCCATACTCTGGCGAAAATCTTTATTCCGATTCACTTTTCGTTTATTATAGCATCAACGGCGATGAATTCCAACAAGACGTTTTGATCGAAACTGGAGAAAACTTCACCGGCTATATCAAAAATTATCAATTCGGTGATACCTTGCAATATTATTTGTATGCAGCTGATGAATCAGGACGAAATATTAAACATCCTTATATGGGGGATCTCGATCCTCATTGGTTTGTTATTGAGCCTGAGGTGTTTACTGATGTTGTTATTTCGCCTGATACCTTGATATTCAATGAAAATATTTTTGAACAATTTGAGATTCATAATCCAACTACCGAATCAGTCACCATCATAAGTATCGATAATTTAAGCGAAAATGCTGCTGTACAAATACTTTCACCTGAATTACCATATGTTCTGGAGTCAGGTGATACACTTACTGTTGATGCTGAGCTTATACAACCGGTAATGGCTACTTATGATCCTTCATCTGAATATTTTGAAGAATTGATCAGTATTGTGTCTAATCTTAGTGAAAAACTACTTGTTGTATTGATCGACAAAAGCCTTATTACCGGACTGTCAACACCGGTTGAGCATAGCAGAATAAGCGTCTTCCCAAATCCTTTTAATAATCAGGTAAGTTTTGAAATTAACCTTGAATCTGAAAGCCACGTCACCATTGAAATCTTTAGCCTTTTAGGAAGCCGTATATCATCCGTTTACGATGATAATCTGCCACAAGGCAGGCATCTGTTAAGTTGGAACAGTATTGGAAATGACGGTATAGAACTTTGCAAGGGGATCTACCTTTACCGGATTAGATTAAAAGATAAAACCATTGAAGGTAAACTAATCAAATTCTAATCTGGTGTATGGAGTATCAGGGTTCGTCAAATAACCTGGCGACAGATTATGACTGGTGATTTCCTTGTTTTTCAGTTATTTAGTTTCGTAAATTGTTGATTTATTATGAATCAATATTGGTGTCAGTTGCATGTTTACGTGTGAAGTAGAAAATCGGGATTAAAAAAAAAAGAGATGGCCAAGAACTGACCACCTCTCCGAACCAAAAACCAAAATTTATGAAAACCTTTAACGCACAATGATTAGAACATAAATTTTTGGTAGAACAGAAATTTATATGTGTTTGTTAAAGAACCAATGCAAAATTACAACTTAAAAAATCGGTTGCGTGTTAAGGAAATATAACAGTTGTTAAGATTTGTTAAAAAGCTGTAAACCACGTAGATGAATGTGTTAATTTTGCTTCATGAATAAACGGTTAATCGCTGGAATTATTGTTGTAATCACCATCGCACTTTTAGGCCTTATGGGTATACAGGTGCATTGGATAGGAGCAGCCATGAAAGTGAAGGAGGCTACTTTTGTCCGCGATGTGAATCAGGCAATGAACCATGTGATAGTGAACCTTGAAAAAGAAGCCATGCAACGGCGGTTTGAACACCGCATGAATATGCTAAACAGGCAATCAGAACTCATTTCATCATGGGACTCTCTTAATAATGCAATGTTTATGGACATGCAAAACCCAATGTCGCAGGCTGATTTTGAAGGTTTTGTGCGCCGGTCAAATATGGCGCAGGAAATGTTGCAGGAAATGCTTTTTGGGCATCAGTCGGCACGCACCCTTAACCATTACATAAACCCCGCACTCATTGATTCACTTATTTCATGTGAGTTGAACAAACATGGCCTGCGAACACCATATGAGTTTGGTGTTTACAGCCCCATGCGCAATGCTATGTTATTCCAGAAAACAGGCCAGTATCCCCAACAACTGCTATCTGAAAGCTTTGTTTATGAACTATATCCTACCAGTGCACCGATGCGTTATGCAGAACAACTACTGCTTTTTTTTCCACACGAACGACGTTACCTTGTAAGTCAGCTTTGGGATCTGGTCTTTATATCTGCTATCTTGCTCATTATTATTATCATGAGTTTTGGGGCAACCATTTATACCATTTTCAGGCAGAAAAAATTATCTGAAATTAAAAATGACTTTGTCAACAATATGACGCATGAGTTTAAAACACCAATTGCAACTATCGGATTGGCTTGTGAAGCGCTGCGCGATTGTGATGTGCAGAAAACTGAAGGCCTGTATACAAGCTACCTCAGCATGATCGACGAAGAAAACAAGCGCCTGGGAACCATGGCTGAGCAAATCCTGCAATCAGCAGTAATGGATAAGGGCGAACTCGTATTACGAAAAGAGAATGTTGACCTGCACGAAATAATAAACGAATGCATCAACACTAAAATACTGCAGGCCAGAAAGAAAAACGGCAATATTACCAGTGAATTAAGTGCAGAGCGTCATTTATTATATGCTGATAAAATTCACTTGACCAATGTAGTCCTCAACCTTTTGGATAATGCACTAAAATATTGTGACGGATCGCCGAAAATACTGGTAAAAAGCCGCAATATTCCTAATGCCATTGAGTTTTCTGTAATTGATAATGGGATCGGAATAAGCAAATCGAATCAGAAAAAGGTTTTTGAGAAACTATACCGTGTTCCTACCGGAAACATTCATAATGTAAAAGGATTTGGGCTAGGTTTAAGTTATGTAAAAGCAATTGTGGAGAAACATGGAGGAACCGTACATTTGCAAAGTGAATTAAAAAAAGGAACAACATTTTATATTCGTTTGCCGTTTTTAGGAGGTGAATAACATCAATGATCAATATGGAAAATCAAAAAAGAGTGCTGCTTGCCGAGGATGACAAAAATCTGGGTACAATATTAAAAGCTTATTTGGAAGCAAAAGGATATCCCACAACCTTATGCATTGATGGCAAGGAGGCACTTGAAAAATTTAAACGCGAAGAATATAACTTTTGCATACTTGATGTCATGATGCCCGTCATGGACGGTTTTGCACTGGCAACTGAAATAAGGAAACTTGATAAAAAAGTACCCCTGCTTTTTCTCACTGCCAAATCAATGCAGGAAGATAAGCTGCAGGGTTTTGAACTTGGTGCAGATGATTACCTCACAAAACCTTTCAGCATGGAAGAGCTTTTAATGCGTATGAAGGCTATTTTACGACGCTCTGCTGAAGATCAGGTTAAACAAACTGTTTTCGAAATTGGAAAATTTACATTTGATTACAACCGACAAATCCTGTCAAGTAATGGGGAAGAAAACAAGCTCACTTCCAAGGAAGCAGAACTGCTTCGGTTACTATGCGAAAACCTGAATCGCGTGCTTGACCGCTCGGTGGCGTTGAATAAAATCTGGTACGACGATAGTTATTTTAATGCCCGTTCAATGGATGTTTACATTACCAAGCTTCGTAAATATTTCAAAAATGATGACCAGATTGAACTCATGAACGTGCATGGTGTTGGATTTAAATTGGTGGTAAACGATAGCACAACAGCCTGAAAGTTAACCTGATTAGAATTAAGCACACACTGACTGCATGAGTGGTATTTTCTCTCAACTGTTGTTCCCATTATGTAATACCTTTGGACCTTAAAATAACCAGTTTACTCTTGCAGACTGAATATTACAATCATGCAAACGCTTACTGAGCTGAGATCTGCTTTAAAATTGCCCTTAACCGGTCCTGAGATCATCCTTCCAAACAAAGCTGCAATACCTGTTCAGGCAGGGCTACCTTACCGGTCAATTCTTCGCGGGCTAAAAAATGGAAAAACCTACTTTTTTGAAGGGACCTATGGAACTGCTATGGGATTCTATAGTTGGTTAAAGAACTATGTCAGTCAAAAATATCCCATTCGTGATTATCAAAGCTCCAGGCAAAATAGGAATTTGCTGAATAAATTGTCCAAAAACCTGTTAGTGCATGTACAAAATGGGCAGGTCAGATTGAGAGGTGCTCCACAATTGGGTTGGTTTACAATGTTCTATCCCGAAATGAATGATTATTTTGTTCGCTTTACAGAGTATCTTGGTTTGAATGGTGCCTGGCAATGGTATGTGAAAGGAATATCATACCCCGGATTGCAACAGATGATCTATCCCTTATATGGTGTATATTTTCCGACACGTCATGAGCATTTAAGCCTCTTTCAAAAATGGCTTGCTAAACAAACCGGATTTAGCAGAGCTATAGATATCGGAACCGGATGTGGGGTACTCACATTCTATATGCTACAGCATGGTATCTCAAACATCAGTGCTTCAGACATCAATCCCAATAGCCTGTACAGTCTGGCAATGAATTTGAATGCTAAAGAAAGCAATCAAGTTGAACTGCTGCAAACATCATTGCTAGAAGGCATTGAAACCTCCGATGTCGATCTTATTGTATTTAACCCGCCCTGGATACCAGAACAATCTGCTAATATGATCGATAAGTCAGTATATTATAACGAGGGTTTCTTTGAAGCATTTTTTAATCAGGTTTATGAGAAAATTGATGCAGACTGCAAGCTGGTAGTCTTGTTTTCAACCTTTGCCCAGGCAGCCGGTATTGAAGGCATGCATCCTATTCAATCTGAACTTGACAAGCAACGCTTCAAGGTGTTGGAATATTACCAAAGTTCAGTAAAACAAAGACCCTCGAAACAGAAAAGTTGGCTGTCAGAAATACGGGCCAATGAAAAGTCAGAGCTTTGGGTTTTAACAAAAAAATGACTTGTTCCCACCCTATATATCTTGAAATAATTTAGTCCATAAGCATATTTTTTCGAATCATTTAATCAGGCACATGCTCCCTACCAAAGGTCATATTCCATTTCATATTGAACGTTGACAGAAGCAGGAAACAAGAGCAGCTCTTCATCATTAATAATGTTCCAGAAATGGTCTGCTCCGGGCCCTCTGTCCGTGTTTGTCAATACTATTAAGGTTCTTTGTTGAGCCATATCACGCAGGTAAAAACTTCGAAATCCTTTCCACCAGCCATAATGATAAACTGCACTGTCGGAGGCAGTCCGGATGCGCCATCCGAAACCATAATTATCCACGCGACGACGATGACGAGGACTTCCGGGTGTGAAGGCTTCCTTCAATATTGTATCGTTAATCAACAATTGATATGTAAGTGCTTTATCAAACCGATATAGGTCATCAACTGTTGAGAACATGCCTTTATCACCCATCACACCATTGAGGTAGTCGTTACGCACACGTATATAACTTCTGCCTCGCAAATCATGTCCGGGTACAACTTGTTCAATATAGGCTGAAACAATTGTATCATTTCGCATCGAATGAATCAAAGAATTGTACATGCCTAATGGCTTGAATATACGCTCCTCCATAAAATCTTCAAAGTTCATCCCACTCGCACGTTCCACAATTGAAGCTAGAAGCGCGTAATTGGTGTTACAATAGTGAAAGCCTCTATCAGGTCTGAAATATGGGGAAGGCTGATGCTCAACAAAAAGATCAATCATCTTCTCGTTTGTAAGTGGGATGGTTTTATCACTCCATTTATCATGTGCCAAAGACTCATAACGTGATAATCCAGACCGATGATTGAGCAATTGTCGTATTGTAACATCCTCATACGGCCATTCCGGAATATAATTTCGAACATCCTCATCATAACTTTGAATAGTACCATTCTGAAGCAACAGCATTACAGCCGTTGCTGTAAACATTTTTGTAACAGAAGCCAACTCAAATCGGCTGTCGATATGCAACGAATCACGTCGTCTACGAACGTCCTCAAAACCAAATGCCTTACGGTAAACAACCCTACCACTTTCAGCATAAAGAACAGTTCCATTAAAACCAGTTAATCGTCGCAGACGATGAAACAATTCATCCACCTGACCAGCCCTGGCAGCAAGCTGTATTTGATCAGGAAGGTAAAAAACACTGTCAATTTGTAAAACCGGAGGTGTCCGTGATACGGATTTTTGGTCTTGATCATCTGTGCTGCTTGCACAAGACCAGGTAAGCAATGCCAACAGGAATAAATGTAGTAAAAGACCTGGGTGTCTCATTTAGAAGAAATAATAAGTATTAAATTAGCTTGCTAACAAACTTCCAGCGTAAGGTTGTATAAAAACTGATTTAGCAGCAACACCCTAAGACTAAAGCCTGTTGATCATTTTCTCAATCAGAACACTCACTTCCTCTACAATGGCATCCAGCTTGCTATTATTAAGGCTTTGCATCATTTCCTTGGGATGCATGGCTGCAACTTCAATCACACCACCACCCTGGTCAATGACAATGACATTGCAGGGTAGGATCACGCCCAGCTTGTCCTCAATTCTGAGGGCCTTGTTGGCAAAATGAGGGTTGCAGGCCCCCAGGATTGTATACGGTTTAAAATCTGCATCAATTTTTTCTTTTAGGGTTTTATGAACATGAATGGTCGTGAGCACACCAAAACCAATCTCCTTGAGGGCCTCAGTAACATGATCTATGATTTGATCAAACTGTCCATTCACTTTTTTACTAATGTAGTAATTCATTGGTTATTAATAGTTTTAATTTCAATATTTACGACTAGGCCTTAAAGAGAAACCTTAAGCCATACCGGTGAGCAAAAATACAAATATCAAAGCTTCCTACCAGGCAATTAAAAATTGAGCTCTTTTTTTAGTTCCTTAATGCGAAGCTTGCTCACACTAACCTGGTTGCCGTTTTTTAACACTAGCATATAGCTTTCCTTGCCATATTGCTCAATGCGCAAGATCTGCCCAATATTTACAATATGGGAACGATGGATGCGTATAAATTGATCAGGCGGTAAATGTTGTTCCAGGAAGTTCATGGTTTCCTTTTTCAGGAATCGTCCTTCAGCAGCATGAATCATCACATAATCATCCTGGGCTTCCAGTTGCTCAATTTGATCTACAGGAATCACATGTATTTTTGATCCGGACTTGACAACCACCCTGTCGAGCAATTGCGGCTTATTGTGCACGTGTGTCATCAGGTTCCTGACTTCTGCACTTGCTGAATGTTTTAAATTGAATCGTTCAATCACCTTATCCACTGCCTGCCTGAGACGTTGCTTGGCAAAAGGCTTCATGAGATAGTCAACTGCATTTAGTTCAAATGCTTGAATGGCATACTGGTCGTAGGCAGTTGTAAAAATAACTTCGGGAACCTCTTCAAGTAACTCCAGCATTTCGAAGCCGGTTAGTTTGGGCATTTGAATATCCAGAAAAATCAGATCGGGCTGGTTGTCATTTATGGCTTTCAATCCGCTGAAACCATCACTGCACTCACCGATGATATCGATTTCTTTGAATTCTGCCAGGAATGTACGCAGGAGATCACGTGCTGGTTTTTCATCTTCAATGATCAATGTTCGGATTTTCTTATTCATTTTAGTGCCTTTTTTGGAATTTTCAATACCGCTTCAAACTCGATCTTTCCTTTATTGATTTGTAAGAGATCATTACGGTTATAAAGGAGTTGAAGTCTATTGCGTATGTTTTTTAATCCAATTCCCTCACCTTTTGGGCGGGTGGCATCGGGATCAAAATCGTTGAGCAACCTCAATACAAAAAAATGTTCGTCAGGTTCACATCTCAGGTCAATCAGTACTTCTTCCGTACTATTATAAACGCCGTGTTTAATGGCATTCTCAAACAGGGGCTGCAGGATCATATTGGGAATCACAGCATCCAGGCATTCATTGCTAACGGTTAGATTATATTTTAGCCGGTGACCAAAACGTATTTTCTCAATGGCCAAATAGCGTTCTGTGTTTTCCAATTCTCGCCTCAAAGTAGTGGTTTCCTTACGGTCGTGGCTAAGTGAGTATCGTAAAAAATCACTCAGCTTAACTACCATTTCCTGTGCTTTCTCCGGGTCAGTCATGGTAAGCGAGCTGATTGAGTTGAGGCTATTAAACAAAAAGTGTGGATTTATCTGTGATTTCAAAGCATTTAATTCAGCCTCTTTTACAAGATTGCTAAGCTCATTTTCTACATGCATCTTTTGTTGTAAGTCCTCGTAATACATAAACATATAATAGACTAAAACGAATACAAGATAGAAAAACGTCCCGATTATTCCACGCCATGGCAAAGATAACTGGAGAAACTCAAGATACGTCTCATTTTGACTTTCAAGACTTTGTAGTATAAAATAACCTCCGGCAAGCCAAATAGCAACCGTAATGACTGCTGCGAGCAGATGGTTCACTGCCAGGTCGAAAAAGCTTTGTTGTTCACGCAGGTTAAAGCGCAATACATACCAAATATTAAATCCGATGACAAGCAATACAACATTGAATACTACTGCATCCCTTATGGCTGATGCGATGTTTATTCCCTGGTAATAATTGAGGATTACAGTTTGAATAAACGCAATCATCAAAAAAGCAAGCAGATAAATAATCAGGTATTTGCGCTTTTTGGCTATGGGATTAAGCATAGGTCAAACTATTGTTTAAAATGTATGTTGGTTGGTTTAGTTATACATTTGACGGACAGATCAGTTCAAATGTTACATTTGCTAGTAACTCTTTATCTCCACTCCTCCAAAGAGTACAACGCCTTTAACGATCATCGTTTTTTCCGGATTGCGGTCTGTAGTGAGTATGCGCTTATCGCTGAAGCCGCCAAAAATGGCTACCACTTCAGATTTGATCTGCCAATCATCACTAACAATGAGTTTATTTCCACCAAATAAGGTGAATACATCTATCACACACCCCTCCTTAGCTGGTAATGCCGGTTTCATATCAATATCACTTCCTCCAAAAATTGCGGTAATCTTACCTCCTTTGAAGTTTTGTGAGGTAATCCTGGTATTTCCACCACCGAAAATCGCCAGCTCATCAATCACGTCCTCATCAGTCACACCTTGTCGATTGGACCCACTAAAAATATGCTTCTGTGTGCGACCATCAGCCTCCCCCCTGCGGCTCAGCATAATTAAACCTATACCTATCAGAAGGCCAGGCCAAAAAACAGTACTCAAACGAATGCGGTAGTCTAGCAACTCGGGCATCCAAAACAGCAGTCCTAATCCAACAAGTATAATACCTGTTGTACGGTTTTCGCTATTTGCCATGGTTATCAATCCAATGCCTATGAGTAGGGTTTTCCATGAGATAATGTAATATCGCAGATTGAAAGGCAACACATCACTCAGATCGAGTAACAATAAAACACCGGCAGCAATAAGCAATAATCCGGCTACTGCCCTTCTGTCAACTGAAGTTTGTTTAGTTTCCATTTTTGTAGTAATTGAGGTTATAAAATTTAATTCTTTTCAGGCAAATGTAACCTCTTATCCATTGCTTGTAAACAATTAATAGGCCAGTAGGGGAATATTGTCGGTGAAAAGCGGAAACTGGAGGGTGGATTAAACAAACAACAACCCTCGTCTGTTAAGTAATGGCTAATTGATAATTCAATGCCGCTGATTACTTTTAAAAATAAAAAAATTATTTGCGAAAAAGGTGCCAACCTACGCGATGTGCTCATTAAAAATGGCATGACACCCCACAATGGCCCGTCACGTGTTGTGAACTGCTTTGGCCTTGGCTCCTGTGGTACATGTGCGGTGAAAATAAGTGGTAAAATAGCGCCACCAAATCATAAAGAAAAAATCAGACTAAATCTGCCACCACATAAATTCGGCTTTGGACTTAGGTTATCCTGCCAGGTTAAGGTTCATCATGATATGAATATTGAGAAGGGTGAAGGATACTGGGGCCAGCACATGAAAGACTCTGACAGGCATGTATAGCCTACACATCAAAGATCAGTTGTTCCTGAAGCAGATTAATTGTCTTTTCAGCTGCCAATTGCTCAGCTCCTTTGATAGAGAAATCTCTTGATTTGCCATAATCTGCTCCATCAATTTTCACAACCACTTCATACTGTTTATTAAACCCCTCTCCAATTTCAGTAACCAATGTAAAGTCCAGATGTCTCTTCTCTTTTTGCGACCACTCAATCAGTTTGCTTTTGAAATTGATTTCATGATGTTGCAATGCATCAAGATCAATATGGAGCTCTATCACTCGTTTCACAATGATGTCAAAGGCAAATTCATATCCCTTATCCAGATAGATGGCTCCCAAAAATGCCTCAAATGCATCGCCATTTACTGATTTAAACTGACTACGGTTTTCTTTAGCCAGGTGCACCAGCTTATCAATACCCAACTTTTGAGATATCTTGTTAAGAGATGACCGGCTAACGATGCGCGAACGCATTTCAGTTAAAAAACCTTCGTTTCTATATGGAAATTTTTTAAAAAGATAGTCTGCAATAATGGCACTTAAAATGGCATCTCCAAGAAATTCCAGCCGCTCATTGCTAAGCTTGTATCCATTAATAATTTCATCGGATGTAGACTTATGTTTGAAGGCGAGCTGATACAAAAAAATATTTCCGGGTTTGAAGCCGAAAATATTTTTTATAGATCGTGAAAGCTCTCTATCGGCCGGAAACAGCGCCTTAATGGGATTACTTAATGCCAAACCGAAACCCTTTATTGAACGAATTTCTTAAATATAATGGAGGCATTGTGTCCTCCAAATCCAAATGTATTACTAAGGGCAGCATTGACTGTTCTTTTGTGGGCTGTATGAAATGTGAAATCGAGTTTATTATCAATTTCCGGGTCATCAGTAAAATGATTAATGGTTGGTGGAATGATATCGTTCTTCACAGCCAAAAGAGTTGCAATGGCTTCGATCACACCCGCTCCACCAAGCAGGTGACCAGTCATTGATTTGGTTGAATTTATACTGATTTTATAGGCATGCTCTCCAAACAAACTGATGATCGCTTTAGGTTCTGAGATATCACCAAGAGGTGTGGAGGTACCATGTGTATTTATATGGTCAATATCTTCAAGTTTCATTTCAGCGTCCTGCAAAGCACGTTCCATGCACAAATGGGCACCTAATCCTTCAGGATGGGGTGAGGTCATATGGTTTGCATCACCGGACAGGCCACCTCCGGCAACTTCGGCATATATTTTTGCTCCTCGTCTAAGTGCATGCTCCATTTCCTCAAAAATAATTCCTCCTCCGCCTTCGCCAATCACAAAACCATCGCGGTTTTTATCGAAGGGACGTGAGCCTGTTTTAGGATCATCATTACGGGTAGAAATAGCATGCATGGCATTGAACCCCCCAACACCAGCCTGTGTAATGGAAGCTTCGGAACCACCTGAAACAAATGCTACTGCCTTGCCAAGCCTGATATAATTAAAAGCATCAACCAAAGCATTGGCTGAAGAAGCACATGCTGAAACTGTAGCAAAATTCGGCCCCATAAATCCATGATTAATGGAAATATGACCTGAAGCTATATCAGCAATCATTTTGGGAATGAAAAATGGGTTGAACCGGGGAGTGCCGTCACCCTCAACAAAGGATTTAACTTCATCGTAAAAGGTGATTAAACCACCAATTCCCGATGACCAGATCACACCAACGTTTTTATAATCGGTATTCTCTTTGCTCAGTCCGGCATCCGCAACAGCCTCATTGGCAGCAATGATGCCAAACTGTGCAAAGAGATCATACTTTCTTACATCTTTACGGTCAAAATAATCTTTCCAATCATAATTTTTGACCTCACAGGCAAAACGTGTTTTGAACTTGGATGGATCAAAGCGGGTAATATCGGCAGCGCCGTTCTCTCCTCTTACCAGCGCGTCCCAATAATCCGGGGCGTTGTTGCCAATAGGGGTGATGGCACCCAATCCTGTGACTACTACTCGTTTAAGCTCCATAAACCTGATCTGATGTTTCTTACCCCTTGTTTTCTTCAATGTATTTGATGGCATCGCCAACTGTGGCAATCTTTTCTGCCTGATCATCTGGAATGGCCAGATTGAATTCCTTTTCGAATTCCATGATCAATTCAACCGTGTCGAGCGAATCGGCACCCAAATCGTTGGTAAAGCTGGCTTCGTTGGTAACTTCGCCTGGTTCTACGCCCAGCTTATCAACGATAATCGAAACAATTTTGTCTTTAATTTCTGACATAACTTTAATGTTTTTAGTTAAACAGCCTGCAAAGTAATGGATAAAAGCAAAAAAAAACAATAAAAATCTTAAAAAAACAACTTATGCATCAACTAATTGAGCCAGTTTCAAAGGCTTAATCAATAGGTAAATTTAAGGCGATATTCCATATTGTCAAGCGCGAGGTAAAAAATACCGCCATAAGCGTATAAGTTGTCCTAAAAATACATTCTTTTCCGTTGCAATACGAACTATATCATTTCAAGGTTGAGAAAATCAACCCTGACTTTCAAATTCATCTTTTTGAGAATAAGGTTTAAAGAAAAAAAAGTTGAACTTACTTTGCTTTCCGTATGAAAGGCCATTATCCCGGCCGGAATGGTGCAGCAGCATAGTGCATCATTTTTTCCGAACTTTGCAATTTTTAATTCATTGTACATATGGAAATTGCAGCTTTGGTTTCAGGTGGTGTAGATAGTTCAGTTACCATCCCTTTATTGAAAGAGAATGGCTTTAACCCAGTTATTTTTTACATCCGTATTGGAATGGAAGATGAACCTGGCTATGTGGATTGCCCCTCGGAGGAAGATATTGAGATCACAACCTATATTGCGAAAAAATATGGTTGCCGTATGGAAGTTGTTGACCTGCAAAAAGCTTATTGGGAAAGTGTTATTACATACACGCTGGAAACAGTAAAAAAAGGACAAACGCCAAACCCGGATATCATGTGCAATCGATTGATCAAGTTTGGCAGTTTCAATGAAAAGTTTGGAAAAGATTTTGATAAGATCAGTACAGGCCACTATGCCACAGTGATTGAAAATGACCGGGGTTTATTCCTGGGTACAGCGACTGATCTTGTTAAAGACCAAACCTATTTCCTGGCGCGCATTACCTATGCCCAATTGAACAAACTGATGTTTCCTGTCGGCCTATTGACAAAATCAGATGTGCGCCAACTGGCTCATAGAATGCGATTGCCCAGCGCACACAGACCTGATAGTCAAGGCATTTGTTTTCTAGGCAAGATCAATTACAATGATTTTATCAGGCGGTATATTGGTGAAAAAAAAGGCCTGATCATTGAAAAAGAAACAGGAAAAATATTGGGTAAGCATAAAGGGTTTTGGTTTCATACCATTGGACAGCGGAAAGGTCTCGGTTTGAGTCACGGACCCTGGTTTGTTGTCAATAAAGATGTGGATGAAAACATTATTTATGTTTCGAATGGATATGATCCAATAAGCCAATACACCAATATTTTTCAATTGGAAGATGTGCATCCGATAAATCCAAAAACAGAATTAACCGATGGGATGGATATCAGATTTAAGATCCGGCATCAGCCGGAATACAACTTCGGTAAGATTGAATTAAACGAAGAAAGGTTCTGCATCCGGTCAGCTGAACCCATTTCAGGGGTTGCACCCGGTCAGTTTGGTGTTCTTTATCATCCGCAAGAAGGTATCTGTTTGGGAAGCGGAGTGATCGCATAAAAAAACCCGCTGTTAAAAGCGGGCTCAATTAGTTTGTCTTACAGGCTGGAATTAATCCTCTTCCATCATCTTTTCTTCGTATTCCTTCAATAATTTAGCCTGAACATCCATTGGCACCTGGTTATATTCAGCGTATTTCATACTAAACGAACCACGGCCTGAGGTCAGTGAGCTGAGCGATGTAGCATACTTATCCATCTCGGCCAATGGCACTTTCGCTCTGATTATCTGGTTTTTACCTTCTGAATCCATGCCCATGATCACAGCACGACGGCCTTGTAAGTCCGTCATTACTGCACCCATCATCTCTTCAGGAATGAGCACTTCAAGGTCGTATATGGGTTCCATAATTTTTGGGCCTGCATTCTTAAATGCAGCGCTGAAAGCGTTACGACCGGCCAGTTTAAATGAAATTTCGTTTGAATCAACAGGGTGCATCTTACCATCATACACATAAACAACAATGTCGCGCGCATAGGAGCCGGTAAGTGGTCCTTCTTCGAGGCGTTCAAATATGCCCTTGAGAATTGCGGGCATAAAGCGGGCATCAATCGATCCACCGACGATACAATTATTAAAAATCAGCTTCCCGCCCCAGTTAAGCTTATGCTCCTCTTTACCCCTGACCGGAAAATCAGTAGGGTCGGCATAGCCCTCTACATAAGGCTGTATCATTAAATGAACTTCACCAAACTGTCCGGCGCCACCTGACTGCTTTTTGTGACGATAGTCTGCTCTTGCAGCCTTGGTAATTGTTTCGCGATAAGGTATCTTTGGTGCAAAAAATTCGGATTCAATTTTATAGAGGTTTGTCAAATACCATTTTACGGTATTGATATGGTATTCGCCTTGGCACTGAACAATAAGCTGCTTAAGCTCACGTGAAAGACCTGCCCTGATAGTGGGATCAGTGCGATGAAGTTCTTGCAATGAGGTCCCCAGTTTTTCATCGTCTGCTGAATTAACTGCTTTGATGGCAGTTGCATAAATAGGATCAGGATAGACAATGGGTTCAAAACCGTGATCGCCAATTTTTGGATCCATTAATGAATCGTTGGTACGGATATCCTTTAGTTTAATGGTAGTAGCAATATCACCGGCAACAACTTTCTCCACTTTCTCACGGTTCTTTCCATTCACAACAAACAATTGCGAAATGCGCTCCTTATTTCCTGTTCTTGGGTTTATAAGGTCTTGACTTTCTTTTATTTCACCACCATATACCTTGAACATTGATACCTCGCCCAGATGTTGCTCATTCGCCATCTTAAATACAAACAAAGCTGCCGGGTCACTTGCATTACAATTGAAAGCTTTGCCAGCTGTAGTCTTCCGCCCTTGAACCAGGTCAGGTGAAGGACATGTATGGGCAATGAAATCCATTAAGCGATGTACGCCAATTCCATGTTTTACGGCGGTGCAAAAAACAGGGAAGATGCCACGCTGAATCAGTCCCATACGAATGCCTTCACGCATTTCATCAAGACTGAGCATGTCATTTTCGAAATATTTTTCCATCAGGGCGTCATCACCGGCAGCTGCATTTTCAACTAGTGCCTGATGCAATTCTTCAGCCTTATCCATTTCATCAGCAGGAATATCAAGCACTTCGGGCTCACCTCCTCCGCTTTTAAATTTAAGCATCTTCATCAGCATTAGATCAATTACTGAATCAAACCCTTCGCCTGTCGACGCCGGATATTGTGCTAGTGTGACTTTATCGCCATAGTAATCTTTTAGCTGCCTGACAGCTTCATCAAAATTAGCATTGGTGTGGTCAAGCTGGTTCATCACAAACACAACGGGGCAATTAGCTTTCTTGGCCTGGCGCCATGCATTTTCGGTTGTTGCCTCAACTCCGGCTTGTGTGTTGATATTGAAAACAGCAACATCAGCAACATTGACTGCTGAAAGAATATCCCCGGTAAAATCACTGAAGCCGGGAGCATCAATAATGTTTATTTTCTTACCCTCATGCAGGGTATGCATTAATGTGGAATGAACCGATATCTGACGCTCAATTTCTATTGGCCTATAATCTGATACCGAGTTCTTATCATCAACCGACCCTTTGCGATTAATCATTTTACCTTCAAACAACATACTTTCAGCCAATGTTGTCTTTCCTGATTTTGCAGCTCCGATAAGGGCTACATTTCGAATGTCTTTTGTTTCAAATACCTTCATATGTGTAATAGACTGTTAAATGTTTACTTATGACGAAAAAACAGGGTGGCAAATGTACAGAAATAAGCCGAATAAAAAAATGAAAATGGCTTATTTAAACTGAATCTTAGCCTACTCTACACAAAAAAAAAGTAATGGTTTAGGAGCGCGGAGACGCTTTACAGTTTTGGGGTGATAATACTGATCCTCAGGATACATTCAGGGATCATATTTATTTATAGATCACTGATCTGCTTCTTAATTTGTTCCCATTTACTTTCATCCATTTTAGCACCTACTACCTCAATAACATGACCTGCAAGTACTGTGCCGGCCCTGCCTGCTTTCTCAATATTAAAGCCTTTTAGCAGCGCATACAAAAACCCGGCTGCAAACATATCACCAGCACCAGTTGTATCAGTAAGCTCAACCTTGAAGGCCGGCACATGACTCATGTGATCCTTTTGTATCATCAAAGCTCCCTTTGAGCCTGTTTTAATTATAGCTGTTTCACAAAGAGACGCAAGGTAGCCAACAGCTTCTTCCGGAGGCAATCCACAAATAGCCTTCGCTTCTTCTTCATTGGCAAAAACAATATCAACAAACTCTTTGAGAATACGGAGCAAAAATTCCTTCTTTGATTCAACAACATTGTAGCTGGCCAAATCAAGTGCAATCGTTAAATTTGCATTCTTTGCCAGGCTGAGCGCTTTAAGTAGTAATTGCTCATTTTGAACTAGGTAGCCTTCTATATACAAATACTTATGACCTTCGAAATGTTTTTGGTCAAGGTGATCCGCCGACAGCTCAAGAGCAGCACCAAGATGGGTGGCAAAAGTACGCTCACCATCAGGGGTAACCAATGCTATCGCAATTCCTGACGGGGTTTGACTGCGAAAAAGTATTGTTTCAATTCCGGCGGCCAGCATGTCGTTTTGAAAGAAATCACCTGTCTCATCACTTCCTATAACTCCAATAAACGCTGTTGAAATATCCATACGTGCAAGTCCATGTATGGTGTTGGCCGCCGACCCGCCTGAGGCCATCGTTTTAGTATAATTTGAAAGATGTTGAGCTACTTTGGCTGAAGTTTGTGCATCAACCAGTTGCATGCTTCCTTTTGGAAGTCGAAGTTCCTTTAGGATGTCATCACGATCAATCTTGGTCATGATATCTACAAGGGCATTACCCATTCCCAAAACGTCTGCCATAATAAGTACAAAATTTTGTATAAAAAAAGGGGCTTATTCGCCCCCCTGTTGCTCCCCCTGTTGGACTTGAACCAACGACCCTCTGATTAACAGTCAGATGCTCTAACCAACTGAGCTAAGGAGGAATATTTTTTTTAATTCCCTGCTCCTTTGACCCGCTGATTAATCCGCCGGCTGGCGGACTCTAACCAACTGAGCTAAGGAGGAATATTTTTTTTAATTCCCTGCTCCTTTGAC
>CALAZZ010000156.1 GCA_937926515.1 uncultured Bacteroidales bacterium | reverse complement strand
CAGCAGCATTGACACGACACAAGTTTTTTTCTCTTAATAAATCAAAGTAAAACATTCAAACCTTCAAGTAGGCAAGTGAGTTACTGAACCACAATTTTCCTGGTTATTAGGCCTTGATCAGATTGAACACCAAACACATATACGCCTTTCGATATAGTATGTGCAGGAATGCTGAAACTGGCCCGATTGTCTTCAAATTTGTATTGATTATGATAGATAAGCTGGCCCTCAAGACTATGGATCATGACCTCTGCATCATTAATGTTAGGAATCATTAGATTTACAAATAACACATCGGTCACCGGATTTGGAAATAATTCGATCTCACTATTTAAAGACTTTTCAGCAATGCCCACAGCATCGGTTTCGTAAAATACTTCCCAGCCTTCATCCCTGATAACAGCATTAGAACTCCAGGCCAATGCTACTAAACTACTGGTTATTTGCAATGGATCTGGTATTTCATGACCTGAGTAGGAAGCGATGGTCTGATTACTCCCATTGATTATTCGCAGAATGTCCTTTCCTTCTTCCGTTGCAAATTTTGTAAAGTTTAATATGTATTCGGTTGCATCGGGTACTTGGATGATTTGCAAGCAAGTAGTGTTATTGTTGTAATGATAAGGACCACTGCCATCAGAAATAATACCACTAGGTTCTGTTATAAAGGTATTTCCACTGCACCAGGTAGGTGCCAGGGAAACATATTCTGCCACAAAGCCGGGGGCACTCGATGATGAGTTGAAAGTAACGAATGCTTCATCTCCTGATATAGTCACCTGTTCAGGCAGATCACTCCCTGATAATTCAACTACCAGTGTTCCTTCGGTTGAGTTCCCATTGTAAATCCTAAGATAGTCACCGGATGCTGTATTGAATTTCCTGAAGCTGATATTGATTGTATGTACAGTATCTGTATCTGACTGGGGAGAAATAAGCCAACTGGCATTCATCCCTTCAGGATAGTACATTACAGGGCCGCTTCCATCGGAAAAGGAACCAGACCGTTCGGATAGTATAGTTTCACCTTCGGCGATATAGGGATATTCAGGGTCGTTCGGTATCAGGTTACGTACCATTCCCTGGCCGCTTGGGAACCCACCTACGTTTTGAAGGTTAAACCAACCATTATTTGAGCCACCCCAACCAAAATTGAAGTGGTAGTAGTTTGATCCCTGGTAGCCGTCACAAACAAATGCATGTCCCCCGCCATCAGTACTATAACCGCTATAGTAAAGTGGCCGTCCCAGATCAAGCTGTTCCTGCATCATCGCCTCCCAGCTGGAATTTGGATAATTGTTCTTTTGCAGATATTGCGCTGAATTGGCATATTTAAAGCGCGTTATCATGGCTCCAGGTACCTGGTGACTATATGCCCCTGAACCTTCAGGTGAGAATGACATATTGACTGATACTGCAGCATGGTAACTGATGAGCGCTACATCAAAGGGGTTGGTATTTTCAATAACATCACGCATGCCATTATAATTGTAAAATGTTTCGCCAAAGTTAGCATATTGCAGGCCATACTGACCGGAATAATACTGGTGCTCGCCCTGGCCTTGCAGTGGATATCGCCAATAATGCATGATCATTGCCATAGCTGTTGCTACACAACCAACATACACATGTCCACCCGGTCCGTTTGGATCAACAGGGCAAAAGATATTGTATGGATGATCCTGGTTCCAGAGATTGGTGAGTAATGGTGTAGCCACATCCCTTTTTGCCTCCAATGAAAAATGACTGATGTCATCAGTTAAATAATAATCCCATTGTTGGTTTATATCGGTTGTAGCTTCTATGTTGTTGTTGACAATAAAATCTGCTTCTTCAACAAATGTATGCATCCAGCTTGCAGCATTGTAATTAATCGCATCGGGTTTACTAAAGTGACCTGCAAAGTTATACCCAATCACAGGCCAGCGCTCAGATCTGGATGACACGATGATCCATCCATCTTCAAGATTAAAAACGTAGTAAGCATCATCAACAGACCATGATTCTACAATTGTTATATCTTGATAATCTGTTTCTACATCATATTGGTTAAGTTTTTCATAGATGAAGTTTCTGGCTACTTTAGCGGCATCATCCATGTTTACAGGTTCCGCAAGAAGATGACCTAATTGGAATACTACTATCAATGCAATTGATAGCAAGGTTCTGATTTTCATTTGTGAATCGTTTTGTTTGGGAAATTTGATTTGTTGAAACAAATGTACGTAAAACTGTTAAGATATGCGGTGTGTGTAACTGGGTTTTTATCTTTAAAGTTGATGTATTATCTGATTTTAATAATACCACTGTAATGCTGTTGGAGGTAGGCAAGACATGGAATTTTACTAAATTTGCATCACTTTAAACTTATGTTGTAACTTATGGATATCCTGATAATTAATATACAGGAACTTGTACTTGTTGAGGAAAAGCCTCGGCTATTGGTAAAAGGTGCTGAAATGGATACACTGGATACCGTAAAGGATGCATTCCTATATATCAGCAAAGGTAAGATTGCTGCTTTTGGCCTAATGGGTTCAGAACAGGAGAAGCAAATCAGTGAGTGGTTCAGTGGAGAGCTGATAAATGCTTCAGGAAAATTGGTTTATCCTGCATTTTGCGATTCTCATACCCACTTGGTTTATCCTGCTTCACGCGAAATCGAATATATTGATAAGATAAAGGGCTTGTCCTACGAAGAGATTGCAGCCAGGGGTGGGGGTATTTTAAATTCTGCTAAGAGGATGCAACAGGCAACGGAGCAAGAATTATTTGACTCAGCCATGCAGCGCCTAAAAGAAATCATTTCAATGGGTACCGGTGCTGTGGAGATTAAAAGTGGTTATGGGTTAAGCACAGAAACAGAACTTAAAATGCTTAGGGTAATTCAGAGATTAAAGGAAGTATCGCCATTAACCATCAAAGCTACATTTCTTGGAGCACATGCAGTGCCACTAGAATACCGTGGAAGGCAGGAAGAGTATGTTGACCTGGTTATCAATGAGATGATACCTTTGGTAGCCTCGGAGGAACTTGCGGATTATGTGGATGTGTTCTGTGATAAAGGATTTTTTACAGTTGAAGATACCGATCGAATTTTAAACGCAGCCATGAAATATGGGTTGCGACCAAAGATTCATGCAAATGAGCTTGATTATTCCGGAGGAATCCAGGTAGGAGTTAAGTATAATGCATTATCGGTGGATCATCTTGAGTACACCGGAAATGATGAAATTGAGGCGTTGATAGGAACTGAAACCATGCCGGTTATCCTTCCGGGAGCTGCCTTTTTTCTCAATATGCCTTATGCCCCTGCACGTAAGATGATAGATGCCGGTTTACCACTTGCCATGGCAAGCGATTTTAATCCGGGCTCCTCCCCCTCAGGGAATATGCAGCTCATACTTTCAATGGCGAGCATATTGTATAGACTAACCCCGGAAGAGGGCATATACAGTGTTACCCTCAATGGTGCCTATGCCATGGATTTGAGTGAGGAGCTGGGAAGCATTGCAATTGGGAAAACAGCCAATGTATTCATTACCAAACCCATTCCGAGCATAGCCTATATGCCCTATTATTATGGAACCAACAAAGTGGAGCAGGTCATCCTGAATGGAAAAACGGAATGGGTTTTAGGTTAGTAATTGATTATGAATTAGACTAAGTTATAAATATGAAAAAACTGATCGAATGCGTCCCAAATTTTAGCGAAGGCCGCGATATGGGAATAATAAAACAAATTACCAACCAGATAGAATCGGTTGAAGGAGTCAAATTGCTTGATGTAGATCCCGGAGCTGCTACAAATCGAACCGTGGTCACCTTTGTAGGATCACCTGATGAAGTGATAGAGGCTGCAGTAAAGGCGGTTAAGAAGGCGTCAGAGCTTATTGATATGCGAAAACATAAAGGCGAGCATCCCCGGATGGGTGCTACTGATGTGTGTCCACTTATTCCGGTTGCAAACATTAGCATGGAGGAAACTGTTGAATATGCCAGAAAGTTAGCAGAGCGAATTGGAGATGAATTAAATATACCGGTTTACTGTTATGAAAACGCTGCCTTTGTGCCGGAGCGTAAAAATCTTGCCAATTGTCGTTCAGGAGAGTATGAGGGGTTAGCTGATAAAATTGTTAAGCCGGAGTGGAAACCTGATTTTGGTCCTGCCTCGTTTAATGCGAGGGCAGGAGCAACAGCTGTGGGTGCACGTGACTTTCTGGTAGCATTTAATGTGAACTTAAATACAACCTCAACGCGAAGGGCCAATGCCATTGCTTTTGATGTGCGTGAACGTGGACGAGTCAAACGTGAAGGCAATCCCCTAACCGGAAAAATTGTAAAGGATGAGAAAGGCAGTCCAGTATATATACCGGGAACGCTAAAAGCAGTCAAAGCAATTGGATGGTATATTGAAGAATATGGAATAGCTCAGATTTCGATGAATCTGACAAATATTAGCATAACCTCGGTGCATGAGGCTTTTGATGAGGTGTTTCGGAAAGCTGATGCCAGGGGGATCAGGGTTACTGGCTCAGAATTGGTTGGATTGATTCCTTTGAAGGCAATGATTGATGCCGGTAAGTATTTTTTGAGAAAGCAACAGCGTTCCCTTGGTGTGGATCATGATGAGCTCATAAAGATCGCGATCAAATCAATGGGATTGGATGAGCTTAAACCTTTCAATCCGAGAGAAAAGATTATTGAGTATGTTCTGGAAGATGCAGAGAAGACTCCAAAACTGAATGATCTCACTGCCAAAGGATTTGCCAATGAGACCGCATCGGAGTCGCCTGCACCCGGGGGCGGGTCTATCTCGGCCTATATTGGGGCCCTTGGTGCTTCATTAGCAACCATGGTTGCTAATCTTTCATCTCACAAGCGAGGATGGGACGACCGCTGGGAGGAATTTTCTCGCTGGGCTGAGGAAGGCCAGAGAATCAAGGATGAATTGCTATTTCTTGTGGATGAGGATACCAGGGCGTTCAATCGTATTATTGATGCGTTTGGCATGCCTAAGAAAACAGCGGAAGAGATTGAAGCCAGGAAGCATGCCATTGAACAGGCTTCAAAGTATGCGATTGAAATCCCTTTTAGGGTGATGAAAGTTGCATTATCATCATTGGACGTCATCGAGGCGATGGCAAAAATCGGGAATCCGAATTCTGTTTCTGACGCCGGTGTGGGTGCGCTATGCGCTCGTTCAGCTGTATTGGGTGCATATCTGAATGTGCAGATCAATGCACCAGGTGTTGATGACAAAGCTTATGTTGATGATAAACTTAAGCAAGGAGAAGCGATGGTAGCAGATGTGATAAGGCGTGAATCAGAGGTGCTGGGCCTTGTTCATGACATCATTGGTAAAATGTAGTTAGACAGATCACAGAACAAAAAAGCGCAACTATAATGTTGATGACGAACGATTATCTGACTTTATTCCTATTATATTTTACTTCTTTCATTACGCTAATGAATCCTTTAGGGGTCATGCCGTTGTTTTTGGCGATGACGTCTGATCTAAGCAGGAGGCAGCAGCGTGCAACTGCAGTTAAAGCGCTGATCACAGCATTCTTCACCTTAGTATTATTTGCCTTTGCGGGACAATTATTGTTCAGGTTTTTTGGTATTTCGGTTGCAGGGCTTAAAGTGGTCGGTGGGGTATTGTTTTTCATAATGGGTTTTGATATGTTAAATGCCAGGGTAAGCCGATTGAAAACAACATCTAAAAATGTGAAGAAATACGTGGATGACATTTCGGTAACTCCGCTGGGTATCCCTATGATTGCCGGCCCCGGATCAATCACCAATGCCATTGTATTGATGGATCAAAGCCAGGATTCAATTACCAAATTGCTGTTGATTTCCTCAATATTGGTTGTGTGTGTTACCGTTTTAATTGTTCTTTTGAGCGGAGCTAAGATCATCCGCTTCCTGGGAGATACCGGAAATAAAGTCATGATGAAGCTGATGGGGCTGATCGTAATGGTGATTGCTGTCGAGTTCTTTTTTACAGGTATAGAGCCTTATGTGCAGGCAATCCTCAAAATTCCGTAAAAAGTGAACTTATTGTTAGGATTATTTTGGAATAAGTACTATTTTTGCCGTCCCAAAATTTGAATTTAAACAGCATGGCTAAGAAGAATAAAGAAGCAAGAGGTCAGATCATTCTGGAGTGTACAGAGCATAAGCAAAGTGGGATGCCTGGTACTTCAAGATATATATCGACAAAAAACAGGAAAAACACTCCTGATCGTATGGAGTTGAAGAAATACAACCCCATTTTGAAGAAAATGACTATTCATAAAGAGATTAAATAAGCTGAATTATGGCAAAGAAAGTTGTTGCAACACTGCAAGCACAAGGAAAAGAATATGCAAAGGTAATCAGAGCGGTTAAGTCAGAAAAAACAGGAGCCTATACCTTTAGCGAAAGTATTGTCCCCAACGACAGGGTCCAGGAATTTTTGAGCAAAAGGTAAAATAATTCTGTAAAGATTTGGTATTTAGCTTTTCCAACTTCATGGAAGAGCTTTTTTTGTTTATTAATATTTAAAACTATGGGTTTGTTTTCGTTTTTCTCAAAAGAAAAAAAGCAAGACCTGGACAAAGGGCTCGAAAAAACACGTTCAAGTGTATTAGGTAAGCTTACAAAGGCAATTGCCGGCAAATCAAAGGTTGATGACGAGGTGCTTGATGAACTCGAGGAGATTTTGGTAACCTCAGATGTTGGTGTGAATACCACCCTGCGAATAATTGAAAGAATTGAAGGGCGTGTGTCACGTGATAAGTATTTGGGTACAAATGAGTTAAACAGGATACTTAAAGAAGAGGTTGTGGCGCTGCTCCAAGAAAATAACAGCGGTGAGGGAGAAAACTTTGATGTACCCTCAAATGCAGTACCATACGTCATCATGGTTGTTGGGGTAAATGGTGTGGGAAAAACGACTACCATCGGGAAGTTGGCCTATAATTATAAGCAGGCCGGGAAATCAGTTCTGCTTGGTGCTGCCGATACTTTCAGGGCTGCTGCCGTGGACCAGATTAAGATATGGGCTGAACGTGCAGCTGTACCCCTTATAACACAGGGTATGGGTGCAGACCCTGCATCTGTATGTTACGATACCATCAAATCAGCCCTTGCACAACAAACAGATGTTGTAATCATAGACACAGCCGGTAGATTACACAACAAAGAGAACCTAATGCGCGAGCTGACCAAGATCAAAACAGTTATGAAAAAACTGGTACCTGATGCTCCACATGAAGTGTTGCTTGTATTGGATGCATCCACCGGGCAAAATGCGATTGAACAAGCCAGGCAATTTACCGCGGCTACCGAAGTGAATGCCCTGGCATTGACTAAACTTGATGGTACTGCCAAGGGAGGTGTTGTGATCGGTATTTCTGATCAATTTAAGATACCAGTTAAATATATTGGTATTGGGGAGCGTATAGAAGACTTACAGCTTTTTGACCGCGTGCAGTTTATTGATAGCTTGTTTGAAAGTTAAACCTTTGTCAAACATTGTTTTGAGAAAACAAAAAATAAATATCGTTACCCTGGGGTGTTCAAAAAACATTGTTGATTCAGAGCATCTTGCAGGTAGAATTGATCAAAGCAGATTCGTGGTGCTTCATGACAGCATACACCCTTCGGATATAGTCATTGTCAATACCTGTGGATTCATTTCGGATTCAAAGGAAGAATCGATTGACACCTTGCTGTCATTTGCTGAGGCACGTAAACAGGGTACATTGAAAAAGTTGATCGTGATGGGTTGCCTGGTTGAAAGATATATAAAACAGCTGAAGAATGAGTTTTACGAGGTTGATGCTTTTGTTGGGGTAAATAACCTCAATAGTGTGATAGCCCTGTTGCACGGCGCCAAGACAACTGTTACGGATAATGCGTTTTATCATTACAGACGGGAAAGAGCCACACCGGATCATTACGCATATCTGAAAATCTCGGAGGGCTGTGATCGTAAATGCTCTTTTTGTGCTATACCTCTAATTCGTGGTAAACATAAATCAGTTCCCATTGATGAGCTGGTAAACGAAGTGAAGTATCTTGTCACATTAGGTGTTAAGGAGCTGATTCTCATAGCACAGGATTTAACCTATTATGGGTTGGACCTCTATGGAAAGCGCGAAATTGTAACTTTGGTTAATGAATTTTCTAAAGTTGAGGGCATTGAATGGATCCGGCTTCAATATGGCTACCCACATGATTTTCCCATTGATCTTATGGATGTGATCAGCTCAAACCCAAAAGTCTGCAACTATATTGATTTGCCATTACAGCATATTAATAATGATATTTTAAAGTCGATGAAGCGGGGGATGGGAAAAGTTGAAACGATTGAGCTTGTTGAATCCATCCGTAAAGTTGTTCCTGACATTGCATTCCGTACTACTTTCATTGTAGGGTATCCTGGTGAAACAGAGGAAGTATTCGTAGAATTATGTGATTTTGTGAAGAAACAGCGCTTCGAGAGATTGGGGGTGTTTGCATATTCTGCTGAAGAAGGAACCACTGCTTATAAGTTGGATGATGATGTGCCTGATCAAATAAAGCAGCAACGAGTTGAGGAATTAATGGAAATACAACAAGAAATATCATTAGAGCATAATATGGAGAAAATCGGTTCGATCCAACGGGTGATTATTGATCGCACCGAAGGCGATTACTATGTTGGACGCACCCAGTATGACTCACCTGAGGTTGATAATGAAGTATTAATTGATCAGAAAGTGGCAAATCTTGCTACTGGGTCTTTCTATAATGTGAAAATCATTTCGGCAGCAGATTTTGATTTATACGCTATCCCTATTTAGCTTTGTGAATTTAAACCGATTAAGATTGCTGGTCTTTGATTATAAGCTCATTTTAGTTTAGGGTTGATTTTATTCCAATCGGGATATTCTCAAAAAGCTGGATCCTAACTTCCGGATAAAAATGACAATGAAGTTGCACAGTACTGGTCTGCTGATACCTATCAAACCTGTC